>JAZQIO010000082.1:0-51242 GCA_045541135.1 Clostridia bacterium
TGTATCACCGTGATGTGCGGCAATAGCATTGATAACTTCTTCTGATTCCTTATGCTTTTTAGCAATATCCACACCGATATCCACATGAGAACCTTCGATTTCGTGGTCCATGGATTTTCCGATATCGTGAAGAAGACCGGCTCTCTTTGCCACTTTTATATCTACGCCCATCTCACCTGCCATAATTCCTGCAAGCTGGCTGACTTCGATAGAATGTTTAAGAACATTCTGACCATAACTTGTACGGTATCTGAGGCGACCGATAAGGCGAACAATTTCAGGATGCAAACCGTGTACACCCGTTTCAAATGTAGCGTGTTCACCCTCCTGTTTGATGATTGCCTCAACTTCCTTACGGCATCTTTCAACAGTTTCTTCAATTCTTGCCGGATGGATACGGCCGTCTGTAATAAGCTTTTCAAGTGTCATTCTTGCGATTTCACGTCTTACAGGGTCGAAGCCTGAAAGAATAACCGCTTCCGGTGTATCGTCAATAATAAGGTCAACACCTGTAAGTGTTTCAAGAGCACGGATGTTACGACCTTCACGACCGATAATACGGCCCTTCATATCGTCATTTGGAAGGTTAACAACAGAAACTGTAGTTTCCGCAGAATGGTCAGCGGCACATCTTTGAATAGCACCTGCAACGATTTCACGGGCTTTTTTGTCTGCCTCTTCCTTTGCCTTGTCCTGAATTTCCTTAGCCATAATAGCGGCTTCGTGTTTGATTTCACTTTCAAGAGCGTTCAAAAGCTGAGCTTTTGCTTCCTCCTGAGACATACCGGAAATTTTTCTAAGCTCTTCCATCTGCTTTTCGTGAATTTTGTCAAGTTCAGAAAGCTTTTCATCTACCTGCTTGTTTTTAACACCAAGAGCTTCTTCCTTTTTTTCCAACTGTTCAACTTTTTTGTCCAATGATTCTTCTTTTTGCTGAAGTCTGCGTTCTGACTTTTGCTGTTCAGCACGCTGTTCCTTCATTTCTTTGTCGAATTCTATTCGCATTTTGTGAGCTTCTTCTTTTGCTTCAATAAGAACTTCTCTCTTCTTATTTTCAGCAGCCACAGCAGCCTCACTAACTATTTTCTTGGCTTCTTGCTCTGCACCGCCGATTTCGGCTTCTGCAATTTTCTTTCTATAAGAAATTCCCATACGGAATGCAATTATACCCACAATAATAATTAATACAAATGCAACTAAACTGATAATGAGTTCTATCTCAAACACCTCCTCTTAAAAATTTTAATTTCAATAACTTTTGTGAATCATATTTGGTTAAAAAAAATTATAAATAGCACATAATACTGCACCATATATTATTTTAATATTTTTTGTCCATATTGTCAAGCAGGATTTTAATATTATCCAAATTTTTTTCGTCAAAAGACAAACACATCAATAATTGACACTAAAGTAAAATTAATGTATAATAAAATATTGAACTTATTATGTAATAGGAGATATAAATATGTATTTAGGAATTGATTTAGGCAGTACAAATATTAAGGCGGCTTTGTATGACGGAGATATGAAGCTTAAAGACCGTCGCAGTATTCCGGTAAGTTATATACGTGAAAATGGGTTTGTTGAATTTGATGCAAAGGAATATACCAAAAACCTTATTTCACTTCTTTCCGAAATTCTGAAGGAAAACAAGGTTGATACTGTTTTAGAGCTTGCCTTTACAGGTCAGGCGGAATCACTTGTTGTAGTGGGAGATACAGGTGAACCTTTGATGAACGCCATATCCTGGATGGATGAACGCTCCGTTGTTGAGTGTTCCGAACTTGAAAAAATATTTTCACAAGAAGAATGCGAAAGTGTTACAGGTCAGCAGGCAGTGCTTCCAACATGGCCTGCAACAAAAATATTGTGGCTTAAGAAAAACAAGCCCGAAATATTTGAAAATGCCGCAACCTATATGCTCATTAAGGACTACATAGTGTTTAAGCTTACAGGTAAAAAGCTTTCAGATATGTCAATTGCAACATTTTCGTTCTACTTTGACATTTACAAAAAATGCTATTGGAAAAAAATGCTTGATGCAATAGGTATAACAGAGGATAAGCTTCCTCCCCTTGCAGAGCCTTGCACAGTGGCAGGCGTAATCAAAGAAGATGTTGCTGAAAAAATAGGAATCAAAGCAACAGCAAAGGTAAACATCGGTACACTTGACCACTTTGCGGGAATGATAGGAACAGGCAATATCAAAAACGGAAAGATTACCCTTTCCACAGGAACAGTTATGGCAATGGCAACCTTTGCAGATGAAAAAACTGTCGGTGCAAACGGCATTGCAATGCACTACGGATTTTTACCCGACACACATATTATGCTTCCTGTAGCGGAAAGCGGTGGTGTAAGCCTTGAGTGGTTTAAAAACTCCTGTATGAAGGATGTCCCATTTAAGGAAATTGACGAAGTGGTGTCAAAGAGAGAAAGAAACGACCTTTTGTTTCTTCCATATCTTGTAGGCGTAAATTCGCCTGAGTTTGATAATAATGCAACAGGTGTTTTCTGGGGACTTCGCCAGGAGCACGATGCCTTTGATATGGCATACGCCGTAATGGAAGGTGTTGGATTTTTACTTAAAAAGAACTGTGAACATATTGAAAAAAGCGGAACACCGGTAAAAGAGATAATCGCAACAGGCGGTGGTTCAAAAAGCGATGTATGGTGCCAGCTTCAGTCGGATATTACAAACCTTCCAATTCTGATTCCAAAGGAAAAGGAAGCGGCATGCCTTGGTGCTGCAATAATTGCGGCAGTAAGCGACGGCAAAATTGAAAGCTTTGACAAAGCGGCAGAAATGATTGAATTCGAAAAGCACTTTGAACCTTCAGGCGACGGTCATCTGATTGAAAAATTCAAAAAATTCAATGCACTTTATAAATTCTCATGTGAATTAAAAAACGAGGTGTAATAAACGAGCAAAATTTCAATTGGGTGGGCTGAAGAAAGTCAGAAAAACAGGGACTGTAAATTTTTTACAGTCCCATCTTTATTTAATTAAAATATCCTAAAATCAATTCAAATACAATTTTCATACCAACGGGAATACTTGATTTTTCAACCCATTCTCCTCTTGTATGTGCACCGCCACCCATGTAAACGCCGGGGCATACTGCAGGAACGCCAAGTGACTGTGGAATATTGCAATCCGTAGAGCCTGAAACTGCAATACACTCCATACCCGTATGTTTCTTTGTTACTTCAATTACTTTTTCAGTCATTTCATTAAGCTTTTCGGCATCAATATCGCCTCCGCAAGGACGTTCGCCAACAAGCTCAACACTTACTGTTGCCTTGCCTTCTTCCTTAACTTTGGCAATTTCAGCTTCAAAAAACTTTTTCATTGTATCAAGACAATCTTTGTTGTCGGAGCGATATTCATACATAAGCTCACATTTTTGTGCTATTGTATTTACAGAAGTTCCGCCATTGATAACGCCTACATTATATGTGGTTTTTGAGTTGCCTACTACAGGTACATTGCAGGAATAAAGACTGCATACAAGCTTTGATACAATATGTATGGCATTGTTATTTCCGAATTTGCTGAAGGAATGTCCGCCCTCTGTTTCAAGTGTAATTTTATATCTGTGAGAGCCTACACATTTATTTACCACTCTGTTATACATTCCGTCAAAGGTATAAAATTCCTTAACACGTCCTGCATAGTCCTCCATAATTTTTCTGCTGCCTTTAAGGTTACCGAGCCCTTCTTCACCTGAATTTGCAACAAAAAGCATACCGCAATTTGGCTTTATGCCCTTTTCGACAATGTATTTTACCGTCATAAGCATCATAACAAGGCATACTGTATCGTCACCAACACCGGGAGAATAAATGTTTTTTTCATCCTCGGAATACGGCATTGGCTCTGTCATATCGGGGAAAACGGTATCCGTATGTGCCATAAACACAACAATATCATCTCTGCTATCGCAGTTTAGGGGATACACAACATTAAGTGCATCGTCAATATATGTACCCTCTGCACCTACGCCAAGCAACCAGTTTTTGCAAAATTCTGCTCGCTTTTCCTCGTGATTTGAAGGGGCGGGAATAAGGCATATTTCCTTTAAAAGTGCCTTTGCCTCATCTATCGAATTTTCAATATAATCTGTTATTTCTTTATTAAATTCAAAGCCCATTTTTAACACCTCTACCATGTGCAGACTGCAACGTCGCCTTTCATTTTTATTTCTGTTCCGAATGGTTTTGACATTTTTGCAAGTCTTTCAATAAAGCTTGTATCCTTTGTTGTAAACGGCAAGCCTTCATCGGACTTTTTACCACCCATAGAAAGCTCTAAAGGCAGTAATTCAAGATATGTCAAATCTCCGTTGTCATCAGTTTCCCAATATGGGATAACAGTTTCGTTCATAACCTTTTGTGCCATAAGTCCGCGTGTAAAGTTTGCGGAACGCTTTGCTAAAAGCTCGTGCACAGTATCATCGGAATTAAGTCCCTGCTTTGCATAGAAATCCTCGGGAGCAAAACTTATGCTGTAAAGCTGAAGAACAAAGTCACCAAGTGAATAGAAAATTGGTCTGTTTTTATAAACTTCAATTGGTCGAAGCAGGTGCGGACCGTGACCTACAACTGCATTTGCACCAATGTCAATACAAAAATGTGCAAAATCAATTAAAAACTGTGGTGGATTTGCCTTGTCTGCACCCTCTATCTGATGAGAATGAACGGAAATTATTATGTAATCTGCCTGAAGCTTTGCTTCAAAAACAGCTTTTTTAACACGCTCTAAATCCTTTTCGTTGGCTGTGGAAATAACCTTGCATTCGTCACCAAGTACAAACTGCATTTCCCCAAGCTCACACACACCTTCGGGAAGTGGTGGGTAATAGCCCTCTGCCCTTGTAATGTTTTTTGCAACATTAATGCCCGTTGCTTTAGCAACCTCATTTATTTTATCAAAATATTCCTTGGTAACCTGAATTTTTTTATTTTCACGTATACCGTTAATACCCGGACGTCCCGGAACTCTTCTTGACTGTATCCCTGCCATCATCGGAGCATCAAAGGAAGTGTTTACGGAAATTACCGCCACTCTGCCGTTTGCAGTATCCAGATATGCAGGTGCAGACGCCTCATCAAGGTTTCTGCCAACCCCACTGTGGGGAATGTCATATTCGTTAACATACTCTATTGTTTTTAAAAGACCTTCATAGGAAAAGTCCATGGCGTGATTGTTGTTAAAGCTTGTTATGTTAAAGCCGAAGCCTAACATATCACCAAAAACCTCCGGGTCTGTTCTTACATATGTACCGCCCGAAAACTGTGATGCATAGCATTCTCCTTCATAGTTAAGAGTTGTTTCAAGATTAAAAAATCTTGCATCACCTTTTTCAATGTACTTTCTTATTTTGTCAAAGCCTTCATAGCCTTCATAAATTCTGCGCTGTACAAGCGCATCACCGGCTGCTGTAAATTTCATTTACAAACCCCCTCCAAAAATATAGCTAACAGTATTCTACCACCTTTTTTTAACATAATCAATAATAAAATAACTCATTTTAAAATTTAAACAGTTATATAATTTAAGTAAGGGAGGATTTCCTGATATTCACCCCAAAAGTTAGACACTTTTGGGGTGAATATCATTTTTACATTTCCTTTTTATTTATCTGTACATATCTAACAACTGATCCGCCACTGCTCCCACTGCCGTGAACACACGACTTGTGTTTTTTTTTAATCTTTTTTTATCTGACTCGTCCATGGGCTTCATAAGCATTGATGCTCCCACACCTGCCACTATGCCTGCCGCCATACCTGCAAAGAAACTGCATTTAGACATATAATCACTCCTAAACATTTATTTTCATAATTATTATTTGCAAAATATTATGAAAAAAACTGACAATTTATACATTTGACAAATATAATATAATGTAGTACAATTTAAGCACACGGGAGTTGAACCTCATATGGTTTTAAAATGCCAATTTATGTTAATAATGCGTAAAATTCCTTGAAAATACGTCAAGTATTCCCTGCGAAATTTTACTTTTCTGAACTCAAATTGGCTATTTTAAAACTCTTCGACCTTAAATGTAAAGAAATTTAGTACAATTTCTATGCGGAGGACGAAGGAAGGCTGACGCCTTGCGAGGACGACAAATTGAAAGTGTGCAAATTTATAAATTTAAGGCATACGGTGTTCGACTCCCGTGTGCTTATATCTTCGGGGGTTGGGTGAAATTCCCTACCGGCGGTAATAATGATATGTAAAAAACTTCAGAACGCAATTGTTTCAGTTTGTCCATTCTGAATATTTTTTCCTATCTCATTAAAGTCCGCGACCTGTTTTAAAAAACAGCTGATTTGGTGAAATTCCAAAACCGACGGTAAAGTCCGGATGAGAGAAGATAGCGGTATAAGTGTACATTTTACACTTTATGCCTTTTTTCGCATATACACCCCGATTTTAATTTATCGGGGTATTTTTTTTACTCCGAAAAAAAGGAGAATCGATTATGAACACAAAAAAACTGACAACCCTTGCCATGCTTTCAGCTATGGCATATGTGCTTATGTTTGTAAGCAAAATCATACCTGCCGTACAGGGCTTTTTGCAGTACGATGCAAAGGATGTTGTAATTACAATAGGCGGCTTTATGCTTGGTCCCGTGTATGCACTTATAATAAGCCTTGTTGTATCCTTGCTTGAGCTTGTTACGGTAAGTGATACGGGAATTATCGGTCTTGTTATGAACATTGTTTCCACGGCGGCTTTTTCCTGCACTGCTTCACTTATATACCACAAAGTAAAAAGTATGAAGGGAGCATACTTAAGTCTTGCAGCGGCAACAATTGTACTTACCGCAGTTATGCTTTTGTGGAATTACTATATAACTCCCCTTTATATGCACATACCCAGAAGTGTAATTGTACCTATGCTTCCAACAGTATTTTTACCATTTAACCTTGTAAAGGGGCTTATAAATTCAGGCTTTATACTGTTTACCTACAAGCCGATTGTTACCGCTTTGCAAAGGGCAGGTTTTGTACAAAATGAAACTGCAAATAAAAAGATGTTTATACCTGCACTTGTAACAGGCATTGTGTTGGTGGCAATATTCATTCCTGTAATTTTACATATGGCAAATGTAATATAGGCTCTGTAATTGACTTGAATTTAAAAATGTGCTAAAATATTTTTATATCCTTTTAAGGAGTGTTTGTATGGAAAAAGGTATGGTACACATCTATACAGGTGACGGCAAGGGTAAGACATCCTCTGCCATAGGGCTTGCAATAAGATGTGCGGGTTATGGCAAAAAAGTAACCGTATATCAGTTTTTAAAGGCAACACCCACAGGTGAGCTTTCATCCCTTGAAAAGCTTGGCATAAAAGTGATTCGGGTAAACACCTGCGAAAAGTTTTATTATGATATGAACGATGAGGAAAAGCTTGTTACCAAAGCCGAAACGGAAAGCATATTAAAAACTCTTTTTTCCGAAAATCACGACCTCCTTATACTGGATGAAATTTTATGTGCCGTAAACAATAAAATTATTGATGTTGATGCTGTTACAGACATTATCAAAAACAAGCGGTATAGTACCGAGCTTGTGCTTACGGGCAGAAATGCTCCCGAAGCACTTTTGAAATACGCAGACTACGTGTCTGAAATAAAGTGTATAAAACACCCGTACAATGCAGGTGTTGATGCACGGTGCGGCATAGATTTTTAGGAGGAAATTATGGCTTTTGATTTTTTTGGTATGAAAGAGGGCAAGGGCGTAGAAAAAAGAGAATACACCCCAAGATTTGCCTTGTTCTGGGAGCTTTTATTCAGAAAAGCCTGGCTTTTGGTTAAAGCAAATGTAACATATATTGTTACAAGCTTCATTGCTATGTTTTTTATATGGTTTGGCTATGCAACAATAGCACGTGGTGACCTTGCAACACTTAAGGGTGCGGCATTTCTTACGGCAAGTACACTTTACCTTGCGGTTATAGGTATGGGCTTTATAATGCCCGGGCTTACCTTTCTAACAAGATATTTTGCACGTCAAAGGCATGTGTGGATTTTCAGCGACTTTTTTGAACAGATGTTTGAAAATTTCAAAAAGGGCTTTATTCTGTTTGTAGTTGACAGTATTATCATCTACCTTTCAACCGTTGCTTTTGCAATGTACGGTGAGCTTGCACTTAACAATTCATTTATGCTTATTCCTCTGGGCTTTCTTGCAGTGTGTCTTTTCATATATTTTATGATGCACTTTTATATGTACCCTATACTGGTTACATTTGACCTTAATTTAAAATATGTTTTAAAGGATTCACTGTTGCTTACATTGGCGCACTTGCCGTGGAATATTTTAATATTTTTAATTATTACCGTAATAACCTTTGCAATGTATGTTGTAAATATTTCCATCGGCCTGCTGTTTTTCGGCATTATAGGCATTGCTTTTATGAACTTTTTAATAAACTTTATGGTAGACCCCATAATAGACAAGCATCTCTACATTCCGGCAGAAGTTATTGCTGAAAATGAAGCAGAAGATAATGAATAACGAAAAATAACGGTAAAAATATTTACCGTTATTTTTCGTAAAATGCAATTTGGTATACATAATTTACCTGTGGATAACTTGGATAACTCTTGGGATAACTTGGTTTTACTGGCTTATTTATCCCCAATTTTCCACAAAAAAACATAATTCGCAGTATTATGTAAACCAAATCCTATTTGCAGACAAGGAGGCAAAGAAATGGACCAGAAGTACAAAAACATACTTGAATTCAATAAAATACAGGATATGCTTGCAGACTGTACCACCAACGACATAAGCCGTGAAATGGTATATAAGCTTGAACCTTCCGCAGATATGGAAGAGGTTTCAAAGCTTCAGGAAGAGCTGGCATATGCAATAAAGCTTTTACTTAAAAAGGGTAATCCTGACATTTCTGCACTTTGTGATGTTACCGCCGCCATAAAACGTGGTGAAAAGGGTGGTATGATGAGTGCAAAGGAGCTTTTGCACATTGCAAGGGTTTTAAAAATTGCACGTGCACTTTTGGCATACCACGACGAGCCATCGGTTTTATCCTATCTTTTTGACTGCCTTACAGCAGACAGAAAGCTTGAAAACGAAATTTACGGTGCTATAATTTCCGAGGATGAAATTTCCGACAGTGCAAGTCCGGAGCTTTTCAACATAAGGAGAAAGATTTCGGCTACACACGCAAAAATACGTGAACACTTAAATAACCTTATACACAGCACAAAGTACCAGAAATATTTGCAGGAATCAATAATTACAATCCGCGACGGCAGATACGTTGTACCCGTAAAGGCAGAGCACCGCTCTGATGTTGGCGGTATTGTCCACGATATGTCTGCAACAGGCTCCACAATTTTCGTAGAGCCAAATGCAGTAGTTAACGAAAATAACAACATCCGCGAGCTTATGGCAAAGGAAAAGGCGGAAATTGAACGTATACTTTTCAGCCTTACAGCAATGGCTGTGGAAAAATCTCACGAGCTTTTTGTTAACCAGCGTACAATTTGTCAGATAGATTTTGTTATTGCAAAGGCAAAGCTTGCACTTAAGCAAAATGCAATTACCCCTAAAATAAACAACAAAAATTATGTAGTTATCGAAAAGGGACGTCATCCGCTACTTGATGCAAACACAGTTGTTCCCATTTCATTAGAGCTTGGCAAAACCTTTAAAACCTTGGTTGTAACAGGTCCTAACACAGGCGGTAAAACAGTAACACTTAAAACAGTTGGTCTTTTTTGCCTTATGACTGCTTGCGGTCTTGCAATACCTGCCGCAGACGGTACGGACATCTGCGTGTTTGACAACATTTATGCAGACATCGGCGATGAGCAGAGTATTGAACAAAGCCTTAGTACCTTTTCATCACATATGACAAACATAGTAAATATTTTAAAGCAGTTTACTCCAAACTCATTGGTACTGTTTGACGAGCTTGGTGCAGGCACAGACCCCACCGAGGGTGCGGCACTTGCAACAGCAGTTTTGCAATATGTAAAGGACTTTGGTGCTCTTACCGTTGCAACAACACATTACAGCGAAATTAAGTTTTACGCACTTACAACCACAGGTGTTGAAAATGCATCCTGCGAATTTGACGTAAATTCACTACGCCCAACTTACCGTCTGTTAATCGGTGTACCGGGCAAGAGTAATGCTTTTGCTATTTCACGGCGTCTGGGACTTCCGGAATACATTATTGAAAAGGCGGCAGAGCGACTAAGCGAGGAAAACGTTAAATTTGAAGATGTAATTTCAAACCTTGAGAGAAGCCGTCAGGAGGCTGAAAAGGAAAAACAGCTTGTTGAAAAATACAAACGGGATGCCGAGCAGCTGAAAAAAGACCTTGAAGCGGAAAAAGAAAAGCTTCAGCGTACAAAACAGCGTCTTACAGAAAACGCAAATAAAGAGGCTAAAAAGATTCTTGAACAGGCTAAAAAGGAAGCCGAAGATGTTATAAATGAAATTAAAGAAGCTCGCAAACTAAAGTCCGAGCAGGAAATGAACAGAGCCCTTAACGAAGCAAGAACAAACATCAACAAAAACATTAAAAACCGTGACAAGGCTCAGGTTGCAAAGCCGATTGTAAACAACAATGTTCCCAAAAAGCTTATGGTGGGTAACACAGTTGAAATTTTAGATATCGGTCAAAAGGGTATCGTTCTTGCACCGCCTAATGCAGAGGGTATGGTTAATTTGCAGGTTGGTATTATGAAGATTAATTCACACATCACAAACCTTCGCTTACTTAAGGATTCCGCCCCCGACAAGCACATAACGAAGGGCAGACAGGGTACACTGCGTATGGCAAACATCAAAACAGAAATTGACCTTAGAGGTCAGCTTTTGGAGGATGCAGTTTTTGCCGCAGAAAAATATATTGACGAAGCCTTCCTTGGCGGACTTGTAAACGTAACAATTATTCACGGTAAGGGTACGGGTGTACTTCGTAAGGGAATACACGATATGTTAAAGACTAATCCCTGTGTTAAAAGCTACCGCCTTGGTGTATACGGAGAAGGTGAAACAGGCGTAACAATTGTAGAATTGAAAAAACGCTGATTTTCTTGACAAATTAAGGTAAAAATAGTATATTATAAGTTAGATTATTTAAGAAACAGAGGTAAAACACTATGGGAGTTTATACAGAACTTGAAAGACGCGGACTTATCGCGCAGGTTACACATCCTGAAAAAGTTAAAGATTTGCTTGAAAATGATAAAATATCTTTCTATATAGGCTTTGACCCAACAGCAGACAGCTTGCACGTTGGTCACTTCTTGCAGATGGTTATTATGGCACATATGCAGAAGGCAGGTCACAGACCTATTGCACTTATGGGTGGCGGTACTGCTATGATCGGTGACCCATCAGGCAGAACAGACATGAGAAAGATGCTTACAAAAGAAGATATTGACCACAACGTAAGCTGCTTTAAAAAGCAGTTCCAGGGTATGATTGATTTTTCCGAGGGCAAGGCACTTATGGTAAACAACGGTGACTGGCTTTTAGACCTTAACTACGTTGAGTTTTTGCGTGATATCGGCGTACATTTTTCAGTAAACAATATGCTTCGTGCAGAGTGCTTCAAGAAAAGACTTGAAAAAGGTCTTTCATTCCTTGAATTTAACTATATGCTTATGCAGGGCTATGACTTCTACAAATTACACAAGGACTACGGCTGTAAAATAGAGCTTGGCGGTGATGACCAGTGGTCAAACATCCTTGCAGGTATGGAGCTTGTACGCAGAAAGGATGCGGAAGAAGTTTACGGTATGACTTTTGCACTTCTTACAACAAGTGCAGGTGTTAAAATGGGTAAAACTCAGGGCGGTGCCGTATGGCTTGACCCGAACAAGACTTCTCCTTTTGAATTTTATCAGTACTGGAGAAATGTTGACGATGCCGACGTTTACAGATGCCTTAAAATGCTTACATTTATTCCTGTTGAAGATATTGAAGCTATGGAAGACAAGTTCAAAGCAAGCGGTGATGCAAAGGATGTAAACGAAGCTAAAACAACACTTGCTTACGAGCTTACAAAGATGGTACACGGTAGCGAAGAAGCTGACAAAGCAAAAGAAGCTGCACAGGCACTTTTCGCAAACGGCGGAAATACTGCTGATATGCCATCATCAGAAATGGCAAAGGCAGACTTTGAAAACGGTATGACAATTCTTGACGTTATGCTTGCGGCAGGTCTTATCCCTTCAAAGGGTGAGGGCAGACGTCTTGTACAGCAGGGCGGTGTGTCCGTAAACAATGAAAAGATTACAGACCCATTTGCAAATATTACCCTTTCAATGTTTGAAAATGATGAAATAATCATTAAAAAGGGTAAGAAGACATATCATAAGATTATTATTAAATAATCAGGTGATGTAAAAAGGTAAGCATAAAAGCAAAATATATAACGGCTCCCCGATTAGCCTCCCTTGCCTAAAGGGAGGGGGACCGCCTTAGCGGTGGAGGGATTTATAAGGGGAGCTGTCAACGAAGTTGGCTGAGGGGTTGTTATTGTAAAAATCCTTACGGCCTTTCTTTTACCTGATTTTCACTTTTTCGTTCAGGGATATTTTTACATCCCAACTATATGCGCTTGTAGCTCAGTGGATAGAGCACCGGCCTCCGACGCCGGGTTGTCGCAGGTTCGACTCCTGTCAAGCGCGCCATTTCAAACAAGCCTTATTTTTGATAAAAAAATTGAGGCTTGTTTTTGTTTTCTTTACTTAAAAAGAAATCCTTTGAATATATAACAGTAAGTGAAATATGCAAAGAGGCAGGGGTAAACCGTTCAACCTTTTATTTTCATTATGAAACTATTGGCGCCCTGCTGAATGAAACAACAAGATATTTGTTAAACGATTTTTTGTCCTATTTTTCAACCGATATTCAGTCAGTTTCCCTTAATCTTATAAATTGTGAACTTGACGAGTTGGTTTTCATTAACGACAAATACTTAACTCCGTATCTTACCTATATTAAAAACCACAAAGAAGTATTTGCAACAGCATTACACATATGAAGTGTACTCTAAAGGACAGTAACTTAAATTGGTTGCTGTCTTTTGTTTTATTCCGCTATCCGCAGGGGAGGCACTTTTGTGTGGGCAAAAGTACCCCGTCGGAGACATTATAATTATACTTTTAAATATGCAAGAAGGGCGTGTCTCAATAAGTGATTTTTCACTAAATTGAGGCAACGCCCTTTTACATCTTTTATATCTAATCCATAAAAATATGTTCTGCATAATGAAGCGGAGAAACGCCGTATTTTTTCTTAAAAGCCCGGCTGAAATACAAAGGGTCATTATACCCTACCAAGGCTGCAATTTCAGAAATGCTGTTGAAATCGCCGGTATCTATAACCGACCTTGCGTGGGAAAGACGCTTACCTAAAATATATTTTTGAGGACTAACGGAATAATTAGTCTTGAATATTTTATGGAAATATGTACCTGAAACGCCACAAAGCTGAATGAGAGTTTCTATTTTTAAATTACAGTCGTAAATATGCTCTTTCAGATATGAAATAGCAGGAGCAATAACATTTGATTTCTTTTTGTCTGCATAAGTAATCTTTTCCAGATTCTTTAAGTATGCTAAAAGACTGTATACAACAGCATAGCATCTGTAATGCTCTGCTATTCCGCCGAATTTCCACATATCAGGCAGGTTATTTTCAAGTTCGAGAGCTTCGGGAAAGCCCTCAATTGAGTACATAAATGGGGGTTCATTACAAATCTCATCTTCAAGCCTTATGCCTACATACCCGCAAGGTTCGTCCGTCTGCTTCATAAGCTCATAACGAGAGCCACGGGGCAAAAAAACGATATCCCCCGGAAAAGCCTCAAAAGTAAATTCAGGAAAAACATAGCGTACATAGCCCGATGTTCTGAGAACAAGGGTATTGCTTTTTCGGTAGGAATGCGACAAAGACTTTTTTACGTTTCCTGCATAAATACTTTCTATTTTAATATTTTCTATATTCGCAAACATATTATCACCCTCTTAAGTCATTAAACACTACTGTTATTCTAACACATATAAAGTTTTTATTCAATAAAGGTATTTTAAAAACAGTTTATAAAAATCCATATAGTTTCTATGTTTCTATATACATTTAATTTAAGTGTGCTATAATGCTGTTGGAAGGTGGAATGATTATGGCAATTAAAACACATAGTATTGATATGATAAACGGTTCTCTTTGGAATAAAATATTAAAGTTTGCGGCAATACATATGCTTACTGCTTTTGTACAGCATCTTTACAGTGCAGCAGATATTGTTGTTGTGGGAAGATTTGCAGGTCCGCAGGCTTTGGCAGGTGTAGGAACCTGCACGACGCTTATAAAGCTGTTTCTTAATTTTATTATCGGATTATCAGCAGGTGCAACAATTGTCCTCGCCCAGGCAATAGGAGCAAGAGAAAGAGGAAAAATAGAAAAAGCTTCTCATACAACCATTGCCGTAGCTATTTGTGGAGGGTTAATTATTTCGGCAATTTGTCTTTTGTTTACAAAACCCCTTCTTAATTTAATTGACGTCCCCACTGATGTTATGCCTGAAGCCTGTGACTACCTTCGCATTATGGCAATTGGCTTTCCTGCATCACTTGTATACAATTTCGGCACTGCCATTTTAAATGCAAAGGGCGACAACAAAAGAGCACTTTATGTTGTAACAATATCGGGTATTATTAATGTGCTCTTTAATCTTTTCTTCGTATGTATTTTACATATGAAGGCAAGCGGCGTAGCAGCTGCAACGGTAATTTCACAATTTTTTACGGCAGTTACCATTTTATATATTCTGTGCCACGAAGAAGACGAAACAAGAATTTCCCTTCGGAAAATACGTATTTACAAAGAACCCTTTTTGAAAATTTTAAGATTCGGCTTACCATCGGGAATTCAAAGTTCGGTATATTCCATTTCCAATCTGCTGGTGCAGTCAAGTGTAAACAGCTTCGGCTCTGCGGCAATTGCAGGCAGTGCAGCAACATCAAGTATAACCGATTTTTATAGTGTAATGGTCAACAGCCTGTATCATGCGGCCATTGTGTTTACAAGTCAGAACTTCGGGGCAAGGAAGTTTGAACGCATAAAAAATACAGCTTTTATCTGTATAACGTATGTTATTTTCCTTTGGGGAATACAATCTTTAATAACATTTTTCCTCGGAGAATTTTTAATAAGTTTTTATGCACCAAACCAACCGGAAGTTATAGAAATGGGATTACGCAAGTTTAGTATACTCGGATATTCATACGGACTTCTTGGATTTATGAATGTTATGAGCGGTACACTTCGAGGTATGGGAGCCTCCTTTATAAATATGATAACAGCTGTTACAGGTGTTTGCGGCATCCGTATTTTATGGATTATGACCGCCTTTAAGGCAATAGGTACATTTGAATCGCTTTTTATATGCTTTCCGCTTTCATGGATAGGAACATTTATTATGCACGCCATTATGGTTTATTTTGTATATAAAAAGAAAAAAAGAAGTCAACTTACTGTTGTAAAAAATGCGATGTAAAATACACCGCATTTTTTATATTTCAACACAGTCACCTGTTGAAATGTAATTTAGATTTTTCATATATTTTTTCATAAATTCAAACTGTTCCGTTCCTGTACAATGGCAGGTGTAAAATTCTGTATTGAATTTATCAAGAAACCTTGCATATCCAGCCAAACTGTCATCTAAAGGCAGTTTTGAAAAGTGAAAGCCGCCAACAAGGACATCGGGCGAAAACCAACCTGTAATATCAAGTATACCCTTATGTGAGCATCCGCTTATTAAAACTCTTTTGCCGTTTTCCTCTATAAGTAAATACTGCTCGTGGCGAAAGTCATCAGGCAAAAGCTTACCATCTTCCATCATTGTAAGTCCGAAGCTTCCAAGATCAAAAGCCTTTTTATTATCGTTGCAGGAATGCAGGGTAATGCCATTTTCGATTTCCAAAAAATTGTCGGTAAAAACAAGCCTTGAATTTTCCTTCAAATCCTCATCAAGACCTATATATTTTTCCGTACCGTTGTAGTACTTGCCAAAGGCATAGCGGCTTAAATACACAGATGCTTTTGTATTTATATCCAAAAACCTTTTAAGTCCTCCTCCGTGGTCATAATGACCGTGAGAAAGCACGGCAAAGTCTACTGCTTTAAGGTCTATACCCATAGCTTCAGCATTTTTTTCAAAAAGGTCAGTTTGCCCCATATCAAAAAGTATTTTTTTATTCCCTGTTTCTATATAAAGTGACAAACCGTGTTCAACATTATATTTACCGCTCAGGCAGGTATTTTCAGCAAGACATATTATTTTCATAAAGCCGGCCTCCTGTTTTGTTATGCTCACATTTTATCACAAAAGAATGGATTATACAACAAAAGTTTCTGTCACTTTATCATTTGTTGTTTTTTCTGTAAGTTTTTGGGGAAAGTCCTACATGAGATTTAAAAATGCGGCTAAAATAATAGGGTGTGGAATAGCCTGTACGCTCTGCAATTTCCGAATTTCTAAGCTCCGTATTTCTTAAAAGCTCCTTTGCTTTTTCCATACGTATTTTTGTTTTGTAAAGGTGTGGAGAAACCCCGGTATATTCCTTGAAAAGCTTTATAAAATAATGCTTATCCAATCCGCAGGCATCTGCATAAAAATCAACAGAGTGATTTTGGGCATAGTTCTTTTCAATAAAATTAATAATCATATTTATACAATCAAATTTATCGTACTTTTCCGCCATTTAAATCACTCCCGAATCAATATTAGCCGAAAGAGAATAATCCAAACCTCGATTTTTAAAGGCGAATTTTCGCTTTCGTTTTGTTAAAATACTCGGCAATCCGTCAGCCTTGCAAAGATGACAAACCTGAAGATGCCGAAATTACGCTGTTTAAGGCGGGTTCGGGTTACTATCTTTCGGCTAAGGATGTCATTTTGTGTTGACTTTTGTTTTTTTATATTGTAATATAATTATACAAAAAAATCAATTAGGTTCATAAAAAAGAGAAAATCTCAAAAAGTCTCAAATTTGGAGTGATTTTATGTATCAAAAAGAGCGTGTGGATGAAATTTTAAAAATTCTGCGTGAAAACAATTATGTAAACGTTAAATATCTTTGTGATAAAATAGGTTACAGCAAGGCAACCGTAAACCGTGACCTTAACTATATGGCACAGCAAAAGATGATAATACGCAGTCACGGAGGTGTAGAGCTTGTTGACAACAACGAAATTATACCATTAAGATTCAGATATCACAAAATGAAAAATGAAAAAAAGCGTATCGGAAAAGCCGCCGCAGAGCTTGTAAAAGATGGGGATACAATTTTCATTGATATATCATCAACAACGGAATATATGGCACTATACCTTGTGGACAAAAAAGACATAACCATAATAACAAGCAATATTGCTATTGTGGCATACTTAAGTGAATTTCCCAACATAAGAACAATTTGTATGGGAGGAGAAATTATTGAATCTCCATCTATGCTTGGAGGGGATTTGTGCGTAAAAAATTTTATGGAATACAAGGCAGATAAATTCTTTTTTGCGTCTATCGGTATAAATGATAATGGCGAAATTGTCGGCGGTGAAGCATACAAGCTTCTTCTTAACATAATGCGACGAAATTCAGAAAAAGCAGTGTATCTGGTAGACCACGAAAAAGTAAACCTTGCCGGAAAAAATGTACTTATGACTGCAAATGATGTTGATGCAATTATAACCGACTACAGATTCAGCGATGAATTCAAGTCAAAATACAGTAATGTGGAATTTATTGAAGTATAGCTTGAATTAACCCATAAACAGTGGTAAAATTAAACTATACACAATCACGAAAGGATACCTGCTATGAAAAAAGAAACTTCCCTGGTTTTTACGGGCGACATTGGCTTTGACAAATATATGGACGGAAAATGGGACGATCCAAACCTGCTTTCAGCAGAAGTTCTTGATTTTTTGCACAGCGGTGACCACGTTGTTGTAAATGTGGAAGGTCCGATTGCCGAAAATGTTGAAAATAAAGAAAAAGACGGTGTACGTCAGCTTTTGCACACAATGAACCCAAAGGCTGTAAAGGTTCTTAACAATATGCAGGCTGATATATGGAACATCTGCAACAACCACATTATGGATGCAGGTGAGTTCGGAATGGAAAGCACACTTCAGTATGCAAAGGCAAACAATGTGCAGACAATAGGTGCAGGTATGAATATTACCGAGGCTCGAAAGCATATTGTTTTAAACGAGGCAGGCGGTATAGGTCTTTTTGGTGTAGGCTATCAGCGTGCCTGCAGAGTAGCCGACGAAAACAAGGCAGGCTGTTACAGCTGGAGTGATTTGGACGAGATTCAAAATACAATAAATGAAATTAAAGCTAAGTGCAGATGGTGTGTTGTGGTAGCACACGCAGGTGAGGAATTTACACCCTTGCCGTCACCGTACACCCGTGAGCGTTATCACAAATACCTGCAGATGGGTGCAGACATTGTGGTTGCACACCACCCACACGTGCCCATGAATTACGAAACTGTTGGGGATAAGGTAATTTTTTACTCACTTGGAAATTTCATTTTTGATACAGATTACCAAAGGGCACAGTTTAACACAGAGCTTGGTTTGCTTGTAAAGCTTAACTTTACGGAAACAGACTTTAGCTTTGATGCAATGGGTCTGGAAATTTTAAGAGACACACAGCAGGTTGTAAAGGCAGATTTGCCACGTATATTCAAAGATGTGCAGGAAAATGATTATAATTTACTTGCTCCCCTTTCCGCAAAGGTACTTGTGGCTGCAACGAAGCGTCAGCAAATATACTTAAATCCAACGGAATTTAAAAATGCATCGGAAGAAAAATGGGAAGAGCATTTTATGCAGCCTATGCGTACGGGACGTGTACCCGGTGAAACACTTGACTTTCACATCATATGCCCCCTTGCCGAAAAAGCAGATGAAAATGAGTGGAAAAAAAGCAAGCTTGAAGATTTAAAGGCATTTATGCTTGAGCAGTTATAATTAAATGCTGAGGACTGTTTTTATAACCAAAAGTTATTAAAACAGCCCTTTTTCATTCAAAAATATTGATTTGACTGTGTATCCAATAATAAATATTGTCAATATTGCCAAGTAGATTAAGCATCCTGTCCTACCCCTGTTACTTTCAGCGATAACAACCTTTTTACATTCTCCGCATCCTTCACACAATTCAGGAAAAGAAGACTCAACAACATCCTTTTTCTTATAATCTGTGTCATTAATTTTATTATAACATTCCAAACAAAATTCTGCCATAAATACTACCCTCCAAAAATATTTTAGATATATTATATATCTATTTGTGACATTATATCACATTATTTAAATAAAATAAACACATAATATGTTTATTTAGGAGTGATTTTGTGGCTACAAAGAGTGTATCTATACGAATTGAAGAAGAAATGCTGAAAAAGATTGGACATGTTGCAGATTACGAAGGTCGTTCAGTAAACAGTCATGTACTTGTTTTAATAAGAGAAAACATTAAAAAATTTGAAGAAGAAAATGGCATAATAGACGGTGATATAAAACCTGATGTTAATGTTAAACCAACCGGAAAATGAGATTTATTTTCACATCTAAAGACACAAAAAACCGCAAGGAAACACCAAATTTTCCTTGCGGTTACTTGCTTTTTCACAGTCTTTTATATTTTACTTTTTAACCTTTTTTGTTGTAAGCTTAAGTGCACCTACGCTCATAAAATAAAATGCCGCAATAAATATTGTAAACAGGAACCAACAGCCTATAACGTCTATCATTCCGCCGTCGTACATTTCTGCATCGCTGCTGCTTATCCAGCCTCCCGGCGGAGTAAAGTCAAGCTTTTGCCTCATCCTTGACGGAATTGAGGTTATATCTCCTATTTTACCAAGTGATGCCATACCCCATTTGCTTATGGTAAAATTAGCAAAGAAGGATGCCATATCACCAAGCTCAAAAAGCACTCCTGCCATAACAAGCTGTATAAGAAGCAAAAGTGGCATTACCGTCATGGCAACTATAGGGTTTGGCACGGCGGTTGAAATAACAAACGCCATTGCATCTGATGCAAACATTATAAGAAAAATTGTTATAAGATATGCCAACGGCGAGCCTATATCTCCCTTACCTATCATATACAGATAAAAAATAAGAAAAACAATAAAGCTTTGAATAAGGCACAAAAAGAACTGATAAATAAAATGTGCCGCCATATATGCCGAAGCATACAGAGATTTGTCAAGCTCGTCTTTTACAATGTCATTTTTTTCACGGCATACAAGCTGTATGGAATTGAAAATACCAATCCATATACATACGCATATAAGTGCGAACATACCTGACTTTGTGCCTTCAAAATTTTCAAACATATTTTTATGTGTTACAGACATTACAAGAAGAGTAATAATTACACCTATAATAATTGAAATTAAGCTTTCCTTTTTAAGTGTGCGGAAAAACTTTCTTGTATAAATTTTAGTTTGCAACACTGCCATATTTTCTCCCATATTAACGCATCCTCCTGAATTTTTCCACAAATTCGTCTGCTCTGCCCTCACCGTTTTCGGATACAGGGTTTATAAGCTTTGTAATATCTTTAAGTGCCTCTACTCCGAAAAATTCCAAAGCCTCGGGTACAGAACCGCAAAAGGCAAGTCTGCCTATACCGTCTCTGTTACTTTTTGCAAGAATAATTATTTTTGAATATATTTTTTCCGGTGACGGATATGACGCATAGTTGTGGGAAATAAGCATAACCATTTTGCCTACATCCGACAACGCCTTTAAGTTACTCATAAGCTCCATGCCGCTTTTGGGGTCAAGACCGGAATCCGGCTCGTCTAAAAAGAATATGCTTGAGTCCGTAACAACCTCGTTTGCAATTGCCGCACGACGCTGTTCACCGCCGGAAAGCTTTTTAATTTCCATATTTGCCTTGGCTTTTAAGCCCAATGAATCCAAGGTCTCCATTATAAACTGATTACGCTGTGCATCATTCATCTTTCGTTTGCATCGAAGTATGCAGGTGTCTGTAACAACGTCTATAAGCCTTTCCTCCTTACGAAGAGGCAATGTCTGCGGAACATATGCTATTGAAGATGTAAGCTCGCTGTTGCCCGCCGTTGAACGTCCGCCTATGGAAATTGAGCCTGTCATATCATATTTACCCAGAACTGAGTTCATAAAAGTGGATTTACCTGCACCACTGCCGCCGATAATAAGTGCAAAATCGCCTTTGTCTATGCTTAAGTTTACATCCCTTAAAAGCACCTTGCGCTGCATTTTGTCCGAAACAAAGGTTTCGGCAATGTGCACGTCAAGTCCCGGTGCGGTAACAAGGCAAAGGTTGTATAAAAATTCTCCCTTGTCGTAATATATGTAGTTATCGTCCACCTTGAAAACGTCTCTGTTATTTACATAGCAATTTTTGCCGATAGGTCTGTTGTTGTAAAGTATGTTGTTACGCGGGGAACGCTTGTTAATGTTAAATCCCTTTCCCGAAATTTCAAGAATTGCATTTGTAAAAACTACAAGTCTGCTGTCAAATTCTATAAGTCCGCTTTGAGCAAGACCAACGGGAATAGTTGCCGTCGGTGCTTTTACTCTGCGCCATTTTGACCTTTTGTCATATGTGGTTGAAAATACAACAGTAACCGAATTTTTGTGGGATTTCCCGGGGTCACGGCTGTCTATACGCAAAACATCACCGTCGTTAAGCTTAATTGGAGCAGTACAGGGGTTTTCATCCCTTTTATACAGCACACCGTTTATAAATGTACCGTTAAAGCTGTCGTTATCACGGTAGTAAAAACCGTCAGACCCAACAGTAAATTCCCCGTGCCTTCTGGAAACAATGGGAGAATTTATTGCAATATCCGGCTTGTTGTCCGGAACTTCTCTTCCCAACGTCACGGTGTCTGTAAGGTTTATTACCTTTGCTTCTTCCTTTATATCGGTAAAAATAATCAAATATGCTTTTGTTGGATTTGTCGCCCGTACAGGTGTTGAAAAATGTAATCTGCCGGGCTCTGACATAGGTATTGTTCTCATTTATTTCACCTTGTTAATTCAATAATTTTACAACGAATCCGGAGTACTGAAATATGATTTTTCTTCTGTGGATTCTTCCTTTGGTTCGGGTTTTGGCTCTTCGGGTACAACGCTTGGTGTTTCAACACTTGGCGGTACCGTACTTTTTGCACCCATATTTATTTTAAGTCTGCTTCCCGTATCCTCTGCCATTGGTGTTTTTTCAACAGCAGGTGCACTTTCAGTTACAGGTTCAGGCACAGACATACCAAGCGGTGCAGACATTAAATCATCTGCAGGCATTTCAAATAAATCTGACGGTGCTTCAACAAAAGCTTCCTCCGACTTTGCTTTTTCCATTGGCTCTGCAGGCTTTTCGGCAGGTGCTTCTTCCATACCCAAATCCCCTGCTGAAGAAAGGAATGCAGAAGTTACAGTTTCTTCCCTCTTTGGTGGCGGAGCAACAGTTTTTTCTGTTTTACTACCCATATTTATTTTAAGTCCGGTAGCAGGTGCCACAGGGGCAGGTGCAAAATCCGCCACAGGTGCTTCCGCACTGAAAACGGGTGCAACCCAGTCGTCCTCATAATCATCACCGTTTGCATCCAGGGTTGCAAATGGGTCGGCAACAAGCTTTTTGCCGCCTGTTGACAAAAGCTCCAGATCCTCAAGCATTTCTGCAGGTGTTTTGTAACGCTTTGTTATATCATTACTGCAGGCACGCATAACAATACTTTTAAGGCTTTTGCTTCCGTTTTCGGGAGAAGGAAATGGTGCACCCGAAAGCCTTTTTGCAATTGCATCGTGCAGTGAAGATGACCCCGACGCAAAAGGCAGATATCCGTTATTTAAAAACACGTAAAGCACCAGCCCAAGACTGTATATATCTGATGAAATGTCATAAGTCCCCGTTGTGTTACTGTAAACCTCGGGAGCAGTATATGCCATTGTGCCTATATTTGTAGTAAAATTCTGGGAATAGTCCGAAACAATTTTGGCAATACCAAAATCTCCCAGCTTGTATGTACCGTCTTTATCCACAAAAATATTCTGAGGCTTAATGTCACGGTGAATAATTCCGTATTCTGCGGCGTGCACAAGGGCATTACACATATCCTTTGCAAGCTTTTCAACCTTTTCGGGACTTATTTTATCACCCTCGCTTAAGGGCTTAAGCTTTTCCATTTTAATAAGAATATCAATTTCCCTTAAATTACCGCTGTCGTCAAAAATCTGACGCTGGGTGCTGTCGTGGTACTGCACAATATTCGGGCATCCCGACAACGCCCTTAGAATTTTAATTTCATTCAAGGCATTTTCAGGAATTTTAACCTCACCGCGAAGGTCTTTTTTTACTGTAATAATTTTTAGTGCCGCAAGCTCCCGAAGCCCCATTGCCGTGGACTGAATTTCAAAAACGCTGGACATTGCTCCCTCGCCTAAAAATTCTCCCGTGTAAGTCCAGTTTTCCCACAAAGGCTCGTAGCTTTTTAGTCTTTCTTCTACTGTTCTCAATACAAACACTCCGTTTATATAATATGATTTTATTATATCATAAAAAAACTTAAAATCAATATTATATGTAAAAATATGTTATATTTTGACAAATACAAACTTGTATAATATAATTTACTAAGGTGATTTATTTGGAAATATTTATTATATTACTTCTTATATGGAATTTTATAGTTTTTATAATGTATGGAGAGGATAAGCTTTATTCAAAACAAAAAACTTATAGAGTAAGAGAAAAAAGACTTATAGCATCTGCTTTTTTAATGGGAAGCATTGGTGCCCTTTTCGGAATGTTCATTTTTAACCACAAAACTGCAAAGAAAAAATTTCTTATCCTTATACCTCTTTCGCTTATATGCAACTGTGCAATTTTATTTTTAATTTCATACTTTGTATAAAAGATGTGGCATAATCTGCCACATTTTTATTCTAAAAAAACATTTACATAATCCGAAAAAATGTGTTAAAATGTTACGTAGAAAAGAGATGAATTTTATGAAAACAAAAACACTTATTTCGGATTTTACACAGGGAAGTATAGCAAAGCATCTTGTTACATTTTCCGCTCCGTTATTTTTATCCAGCCTTTTGCAAATTGTCTACAACACGGCAGATATGATAATTGTAGGGCAAAAGCTTGGCAAGCTGGGGCTTTCCGCAGTATCGGTAGGTGGCGACATTACGCATTTTATGACATTTGTTGCCATGGGCTTTTCAAATGCGGGACAAATAATCATTTCCCAATATATAGGCTCTAAAAATCAGGACAAAATTGGAAAGTTTGTAGGCACAATGTTTACATCTTTAATGTGCTGTGCCCTGATAATAAGCACAATATGTCTTATATTCCGTGAAACATTTTTAAACATTATGCACACCCCTGCCGAAGCATACAATGAAGCACTTGCATATTCCACAGTATGTGCAACAGGACTTGTTTTTATATACGGCTACAATATGGTAAGTGCAGTACTCAGGGGTATGGGAGATTCAAAGCATCCCTTTGTATTTATATCAATTGCATCGGTTCTTAACGTTATTCTTGACCTTTTGTTTGTACTTGTATTCAATATGGGCTGTATGGGTGCGGCATTGGCTACAATAATAAGTCAGGGAACAAGCTTTTTGCTTTGTGCCGTATTTTTGTATAAAAAAAGAAAAACCACAGGCTTTGAAATATCACCCCGCTACTTTATAAAAATTGATGGTGAAATGCTTGGAAGACTTGTAAAATTAGGTCTGCCGATGGCAATTAAAAGTGCATCCATTCAGGTTTCAAAGCTCTTTGTAAATTCCTGGATAAATTCTTACGGTGTTGCCGTTTCGGCATTTGCAGGCGTTGCCAACAAGCTGACCAGCTTCAGCAACCTGCTTTCAAATTCCGTAAACACCGCAGGCTCGTCTATAGTCGGACAAAACATAGGTGCAAAGAAATTTGAACGTGTACCTAAAATTATTCTTACAGCGGCCGCATTTACATTTTCAGTATCTGCAATTTTAAGTATTGTTACCATACTGTTCCCGGACGCAGTATTTGGTCTTTTTACAAAAGATGCCGCCGTGCTTGCCATAGGCAGAGAATACGTATTTGTAGCTGTGCTTATGTTTATGGGAAGTGCCGCCCGCACCCCTGCAAACGCACTTATTAACGGCAGCGGAAACTACAGAGTAAACTTTGCAACAGCAATTTTTGACGGAATAATTATGCGAATAGGTCTTGCCATACTCTTTGGTCTTGTGCTTAATATGAAGTACATAGGCTTCTGGCTTGGTGATGCTTTGGCAGGCTTTACCCCACTTGTAATAGGAATAGTATTCTACTTTACGGGAATATGGAAAAAAGGAATGAAGTAATGAAAAAAGCAATTGAGTTTATAAAAAAAGAAACCGTACTTTTGGTATCGGCAATACTTGCGGTTGTATCAATGTTTTTTGTACCGCCGTCACTTGGCTACATAGAATATATAGATTTAAAAACAATATCACTTCTTTTCTGCCTTATGGCAGTAATGGCAGGTCTTCGGGAAATCGGCGTTTTTTCCGCAATGGCAAACACCCTGCTGGAGAGGACAAAAAGCTTCAGAGCGGTATCGTTTATACTTATTATGCTGTGCTTTTTTACAGCTATGCTGATAACCAACGATGTGGCACTTATAACCTTTGTGCCATTTGCAATTGAGGTTGTAAAAAAGTCGGGTAAAAGCGAATCTGTAATACCCGTTGTGGTGTTGCAGACAATTGCCGCAAACCTTGGCAGTATGCTTACACCTGTGGGAAATCCGCAGAATTTGTACCTTTACTCGCTTTCGGGAATGTCCCTTGGTGAATTTGTTTTGCTTGTATTGCCCTACACCGCAGTTTCCTTTGTGCTTCTTGTAATTGCAAACTTTACTGTAAAGTCCTCAACAGTGGATTATAAGGCAGAAAAAAACGGCTTTTCTGCAATGCTCACTGCATTTTACCTTGTACTGTTTATGGTATGTATGCTTACTGTTGCAAATGTATTGCCTTATTGGGCTACATTTATAATTGTAACTGTTGCGGTAATTATCATAAACCGCAAGCTACTTTTAAAGGTAGACTACAGCCTGCTTTTAACTTTTGTATTTTTCTTTATATTCATAGGTAATATGAGCAATGTAGACGCATTTAAAAACGGCGTTTCCTCCCTTTTGGGCGGACGGGAAATTCTTGTGTCCGTGCTATCCAGCCAGGTTATAAGCAACGTACCTGCCGCAGTTTTACTTTCCGGCTTTACGGAAAATATAAAAGAGCTTATTGTAGGCACAAACATAGGTGGTCTGGGCACACTTATAGCCTCTATGGCAAGCCTTATTTCCTACAAAATATTTGCCAAGGAAATGCCCGAGAAAAAGAAAAAATACTTTTGGCAGTTTACAGTGTGGAATATTATATTCCTTGCGGTTTTAAGTGTTTTTGTAATTATAATATGAAAAAAGCCTCCCGTTCCAAATGGAATTTCGGGAGGTTATTTTATATTTAATCACGGCAAGCTTCAACAAACGCTTCCAACACCTTTTCAGCCTGTATCTGCTTTTGCTCAGATAATTTAGATAATAAAACAGTTGCAGTATTTTGAAGAGTATTTTCCTGATTACCAAAAAGAATATAATCAGCGGATATTTGCAATGCACTGCACAATGCTATAAGCGTAGGAAGGGATAAGCCCATAGTTCCGTTTTCAAGACGACTTACATTTTTAGTATTTATTTCTATAATTTCTGCCAAATCTGCCTGTGTGTAGCCTTTAGCCTTACGAATTTGTTGTATTCTTTTACCTGCAAGTGCAGAATTGTAGTCACATATTTTCATAATACCACTTCCAAAATAATATTATTTAACCACATTAAATCCCGAAGCTTCTTCAAGTGTAAAATTAACGTTTCCGAAAACATATACATTTTTATTAACGTCTACCAATATTGCGTTTAAGCCATATCGTGATATATACTCTTTTGCCTTTTCAACACCCGATGCAAAAAGTATGGTAGACCAGCAGTCCGCATCTATTGCCTTTTCGCAAATTACGGAGGCGCTTAAAATATCCGTTTCCACAGGATAACCTGTTGCAGGGTCAAAAATGTGGTGATATCTTTTGCCGTCCTGTTCAAAATATCTTTCGTAACCGCCGGAGGTTGCAACTGCACTGTCTGTAAGCTTTATTGTGCCGAAGTAGTCTCCGTTATTTTCAGAAATGGGATTGCGTATACCCACTGTTTTTGTTCCAATTGCAACAACATTGCCTCCAAGGTCAACAAAGCCGTCTTTTATTCCTTCTTCACGCAAAATACGGTATGCTTCATCTGCGGCATAGCCCTTTGCAATGGCACCAAGCTCTAATGCCATACCCTCGGGCATAACAACCTCACCATTTAAAAATCCCACATTTTTATAATTTACCAAGGGCAAAACAGCATCTATTTCCTCCTGCGTGGGAACACGGGGATTTTCACCGTTAATATCCCAAAGATTACACAAGGGCTTTACGGTAATGTCAAATTTGCCTTCCGAAATACTGCAGTAGCCAAGACCTTTGGATATTACATAGGATGTGTCTACATTAAGAGTACCCGTTGATATGTCCGACGTGGAAATGTGAGAAGACATACGGGATTCTATTTCCGCGATACGGGCAAAAGCCTTGTCAACAGCCCCGCTGTTGTTACCGCTGATTTTAATTGTTGAAACAGTATTTAAAACAAACTGAGTTTTTGTTGTTTCACCTGTGGCACTTATAACCGCCGCAACAATTATAAGTACAACAATCAATAACAAAATAACATATTTTTTCATATTATTGCTCCAGCATTTTTGCCATAGTCTTTTTTCTTATAATTAAAAATGTAACAATGTGGAAAATAGTACAAAGTGTCCACGAAATCGGGTAGCAGGTATAAAGCCATAAAATTGACTTGTTAAGAGGATAAACCCAGCATACCCATACAACTCTTAAAAGGCAGGTGCCTACAAGGGTATTTATTGCAGGAATAAGTGATTTTCCCACACCTCTAAGTAAGCCTGCAAACTGCTCCATTATACTGCATATAAAGTATGGGAATACACCAACAATAATTCTTTGTACACCGTATTCTATTGCGACATTTGAATCGTTTATATATATGCCAAGCAGTGGACGTGCAAAAATCATTACACCCACACCAAAAAGCAAGCCTACAATAAAGGCACAGGCAAGAGCAATCCATAATGTTTTATAAATTCTCTTTTCCTGCTTTGCACCGTAGTTTTGCCCAACTGATGTAAGGGTTGCCTGGTAAAGAGATGTTACCATAACGTAGCCGAAATATTCTATACTGTATGCCGCCGAATTACCTGCAATGGCATCGGCACCAAGGACATTTACTGCACCCTGTATTACAACATTTGAAAGGCTGAACATACAAGCCTGCAAACCCGCAGGCAAGCCTATTTTTATAATTTCAACAGTATCCTCTTTGTTAAGTCTCAAATTTCTTAGCTTCAGCCTGTAATCGGAATCTGAAAACCTAAGTACATATATAACAGCCACGGCAGAAAGGTAGTTTGCAATTATTGTAGCAACAGCCACACCTGCAACACCCCAGCCAAAGCACATTACAAACAAAAGATTAAGCAAAACATTAACAAGCCCTGTAGCTGAAAGTATGTATAAAGGGCGTTTTGAATCACCTACAGACCTTAGTATTGCCGCACCGAAGTTATATACCATGGCTCCGGGCACACCAAGAAAAATAATGCGCATATATAAAGCCGATGTTTTTATAACAGATTGGGGAGTACCCATAACACCAAGCAACGGTTCACAGAACAAAAGACCTACAATCATGCAGGCAATGCCCATTATAACACCCAAAAGTACAGTGGTATGTACTGTATTACGAAGTCCCTGCCTGTCACCTGCACCAAAACGCCGTGAAACCACGACGCTTGCACCTATGGAAAGTCCAAGGAACAGATTTACAGTTACATTATGCAGTGATGACGTTGCACCAATTGCCGCAAGTGCAGTTGAGCCTTCACATCTGCCTGCTATAACCGTATCTGCCGCATTGTAAAAAATCTGCAGAAGATTTGTAAGCATTAATGGAACTGCAAAGCGTATTATATTTTTGAATATTGAGCCTTTGCTCATATCTATTTCGTATTTTGGCATAAAAACCTCCTACTTTATTACAATCCTCATAACATGACCGTCATCGTATGCCGATGCCGTATGTACAAACTGAGGAATAACCGCTTCTTCCCCATTATTTTTTGCAATAACATCAAGGTGCATATCATTATGCCAGTGTGCTGTAAAAATACCTTTTACAACATCTGCACTGTTTACAATAAGCTTGTATACCTCATTTGTAACTTCGTCACAGTTAACGCCGCCCACGAAGTTACGGTTGTGAAGTGTGCAGTCACAAAAATCTGCAGGAAAGCTTGCCGGATCCCCTACAAGCATAGCATCCTTTTCCGTAAAGCTTTTGTATTCGGGATTGTGCGTAACAACGGGCTCGTGCATAAAGATTAAAACAACGTAGCCTTTTTTACGAGCAAGTTCAATATCTGCTTCAAGCTTTTCTTTTTGATATTCATTAAGCTTTGCAAGGTCATTGAACATTCCAATTACCATAACCTTGTCCTTTATTACCTTTGAAACATAGTAAACATCGTGTCTCCAGTATTTTTTTATTATTTCTACTCTTTCTTCGTAAGGTATGGGGTCAGAAACTGTACCCTGCATCTGCCTTACAACCTCGTGACCACCCACAGTTGCAATAACATGGGGACATTTGTCCCATAGTTCTCTGTCCATAAGCTCTATTGTACCGTAGGAAAGATAGTCTAAAGTATCGCCATTTACAACAAGCTGGTCTGCATCATCCAAAAACTCAAGTGCTCTTTGCAGCTTTGGCACAGTTTCACCTTTTGCACACCAGATTCTGTTTTCGTATGTACTCATCACAACAGGGTCTTCCTCGTCAAAATCTTTTTGATTACAGTAGTTAAGATGTATATCGGAAATCTGGGCAATATAAACCTCATCCTCTATTCCCGCATCTATCAAAACATCGCGTACATGAAGCCCGTTTTCTGCCAGATATATAACATCATTTTCTCTTTTACAGATTTCTTTTATTTTTTTAACCTGTTTCATTTCAAGCCTCCGAAATTACTGTTGTGCATACATCTTTTCTATTGACTTTTTACGCACAACCATAAAGTTAACGGCATTCAGAATAATTACCGCTATCCAGGATATTGGCCAGCACAAGTACAAGAACCATGTTGTGTGTAAATTCGGGGAAAAGGGCATTATTACCAGTATCCACAAAAGTCTGAAGCCGCAGGCACCTAAAAGTGAATTAATTGCAGGGGTTTTGGAATGTCCAAGACCTCGAAGTGCACCTGTTGTAACATTCATAATACCGCATAAGAAGTAAGGCAAACCGCATACTGTAATATAAATCATACCTTCCTTTATTATTTTTGAATAATTTGCGGCGGTTGAAGAAACATAAAGCCCCAACAACTGTTTTCCAAAAACATATACCAATATTCCCAAAACCAAACCGGCTACACTTGCGCAAAGTATACCTATACCAATGGTTTTATAAATTCTCTTTTCCTGCTTTGCTCCGTAATTCTGGCTTACGGATGTAAGTGTTGCCTGGTAAAAGGAATCCATTGAGGTGTATACAAAAGCCTCAATACTTGACCCTGCTGTACGACCTGCCATTGTTGCAGGACCAAAGGAATTTACAGATGACTGCACCACAAGATTTGCCAGGCTGAACATACAACTCTGAATCCCTGCCGGTATGCCAATTGAAGCAATTTGTTTTACAGCTTCTTTATGTAATTTTAAGTTTCTTGGATTAATTTTATAAGGAGTATCCGAACGTATAAGCGAATACAAAACTGTCGCTGCCGAAAGATAATGAGCAGTAGCCGTTGCAATGGCTACGCCTGCTACGTCCATATGAAAACCTATTACAAGAATAAGGTTTAAAATAACATTAACAATTCCCGTAGCAGAAAGTATGTAAAGAGGTCTTTTAGTGTCACCTACGGAACGTAAAATTGCCGCACCGAAATTATATACAAGCTGTGCAGGTACACCTATAAATATAATTCTCATATAAAGCTCAGAAAGTCCTATAACTTCCTCAGGTGTTTTCATAAGCTGAAGTACAGGTCTGCACGCAATCTGCCCCAGAATACATGCCGTAACACCACAAATAAAGCCAAGTGTTATTGTTGTATGCGTAGTATTACGAAGTCCCTGCATATCCTGAGCACCGTATTTTTTGGAAACAACTACACTTGCACCTATGGAAAGTCCTATAAACAAATTAGTAAGCAAAATAGTAAGTGTACTTGTTGAGCCTACTGCCGCAAGGCTGTTTTCACTACCCCATCTTCCTACAACAATCTGGTCTGCAGCATTATACAAAAGCTGCAGAATATTGGAAAGCATCAAAGGAAATGCAAACATAAGCATATTTTTAAGTATTGACCCCTTGCTCATATCAATTTCGTATTTTCTGGCGACCATAATAAAACCCCCTATTAATCCATTTTCATTAATTATACCCCCATTAAAATTTAAAGTCAACCGAATATGACATAAAAAAGTGCCAAAATCTCAAGAATTTGGCACTTTTATATTATTCATCTTTTTTCAAGTTCTCTGACCATATAAGTCTTGAACCACCTGAATTTTCCTGTTGCTTTGGTTCTTCCGCAGGTTTTTCAGAAGAAGTCCTCATGGTTGAACGCAAAAGAGGCTCTGCAGGCTCAAGCTCAACACCTCCGCCATATGGAGTGTTAACAGGACTTGGTGCAGGCATTTCGTCCAACGGCGGAACGGGATTTGCAGGACTTACCGGTCTTACAGGTGTAACCGGAGGCATAACAGGTGTTACAGGCGGCACCGGAGGTATTGGCGTTACCGGTGACATTGGTGTAACAGGTGGAGGATTTACCCCTGTAACATCTATGCCCTCACTTACCTTTTTAGCCTTTTTCTTTTTGGATATAACAATTATTAAAATAACAACTATAATTACAACAGCAACACCTGCCGCTATAACTATTACAAGCCACATCGGCACTTTGCTTGCAACCGGAGGCGTTTCATCAGGAGCTTCCTTTGCAAGCTGAATAAGACTCTTTATGTACGGAGTATCCTTTTGAAGCTCTCTTACTCTTAAAAAGCATTCTTCTGCGGCATCTCCATAGCCCTGCTGAAGCATTTGCAAGCCTGTTAAAAAGGTTTTTGTAGCTTCATTATGTTCAAGATCAAATTCATTTGTAAGATCCTTTACATATTCGGCAGATACCATATACGCATAACGTGCATCTCCACCGTGTACATATGTGTTAAGACCTTCAACGTTAAGTGATGTATCAACAGACGGACCACCGCTGTTACCGCCTGAAATTGTAGTGGTTACCTGAATCGCCTGATAATCTGTGCCCTCAATGGGAATAAGTCTTGCCACCTGCCCCGTGCCTACAGTAACACTAAGCACAGATGCTTCGCTTCCGCTTTCCTGAAAAGCCTCATCAGATGCCGCAGGATAACCTGCAGAAACTATTGTGCTGTTTGTTTCCGGCAAAGAATCGGAAAGCTTAAGAGCCACCATATTATCCACATCTACTTTAAGTATTGCGGTATCCTGCGTAAGCCCGTCAATACCGTCCTGTGTGCCTTCGGCAACCAATTCTGCTTCATATATTGTTGCAGAATCAATATCTGTATCACCGTTTGCTGTTGGGAAGCATACCTCTAACGTAATTTCTTCATCTATAACGTCTGTCTTAGTTGCGGCATCTTCCAAAATTACATAATAAAGCTGTTCTGCTTCTTCATCTGTCATTGTAAGGCCGTATTCATTCATCGCATACAAAACGTCTTCAACATCCTGCAAAACTTCGCCCTGCAGACCGTTAAGGTAAAGCTGAAGTCTGCTGTCGTCGTTAACTGTTGCAACGTGAGCATTTGTGGCAATGTAGCCGTCTTCACTTATTACAACACCGCTACCCATCCAGCTTCCGCTTGTATTAACAACCTTTGTGCCGGAATATGTAAGGTAATCTCCTATATTTTCCTGAGCGTACTGTAAAAGCGCCGCAGCAATTTCTTCATTTGTATTAGTGGTATAGTACCTGTTGTAAAGTGCAGTGTAATCACTTAACAAGGCATCCTCATCAAAAGTAACGGGAGAATATGACAATTCTGCCGTATAGTGCAGAAATATTTTGGTAACAGATGCTTTAAGAGCGTGTCCTATCATAACATCGCTGTATTCAAAATTTTCCTGGTAACCGTATTTTTCATATAATTTTTCGTCAGTAGCCGCACTGACATTAAACGGAAATAGAGCAATTGCAAAAATACATAAAAAAGCTGCAATTTTTTTTGTAAAATTCTTCATAACCACTCCTCCTAACTGTTAAATTGATTCTAACATACTTTTTTGAAAAAATCAATGTTTTGACAAAAAAAGAAACCGCCATATATCGCAGTGATAAACGCGGTTTCTGAAATTATTTTGTAAGTTTTTTTACAAGGTCTTCCATAAGAGAATCACGGTTTATACTATACACATAGCATTCGGGATAACCGTCATAATTGACAGAATATAAACCGTCATATGCAGGAAGGGGTGCAGGGATAATTCTTGAAAGCATAAATCTGTCGTCTTCATTTAAAAGCCACGCAACCGCCGTTACGTCCCATATTACACGTGTCCACGGTTTGCCCTTTGCATAGCTTTCAGCCGCTTCAATCGTATTTTGTGCAAGATAATCTGCCAGGTCATTTTTACCCTTAAGCCAATACTCAAGCTCAGGTTTTGAAATGCGGAATTCGCTTACAACACCCATACAGGGAAGCTGTACAAAAGGTACTCCGCTTTTTACAATTACTCTTGCCGCCGCAATGGACTGGTTAAGTCCCTTACCTCCGGGGAAGGTTTCCATTTTCTTTGCAGAAATTGTTTCACCTGCGGTAACTATATGCTCTACTGTGTATACATAATCAATATTACATGAACCGAAGTTAAGAATTTTCACAAAACCACCTCTTGAAATCAGTATATCACACCGGAAATGATAAAAAAAGATTTATTTCAACTGAAAAACAGACCAAATCAATTATATAACGAAAAAAGACACCTTCAAATTGAAGATGTCTTTTTGGTGGGAACAATAGGGATCGAACCTATGACCCTCTGCTTGTAAGGCAGATGCTCTCCCAGCTGAGCTATGCTCCCAAAATGGTGACCCGTACGAGAATCGAACTCGTGTTTCCGCCGTGAAAGGGCGGTGTCTTAACCGCTTGACCAACGGGCCGCAACTGGTAGCGGCAAGTGGATTTGAACCACTGACCTAACGGGTATGAACCGTTTGCTCTAGCCAGCTGAGCTATGCCGCCGTATGCATGTCGCATTCAGCGACGAGATTTATTATATAACAAAAAATATGTTTTGTCAACACTTTTTTTGAAAATTTTTTTATTTTTTTTTAAAATATGATATTGCGGTATTATTTTTACCGCAATATCAATATTTTATACTTGTTATTCCTCTGTTTTTTCCTGTTCTGAAGGTATGGTTTCTTCCTCTGCCGGTGCTTTTACTTCGTCATTTGCCTTACCTGTAAAAAGCTCTTCAAAACGCTGTGCATCAATTGTTTCCTTTTCAAGAAGCTCTTCCGCAACAATTTTCAGCTTATCCATATTATCCTGAAGAAGTGTTTTACAACGTTCATATGCACCGTCAATAATCTTTTTAATTTCCTCATCTATCTGAGCCGCTACATTTTCGCTGTAGTCCTGAGCTCTGCCATAGTCCTTGCCAAGGAACACTTCAGAATTTGACGAACCAAAGGTCATAGGTCCAAGCTTTTCGCTCATACCGTATTTGACAACCATATTTTTTGCAATGTTTGTTGCACGTTCTATATCGTTGGAGGCACCTGTGGAAATATCGTCCATTGTAAGTGATTCCGCAACACGTCCGCCAAGAAGTGTAACAATGTTGTCTACCATTTCATTTTTGGAAGCGTAGAATTTATCCTTTTCAGGAAGTGACAATGTATAACCGCCTGCTCTGCCTCGTGGTATAATGGAAATCTGATGTACAGGGTCCTGTGAAGGAAGAAGTCTTGTTGCAATTGCATGACCTGCCTCGTGGTATGCTGTAAGCTTACGTTCATGCTCTGTTATAACTCTTGTCTTCTTTTCAGGGCCTGCAATAACCTTTATAATAGATTCTTCAAACTCTACCATACCGATAGCCTTTTTGTTACGCTTTGCCGCAAGCAAAGCCGCTTCGTTTGTAAGATTTTCAAGGTCTGCACCCGAAAAACCTGCAGTTGATTTTGCAAGTACATCAAGCTTTACATCCTGTTCAATGGGCTTTTTGCGTATATGAACTTTCAAAATTTCTTCTCTGCCCTTAACATCGGGAGACCCTACAACAACCTGTCTGTCAAAACGTCCCGGTCTTAAAAGTGCGGGGTCTAAAATGTCAGGTCTGTTAGTTGCCGCAATGATAATTGTGCCCTGATTTTCACCAAAGCCGTCCATTTCAACAAGCAACTGGTTAAGTGTCTGTTCACGTTCATCATGTCCGCCGCCAAGACCTGCGCCTCTGTGACGACCTACAGCATCAATTTCATCAATAAACACAATGGATGCAGGATGCTTTTTAGCCTGTTCGAATAAATCACGCACACGGGAAGCACCTACACCAACAAACATTTCCACAAAGTCGGAGCCTGAAATGCTGAAGAAAGGAACTCCTGCTTCACCTGCTACTGCCTTTGCAAGTAATGTTTTACCTGTTCCCGGAGGGCCTACAAGCAATACACCACGGGGAATTCTTGCCCCAAGGCCTGTAAACTTTGACGGATTTTTAAGAAATTCTACAATTTCTTCAAGCTCTGCTTTTTCTTCATCGGCACCTGCAACGTCTGCAAACGTGTATTTTTTATCACTTTCGTTAAGCATTTTTGCCTTTGTTTTACCAAATGACATTGCCTTGCCGCCGCCACCGGACTGATTAACAATAAATATCCAGAAGAATATGAATACGACAACCATAATAAGTGTAGGCAGCATACTTATCCACCAGGGTGTTTCCTCCGGCGGCTGATAATCTACCATTTTTAATGTGCCGTCATCCATTTGTTTGCGTATAGTGTCACCAAGGTCTGAGTAGAACTGTTCTACCGGCGGAATGGTAACATTCATAGTTGTCCCGTTTTTAAGTACTGCCGTTGCATTTTGTTCTATAACGGTAAGCTCCTGTACTTCCTGAGCCACAATTTTCTCATAAAGGTCGTTATATGTTTTGGGCTCTTCGGTCGGCCAGTTTGTATACATAGTAAATATTACCATTATTATTGCAAACAACAATATATAAAAACCGAAATTTTTCATGTATTTTTTCATTTCTTCACCTCTGACTATTATATTATTAACATAAAATACACTTTTAATTATGTTGCATTATAATTATAAACATTAAAAAGGAATAATTTGTAAATATTTATTTAATAATCAAAAAACCTTTTTCCAGTTTTACGGTTATTCCTCCCGGAAGACAAAGCTGTTTGCCTCCGTAATTTTTTTCCGCCATAGCTATAATATCATCTATATGCACGGTGCAAAGCTGTTTTTCTCTGCTGTCATCGATTATATTTTTAAGCATACGGCGACGTACTGCAAGCGAAAGACTGTTAAATTCCTTTGCCCGTATACGTTTTTCATCACTTGATATTACCACATATTCTGAAATTTTTTCATTTGTATGCTGTTCTAAAAATTCTTCTTCCCCTGACAGCACATCCATTGTACGCACAAGGCTTGCAAGAGAGCACCTTTCAAGCATAGGTGCTAAAATGTTGTGTCTTATATCGTTTCTGTGGTAGTCATCGCTGTCATTTGTACAGTCGTGACGGGGAACAAGCCCATTTTCATCACAGTATTTTTCTATATCAATACGGTCTGCCTCTATAAGGGGACGTATAATATTTTTAGTTTTAGGTCTTATGCCCACAAGGCCCGTAAGTCCGCTTCCGCGCATAAGATGCATAAGCATACTTTCCGCACTGTCGTTGGCATTGTGTGCGGTAGCAATTACGGTATCTTCATAATTTTTTGAAATTTCTTCAAAAAATTCGTATCTTAAAATTCTGCCTGCTGTTTCAAAAGAAATTTTATTTTCTTCGGCATATTTACTTACATTTACTTTTTTGGTATATGCCTTTACACCAAGTCTTTGCGCTTCTTTTTCGACAAATTCTTCATCGGCATCTGCCTCATCACGAAGCATATGGTTAAGATGTGCAACGCACACTTCAAAGCCCCTTAATCTTTTAATATTGCACAGTACGTTTAACATACAAAGAGAATCATAACCGCCGGAAACTGCCGCTATGACGGTCTGACCCCTTTTAATCATATTATATTTGTCAACAGTTTTAAGTATATGCCTTTCAAAAGCATTCATATTAAAATTCCTCGTGTTGATAGTCAATATTACTGAACTTGGTAAGCTCTCCCTGCCAGCTTAAGCGGACAGTACCCGTTGAACCGCTACGGTTTTTGGCAATGATAACCTCCGCCTCACCGGGATGCTCCGAATCCTTATTATAATAATCGTCACGGTAAAGCATCATAACTATATCAGCATCCTGCTCGATAGCACCGGATTCACGAAGGTCAGAAAGCATAGGACGCTTGTCTGTACGGGAATCACTGGCACGGCTAAGCTGTGAAAGTGCAATAACGGGAATGTCAAGATCCTTTGCAAGCATCTTAAGTGAACGTGAAATTTCAGTAATTTCCTGCTGTCTGTTTTCTGTACGTCTTGAAGACTGCATAAGCTGAATGTGGTCCACTATAACAAGATCAAGCCCTTTTTCTGCCATAAGACGACGGCATTTTGCCCTCATATCCATAGGTGAAACCGCCGCAGTGTCATCTACATAAATGTGTGACGACGAAAGCTTGGAAAGAGCAACCGTAAGTCTTTCCCAGTCGTTAGGCTGCATATTACCGCTACGGATTTTGTTGTTAGGAACAAGTGCTTCCGAAAACCATATTCTGTTAATTATTTCTTCATCGCTCATTTCAAGGCTGAATATACCAACCTTTGCACCTGCCTTCATTGCAGCATAATGTGCAATGTTAAGAGCAAAGGAGGTTTTTCCCATAGCAGGACGTGCCGCTATAAGAATAAGGTTGGACTTGTTAAGTCCCGATATCATATCGTCAAGCTTTGTAAACCCTGTGGGTATACCTGTAATGTTGTTTGGGTTTGCCGCAATTTCGGAAACGTGGGCAAAGCTTTGGGAAAGCAAATCACGAATACCCACAAAGCCCGACATATTTTTGTTTTCGGATACATCAAAAACCTTTTGTTCGGAAATATCAAGAATTTTTTCTATGTTTTCGTTTCCCTCGTACGCAAGAGTTGAAATTTCGTTGGAAACATTAATAAGACGTCTTCTTATAGCGTATTCCGAAACGATTTTTGCATAATATTTTACATTGGCACTGGTGGAAACTGCATTTGCAATATCTGCAAGATAAATTTCTCCCCCTATTTTTTCAAAAGTGCCTCTTTGGCGAAGCTGTTCGGCAACCGTAATAACATCTATGGGCTTGTCAAAGTTGAACAAATCCATTATTGCTTCGAACAGTTCTTTGTTTCTGGGGTCGTAAAAATCCTCGGCACGGACATATTCTATAACATTTGCCAGACATTCACGGTCCATAAATATTGAGCCTATGACAGATTGCTCTGCCGCAGCATTGTACGGAGTTATTCTGTTAGTTACCTCGTCCATACCGAAAACTTCCTTTCAAACATAAATTATTCAGCTTCAACGGTCACTTTAACCTTTGCGTTAACCTTTGGATGAAGCCATATGTTAACATCCTGTGCTCCTATAACCTTTATACCGTCTTTAAGGTCAATCCATCTTTTATCAAGTTTGATTTTGTACTTCTTTTCTATTTCTTCAGAAATATCCTTTGAAGTTACAGAACCAAAAATTTTACCGTTGGCGCCTGCTTTTGTTTTAATTGTAACACTTATGTCGCCAAGACGTTTTGCCAAATCAACGGCTGTATCGTAAGCTACCTCTTTTTTATGGGCAATAGATTCCTCCTTGCCCTTTAAAATATTCATATTTGCAGGAGTAGCCTCAAGTGCAAGTCCCTTTGGAAACAAAGCATTTCTTGCAAAGCCGTCTGCGACGTTTATAACCTGACCCTTTTTACCTGAGCCCTTTACATCTTTCAATAAAATTACCTTCATCTGTATCAATCCTTTCTGTTAGGTCTTTTCCTATTCAAGTTCATCAATTGCGTGTCTTAAAATATCCAGTACCTCTGTAATGGATTTTCCTTTAAACTGGGCACCGGCAATTGTCATATGTCCGCCGCCGCCTATTTTTTCCATAACAAGCTGTACGTTATATTCACCTAAGGAACGTCCGCTTACAGTAACGCCGTCCTCGGTTTTACAAAGCACAAAAGATGCCTTAATATCTGTAATGTTAAGCATTTCATCTGCCGCCTGGCTGGCAATAATATTTGCCGCCTCCTCAGGCTCATCCCAATACGAAATTGCAAATTTTCCAAGATAATTATCTGCATTTGAAACAATCTTTGCACGCTTTACGTACATAGACATATCGTTTTGGAAAATACGTTTAACATTTACAGTGTCTACACCCATTCTTCTTAAGAAGGATGCGGCTTCAAAGGTTCTTACACCGGTCTTCATACTGAAGTTTTTGGTATCAAGCACCATACCGGCATACACCGCCTGAGCTTCCTTGGGTGAAAGCTTTGCACCGTCTTTAATATACTGAAATACCTCCGTAACCATTTCGCAGGTAGATGATGCGTATGGCTCGTGATACGTCAGAACAGGCTTTTCAATATACTTTTCGCCTCTTCTGTGATGATCTATAAGAACAATATTTTCAATTTCATTAACAAGCTTTGCGGCGTCCACATAATGAGGATTATGGGTATCAACCACTACAAGCAACGGATTTTTCATTTCCATCTGCAGAGCAACCTGTTCGCTTATAAATACATCCTTGTATGCCTCTTCCTTTTTAAGCTCGTCAATAAGTTTTTTTGTAGCGCTTTGCATTTCGCCAATAATAACATATGCCTTTTTACCGAACAATGCCGCCATTTTGCAAACTGCAACGGAAGCACCAAGGCTGTCGGCATCACTGTTTTTATGACCGGTTACAAAAATAACGGATGCCCTTTCAATAAGCTCTCGGAATGCATGGGCAACAACTCGTGACCTTACCTTTGTGTTACGGCCTGTGCTTTCGGAATTGCCTCCGAAGAATTTAAAGCTGTCTTCATACTTTATAACCGCCTGGTCACCACCGCGACCCAAAGCCATATCAAGAGAAATTTTTGCATATTCCTCACTTTTTTGTATTGTTTCGGCATCACCGATACCTATACTTAAGGTTGGCTGAATTGAATTTTCGGTTTCAATCTTTTTAACCTTATTTAAAATATCAAATTTTTCATCAACAAGATTACGGATATTTTTATTTTCAAACAAGATGTAATATCTGTCTTTTTCAAGCTTTCTGTATGTGCCCTGATTTTCAGTTACCCAGGAGCTTATAGCCTGGTCCATTGCTGAAGAAAACTGTCCTATATGCTGTTGTGAAAGTCCCTTTGTAATATCTTCATAGTTATCCAGAAGAACAATACAGTTTAAAACTCTGCTGTCGTTATATTTTTTAACAAATTTAGCTTCTCTTGTGCGGTCTGTCCAATAGAGCACAAGTGAATATATCTTGTTGTCGTCATCGTTAAATTCCACAACATTACCGGTTATCTGATATATTCTTTCATTATACTTTATGCTGAGGTTTATATTGTGTCTGTTTTCAAGAATTTTAAGTATTTCAATGCCCGGAACAACAGTTGAAATGTGCTTTTCGTATTGATTTCCGCCGGTCATTGCACCGAATACCTCGTTGTGCCACACAATGTTTCCCGTAAGGTCTAAAACCGTAAGGGGCATAGGTGTGCTGAGCATAGAATCTCTTGCGGCATTTGAAGTGTGCATTGAAAGATTTTTAATATAATCTTTAATTTCATCTGTTTTTTTCCTTGTAGCCGTTATGTGATAAAATATCATACCGCCAAACAGCAAAAGCTCAATTGCCACAAAGGCATAGTTTTTATAAAAAAGTGATATTACCGCAGATGCAATAATGGCAATAAAGTACCATCTTGTTTCCGCCATCAGCTTAAATATAAAACGGTCTTTTTTCATATTCTCACGCTCCTTTCAAAGGCGCACCGAAATTAAATCTACTCTTTATCCGCAGGCTTTTGCCTGATTTTTCTGAAATCCACAAAGGCATCCGCCATTCCCACAACCGGCAGGATTGTTCCCCACACAAAGGAAAAGAAAAACATCACCACTATGTATATAAGCATACGAAGTACGGAAATTTTAAGCTTTTTTCTGAATGCATAATCAACAGCCGAAAGACCGCATACGGAGCTTACAACTATAATTATTGACGTAAAGTTTAAAAAAGCATAACTTAACTGCGGACTTTTTATCACACGGGAAAGAATAACGCTTAAAAGTGAAAGTAAAATTGCCATTTTTGGCATTTTAAGGTCACAGAATTTTGCAAAACCCGATACATCTTTGCGAAAAATTGCCAAAATACCCTTAGAAACCATAAAAATGATATAAACCCACATAAGGTTTCCAAGCACCAAAACGGCTGGCAAAAGCACAGTGTACAATTTACGCATTTCGTCTACCATAAGTGTAAGTGAATGTATCTGAGCTTCAGTAACACCCGGCACTGAGCTGTATGCACCAATAACAGAATTTAGATTTTCTCCCAAAATTACATCTGCCGGACTGTAGCCGTATTCAATATGAATACAGTACATTGAACAAACAAAAGACATCAAAAACAGGAATGTCCCCAAAAACACCCCGTTGAAAAATGTAATCTTTTTTCTGTATACAAGCCATACCGTGGGAATAACACACAGCATAAGCAGTATTGACAAAACATTAACTATACTGATAATCATACAAAACTCCCCAATGTGTTAATCTACATTATAACATTTATAAGTAAATAAGTCAACCGCCACCAACCCATATTTTTTGGGTTTTTTTGCAAATGAATTTTGTTAATACGGCTACATTTTGCGACACATATTACACAAAAATAATAGTATAATTAATTTCACAGTCTACCAAAGGAGAAAAACTATGGAAATCACAAAATTCAAAAGTAATGTTCAAAAAATATCACTGTTTCGTAAAAGGTACATTCTGCACCTTTTTTTATCTTTTTTGCTTGGCAGAGTTTTTCTTATGGAGGCAATATCTCCATTTGCCATTTCCTATCTGTGTTCATATATGAACACAAAATCTCATTCCACATTTAAGGTGGTGCTTACGGTTTGCGCATCACTGGCAGGCATTCTTACAACAGAGTATTCCGAAACCGCAATAAGGTATCTGCTGGCTTATGTGCTCTTTGGACTTATATACATATCTGTCGCAACGGTTATTTCGAACCCAAACAGACATATGGCAACGGTAGCGGCTTTTTTTGCAATGGCAATTTCGGGAACAATTTACTACGCACAGCTGCAAAATCTTTCACATAATATGTCTATGCTTATTTTCGAATGTGCAATGTGTGCCGTTTTTCCGTATATTATAAGAACAACTGCAGATGTTTTATGCGACAAGGATATTTTTAACGATGCAGTAAGCGAAGATGCCACAGGCATAATTGTGCTTTCAGTTATAGCAATGGGCGGATTTTGCAACCTCTACATAGGCGATATTTCCGTAGGCAGGGCACTTTGCGGTACATTTATAATGATTATTGCCTATACGGGGAGGTGTGCATTTTCCGTAACCTGCGGAGTGGGACTGGGTGTTATTTTTTCTCTTTATTCCTTTGAATTTAACGAATATGCCGGTATTCTCGGATTTTGCGGACTTGTTACGGGTATGGCATCAGGGCTTAAGCGTCCGGGCATTGTTCTTGCCTTTACGGTTTCAACACGACTGCTTGCAATATATTTCGGCGGCTGGTCAGATTCCGTATTCTCAAACCTTGAAATGTTAATTGCCCTTAGCCTGTTTTGCCTTGTTCCCCATTCTGTACTGCTTAGAATAAAGGCGTATTTTAGTGTTGGATTCATTAAAAATCCCGAATATCAAAAACAAATGGAGCTTATTGACCTTAAAATAAAATCCGTATCGGACCGCTTTGAAAAAATTGCCGACATTTCTCACCGTGTATTTGAAAATGTGCCGGAAAACATAAACGACCCCGCCACATTTTACGAAATTACCGCAAATAAAATATGCAAGTCCTGCGGTCTTAAATTCATATGCTGGGACAAAGAGGCATTCGACACCCGTGACGCCCTTAACAAAGCCGTAAACATACTTGAGGATGAAGGACATCTGACACCGGAAAGCACACCTTTACAGTTTAAGCAAAGCTGTATAAAATACGATGTCTTCATAAACGAGCTTAACAAAACTTATTTCAAATACAAATCCGGGGATATCTGGCAAAACAGACTTAATCAGGGACAAAAAATGATAACCCTTCAGCTTAAAGGTATGTCTGATATTATAAATAATTTTTCTGAAAATTTAAATTCGGATATAACCTTTGACAAGCTGGACGAAAGCAAAATAATGTACAGTATGGAGCAGGCAGATTTAAAGTGCAATGATGTAACCGTTGTAAAGGACCACATAGACATAGCCTCGGTAACGGTAGTTGTTCGCAAAAGAAAGCCTGAGTTTACCGAGCTTTGCAAAGCTGTAGAGCTTATAGTATCCGACGCATTGAAGCGAACAATGCTAACGGAAAATTACACCTACAGCAAAGGCAGATTTACAATAAAGCTTAAAGAAACAGAACGTTTTTCCGTAGCCTGCAGTTACATAAGTCTTCCAAAAAACGGAGAAAAAATATGTGGAGACAGTGTGGTACACGGAAAAATATCAGGCGGTAAATATGTAATGATTTTAAGCGACGGTATGGGCTCCGGTAAAAAAGCCGCCGACCAGTCCACCGCTGCGGCAGAGCTTTTCAAAAATTTCTTAAATGCAGGCTTTGATACAACTACATCTGTTGAAATGATAAATTCGGCACTTATGCTGAAAAAAAACGAAACCTTTACAACAATTGATGCAACGGTTGTTGATTTATTCACTTCAAAGACAGAATTTATAAAATCAGGTGCAAACACAACATACATAAAAACAGAAAGACGGATTATCAAAAGAGAATCCGATACTCTTCCGATTGGTATAATCAACGGCATAAAACCGTCAACCCATGAATACTGTGCAAAAAACGGGGATATAATTATTATGATAAGTGACGGCATACACAATGCTACCGACAGTTGGTTTGAATCCTACATTTTAAATATGCACGAGGAAGATCCGTATATGATTGCAAAGCTTCTTGCCGACGAAGCAGGCCGTCAGAAAAAGCAGGACGACGATATGACGGTGGCTGTACTTAAAATTACACGAAACGGGGATGAAATCTATGTATGACAACAGCAAAAAGGTAATAATAATTGACAACATAAAAAGCAGTAACATTCAACAGGCTATATTTATTTTAAAGGATAAAAATCAGGCAATAGAGGACTATAATATTTTAGAGGAAGCAAACCACATAATATATCAATATGTAAGTCAGACCAACAGCTACGCTACAAGACCCATAAAGAAAAAACGACGTTTTTTCGGAAGGGGCAAGCATCAGGCATAAAAAGTACAACCTCCTCATATCTTAGGATATAAGGAGGTGTTTTTATGAGTATGAAGTTATTTTTTATAATTATAGGTATAATATTGGGCTGTATTTTAATTGCTGTTTTTTCAAAACCGCTGGGTACTGTTTTAAAGATTGCCGTAAACTCCGCTTTAGGCGGAATATGCATAATAGCCTTTAACTTTATATCCCAGATATTCGGATTTTTTATAGGTGTAAATGCCCTTACGGCAGTTACGGTAGGTATACTGGGTATTCCCGGTTTTATAATGCTGCTTACACTGAGATTGATAGTGAATTAAGCAAAAGCATACATATAATTACAACTGCCATATAGCTTATTGTGAAACACTTTACATCTTCCTCTTTGCGTGTCTTTTTTCTTATGCGCAAAATTGCAAGCATAGCAACAACACAGCCTATAATCGAAGACACCAAAGCCCACGGCAAAAGCCCAATCATAAACAGCATTGTTACAATGGCATACGCTATACCCAAAAGTATTTCTTTTAATTTATAATTCATCGCAAATTCTCCTCTATAAAGCCCCATATGTCAGAAGTTTCAAAGGTTTTGCTCCAGGAAGCAATACCTGCAAGGTCGTACTTTTCAACAAGACTAAGTCTTGCGGAAATGGAAGTTTTGTCCTCAATCCATACCTTGAATATATTTCCTCCGGAAGTCCACTGTGCATAATTCTGACCGGTTTTGCTGTCATAATAAACTGTTGCATCATTTTCCTCTATACGCTTTGCAACGGTAGCCATACCAACAGCGGAGGTTTTTATGACATTTCCGCTTTGTGAGGTTTCCCATATTCTTGCATAAAACGGTATGCCCAAAAGAAGCTTTTCGTTAGGAACTTCCTCAAGTGTTTTTATAACTGCCTTTTCTGTCCATTCAAGGTCTGCAACAGAACCTGCTGTTGTGCTCCATGTACCGTTCTGGTCATATGCCATCAACGCTACATAGTCTGCATATTTTGCAATGGCAGTACGGTCGTAGCACATAGAATATGTAGAGCTTGTAGGCTCGTACTTTGTAACGTCAACACTTAAAATTGCACCTACACTGTGGCACATTTCTGCCATTTCCTTTACAAACTGTGTGTATTTATCCCTGTCGGACTGATACATATTTTCAAAATCCAGATTTATTCCGTCAAGGTCGTATTTTAAAATGTAATCCTTCATTGCCTTAACACATGCCGCTCTTGCAGCTGCATTGTTTAAAAATTTACTTGCCTTTGAAGGACTGCCCTCTGTGTTAAACATTGCCCATACCTTATAGCCCTCTGACTTTGCATCCTTTATATATTCCTTATTGCCAAGGTCTGCAATGTAAAGGTTAAGGTCGCTGTAAAATTCGTGCTCGTAGGAATACGGAGTAAGACCCGTATTGTCAACAAGTGTAAACCATGTGGGAGAAATAACATTAAGCCCTGCCATATGGTTGCCTGTTTTTGTTACTCCCGTATTGTAAATCTGATGCCATGTAAGGTTAATCTTGCCGTCGACACCGCTTTCCACATCACCGGGAACATATTCCACGTCGGGAATTTCAACCTCTTCGTCCTCGGGATATTCATCCTCCTTAAGGTCTACGGAAGGCTCAGGCTCTCTTATAAGCTCTTTGTCGGTTATGTAATTCAATATTCTGCAAACCATTGCGGCGGTTTCTCCACGTGTGGCTGTATTTTCGGGACGGAACAAACCGTCATCATAACCGTTAATGATACCGCTGTTTACTGCGGCACTTATTTCCTTGTAATGCTCGTGCCTTTTTTTTACATCGTCAAAGGAGGACGAACCACCTGAAAGTTCAAGAGAATTAACAATCATAACAACCATTTCTTCCCTGGTTATAAGCTCGGAAGGACGGAATTTATCTCCTTTATCTTCCTCTAAAATGCCCTCCTCGTATGCGGCACACACATAGTCAAAATACCATTTGTCTTCAGCTACATCAGAAAAGACCTCTTCTGTATATGTGCGGTAGTTGCCGTAGCGCAATGTAACAAGAAGCTTTACAAATTCCGCACGGGTTATTGTACCGCCAAGTTTAAAGGTGCCGTCCTCATAACCGTTCATTATGCCGAGATTCAAAAGCCTTACCCCGTATTCCTTTGCCCAATGACCGTCCATATCGGCACCAATAACATCTGCACTGACATTTATTGCAAATATCTGTATTAATAATATAAAACACATTGTCAAACAAAGTAATGTCCGCTTCAACAACACCCCTCCTTTTTACAATCATATTTACATTATAACAAAATAACCTGTATTTTGACAATAGAAATATTTACATATAACATAATTGTAATATTTTGCAAACTTTTCTTGCAATTATTCTGCAAATACCTTATAATAAATATAACAACATTCAGGAGGTATTTGCATATGGCCGACAACTCAACACTTGTGGTTATGGCAGCAGGTATGGGAAGCAGATACGGCGGAGTAAAACAAATTGCTCCTATGGGTCCCAACGGTGAAATTATTATAGACTTTTCTGTACACGACGCCGTTAAAAACGGATTTTCAAAAGCAGTTTTTATAATTAAAAAGGACATAGAAAAGGATTTTCGCGAGGTTTGCGGCAAAAGGATAGAAAAGCTTATAGATACACAGTATGTTTTTCAGGGTTATGACTCTTTACCCCAATGGTTTGAAGTACCGTCAGACCGCACAAAGCCATACGGTACGGTGCACGCAGTTTTGTGTGCAAAGGATGCGGTAAAAACTCCATTTGTGGTTATAAACGCAGATGACTATTACGGTCCCAACACTTTGGGTATTGTAAACAAATATCTTTCCGAAAACAAGTCTATGTGTATGGCGGGCTTTAAGCTTGGGAATACCATTACCGACAACGGTACGGTTTCAAGAGGGGTTTGTCAGGTTGAAGACGGATATCTTAAAGACATTGTGGAATGTAAGGAAATTGACAAAAACAGCGGTATTCCGCTAAATTCTACTGTTTCCATGAATATGTGGGGATTTAATCCCGATATTTTTGATGTTCTGGAAAATTCCTTCCACAGCTTTTTGAAAAATATCAAAGACCCCGCAAAGGGCGAATATATACTTACGGATATAATCGAGAAAATGATTAAAGAAAATAATGCTAAAATAAAAGTGCTTGAAACTCCGGACAAATGGTACGGTGTAACCTATAAAGAAGATACACCTATGGTGCGTGAGGCACTGACAGGACTTATAAATCAGGGACTTTATAAATGGTAAAAAAACAGAGCTGTCGCAAAATGGTTTTATTTTGCGACAGCTCCATTATTTTTTATATTCCTCCCACGGAATTAACTCTTCTTTTTTTACAATAAAGGCTCTTTTGGAAATATCAGCCAATGGAGAATCCGAAAGGGAATCGGAATAAAATTCGTCAATACTGTCCTTATTATACCCCGCTTCATAAAATCTTTTTACCTTTTCTTCACCGTAGCAGTTTTCGCCTATAATTTTACCTGTTTTCAAATCCACATTTGTAGCATATAAATGAGATATATTAAGAAGTCTGCAAATTTCATCAAGTATAAAGGTTGGAGATGCGGAAATTATAACATCATCCTCCCTTTGGTTTTCAAAATAAAACTTTTTTATTTTGTGCTTGTTTTTGCTCCAGAAATCCGCTACCGCACCGTTAAGGTCAGGCAGAAGTGTTGCAAATTTAAAAAAGCGGCTTTTAAAATCCTTCTTTTTTGTTATGCCAAGCTTAAAAAGCAGACCAAACCACAAAACCTCGGGAATTTTTTTGTATATTACGGGATACTTTTTTAAACAGTACTTGTAAAAGTCTACTGTACAGTCTCCGTCATAAATTGTTTTGTCAAAGTCGTATGCGTTCATAAATTATCCTTTCAGACGGTATATTGCTATCTTTCAAAACAGCTGTCTTCCCTGCCCCTGCGGCAACGTCTCAGTATAAGCAGTACCACCAAAAGCACAAGCATAGATACAACAAACAGTACCAAAGCGGGAATGGCAGGTATAATCGGTTCACCTATCACCACACCTGTAATAACACCCAATGCCAATGTCAAAACAGCGGCAACAATGGCAATTACAATATCAAAGCAACAGTTTTTTATGCAACATCTTTCATCGTACATACAAGGCACCTCCTTTACAAGTAACTACAATATATTTAAAAATAGCTACAATACATTATACTCACTTTTCTTAAATGAGGTTACCGAAAAATCTATTTTTCGTCAATATTTTCAGCTTCGTCTCCGTCCACATTAAGATTATTAAGTGTTTTAATCGCATGACGGCGTATGTTTAAAATTTCACGTCTTATTTTTATAAGCTTCTGATTTTCGTCAGCAATTTTCTGCTGAGTTTCCTTATATTCCTCCTCCGCCTTTGCACGGGCGTCGGCAATTATTCTTTCGCCCTGCTCCTGTGCGGAAATTATAGCATCGGAAATTGCCGCTTTTTTACTTTCAATTTCAGCCCTTTTGGCATCAAGCTCTTCACGCTGACTGTTAAGCCTTTCAACTTCAGCCTTGCATCCGTTTAACTGCTCATTAAAGCTTGCACTGATTTCCTCCACATATTTTTGAACATCTTTTTTATTGTAACCGAATAATGCGCCACGAAAAAGTTTAGCCATTACAAATCACCTCTTACACTTACATTAACACTATTATATATTATTTTTTTAATTTCGTCTATTGTTTTTTACAAATTTTGTGGTATACTTATTATATGATTGTTTTTAAGAGGTATATTAATGGGTACATTTATTAACAATATAAAAAAATTTGATAAAGTCTTAATGCTTCTTTTTGTCGTTGCAGTAACCATCGGGCTTGTTTTTATATACAGTGCCACAAGGTCTATGGACGGCAATATGAAGTTTGTAATTGTACAGGGAGCAGGTATTTTCATCGGTTTGGTGCTTATGTACATCATAACATGCATAGACTATGAAGACTTAGCAAGCTTATGGAAGTTTTTTACAGGCCTTTCGGGTTTTTTGCTTTTGCTTGTTCTTGTAATAGGTATAGGCGGAGAATCCACCGGCACAAAGGGTTGGATTCGTTTCGGAAGCATTGGTATACAGCCTGCGGAAATCGTTAAAATATGCTTTATCCTTACACTTGCAAAGCATCTTGATACAATAAAAGATGATATTAACTATATAAAAAATGTATTTTTACTGCTTTTACATCTTTCAATACCTTTAGTGCTTATTCTTGCACAGCCCGACTTTGGCAGTGCCATGGTTTTTGTATTTATATTTGTGGTTATGGTTTTTGTGGCAAATATAGACTGGCGCTACATTGTTACAGCCGGAATATCAGGTGTTATTATAGCACTTATTTCGTGGTTTTTCTTTCTGGATACTTATCAGAAAAACCGTATATATGCCCTTTTTAATCCGGAAAGTGCCGCACAGTCATACGGCTACCACGTAATGCAAAGTAAAATTGCAATAGGCTCCGGTCAGGTTACGGGCAAAGGCTTGTTTCAGGGAATTCAGACACAGATGGGTTATCTTCCCGAAAAGCATACGGACTTTATTTATTCCGTTATTGGCGAAGAGGGCGGAATTATAATGTGTATGATTACGGTATTTGTGCTTATGTTCCTTATTTTAAGATGTATAAACATTGCCCGTACGGCTAAAGACGAGCTTGGCAGTTTTATATGTATGGGCGTTGCGGCAATGTGGCTTTTCCACACCTTTGAAAACGTAGGTATGGCAATTGGCATTATGCCTGTTACAGGCATACCCCTTCCATTTATAAGCTATGGCGGTTCGTCGGTAATGACAAACTGTATGGCTCTTGGACTTGTGCTTAACGTTTATATGCGGCGAAAGACCCTACATTTTGATTCAGCATTTTAAAAACGGCGATTTTTCGCCGTTCATACGCCCCCGTAGTAAAGAGGATATTACAAGCCCCTCCTAAGGGTTAGTCATCGGTTCGATTCCGGTCGGGGGTGCCAAAAAAGCACCGAAACTTTTTAGTTTCGGTGCTTTCAGACCGTCGAAAAAGTCGTTCTACCGCAAGTAATTAATTTTACATTGTAGGGACAGATGTCCTCAGCTGTCCGCAAAATCAAATTATAAAATCCCAAGGAAAACATCGAGTTTTCCTTGGGATTACTTGCTTTTTGCCAATTTGAACTCTACCGTACCATCGTACGCCGACGAATTCAAATTGACAAAATATTACTTCCTTTTTCGCAGTCTGCCAG
>JAZQIO010000083.1:0-23042 GCA_045541135.1 Clostridia bacterium
TTTTGGCGCATAGTGGTGTTAAAAGCACTTGAAATCCGTCAGGATTTTCTCGTGCTTTTGCCTAACTCTGCATCCAAACTTGTGATTTTTAGGGTGCAAAGCAGTTTTGGGTTAGATATTTTTTGAATAAGACAAGACATAAAAAATCCGGTTATACTGACGTATTACCGGATTTTTTTGCGAAGTATTAACGGAAAATAACAAGCCAAAACCGATTTCTCCCTATGACCAACCGCCTTAATCATCGTATTTAATTTAGAATTTATTTGGCATATTTATTGTATCATATTATTTTTTGAATTGCAATATTTTTATATACAAATAAAACCCATAAGTTAAAGACTTATGGGTTTTAATGGTTTTAAATTAAAATGCTTCTTAACTCATCAATATCCTTTGCAAGGTATGTGGCATTTTTAAGCTCTTCGGCAGTATCTGTGCCGTAGAGAACACCTATTGAGTCTATTCCGCATATTCTTGCGCCTATAATATCAAATGATGTATCTCCGATCATTAAAAATTCATCATTGTTTTTGACGGATGTCATTTCAAGTGCCGCCTTTATAATATCAAGCTTTGTTGTGTTTGCCTCGTCCATAGGGCAGGCAGAGATATGTGTGAAATACTTGTATATATCAAAGTGCTTAAGAATTTGCTCTGCATACAGGTCCGGCTTTGATGTGGCAAGCACAAGCTCATAACCGTTGTTATAAAGGTCGGTTAAAAGGTTATACATCCCATCAAAAAGGCGGTTTTCAAATATTCCCTTTTCGGAAAAATATTCGCGGAAAAGCTTAAGCCCAAGCTCTGCTTCCTTTTGGGTAAAACCAAAATATTTTTTGTATGAATCCATCAAAGGAGGACCTACAAATTTTTTAAGAACACCTTTGTCTGTAACGGTTACATCCATTTTTTCAAGTGCATAAATAATAGAGTTTATTATGCCTTCGGAGGAATCTGTAATTGTGCCGTCAAGATCAAAAAGTAGGCATTTGTATTTTTGCATTTTTTATCTTGAATCTCCTTTTATTATCTTTCGCTATGCAAGTGATACTATGAATTCTGCAATTTCCTTAGCAGCGTCAAGGTTTCGGAAAGCCTTCTGATGTTCTTTTATATCAAGCAGTTTTTCTGCATCGTTTTCTAAAAGATTCTTTACAACTTCCTTTATATCTTCTATTTTACGTGCATGACAGCCCAAAAGATTTTCTTCAAAATACTTTGGATTTCCTGCTTCCTGACCGGGAAGAGCATCTGTAATGATAACCGGCAGACAGCAGTTTATAGCTTCAAGTATTGTGTTAGGGCTTCCACGCATAAATGCAAGGTCGCTTGAAAGCATCAATTCTTCTATTGCATCTACAAAGCCGTATACATCCAGTCTTTCGCCGTATTTTTCTTTTTCGTGTTTTTCAAATTTTTCCCTTAGTGCTTCATTTCTGCCTGTAAGTACCTTAACACGGCAGTTAAAGTTGTTAAGCAGCATTCTTGCAAGGTCAATCATATTGCCCGAGCCTTCGCCGCCACTCATAATAAGGAAGGTAGGTATTTTAGAGGACTTGAAAATCTGACTTCCTGCAACAGGGTTGCCGAAGGTGAATCTTTCACGAACGGGGAAAGAAAATCTTTTTATCTTTTCTTCGGGTATACCCATTTTAAGTGAATAGTCAATAGCCTCCTGAGTGTAGCATATGCTGTAGTCTGCACGTGGGTCTGTCCACAGATTTGAAATTGAAACAAGGTCTGCATACATACTTATAAATGGGATTTTAACGTTATTCTTTTCCATTATGTTAAGTATACATCCAACAAACATAGGATGTACGGAAACTATTACATCAGGCTTTTCTTCTTCAATAATGTGCATAAACTTCTTTTTAATAACAGTTTTAATTGCATTGTTTATTGTGTCAAAGCTATGCTGTGTAAATTTCCATGTTATTGCCCATGCTTTTTTTGATGTACGTGTAAGAGGACCGTATGACTTACTTAGTTTAATGCCTGCCTTACCCATCATATTAAAGCCTTCTAAAACAGAAACCTCAACACCGTCAATTTTGTTAAGCTGTTCACAAAGCGCATCTGTTATGCTTTTGTGGCCGCGTCCCGTAAATTCGGAACTTATTATCATAATCTTTTTATTCATAATACTAACCTCTACAAAATAATGTACAAATATTATAACATAATTTTGCAGAAAAAACAACAAAAAAATCAAATTCCGTAGCCCCTTGTTACAGGGTCTTTAAAGATGTTTAAAAGAGGAGGATAAAATGTAAAAAACCAGAACATAAAAAATAGTACAATTATCAGCAAAATTGCTGTTTTATTTAAAAGTCCTGAGCTTAAAAATCCATCTTTTAAAAGCCTGTAATTTAAGAGGTATGAAAAAATTACAGCCACTATAAACAGTAAAATATTAAAAAACGCACTGCTTTTTCCTATAACACCCCCATAGGTGCAGAATATAACCGTTATAAAAAGCATACCCGAAAGCACAGAAACAAGCTTACACGCCCAAAAGTTTGCATATTTTTTGCCGTATACAAAATATTCTGCAAGTGAAAAAATTATCATAGGAAAAAATATAAGCTTTAAGTGCTCCCAGATGCTTTCATTAACTGCACTGAATATAGCCACAAAGTCGGAATTTCCAGAAATGTCATAGGTAAAATGCAACAGAGTACCAAGAAGTATTGTGAATATTGCTCCTGCTATATTGATTTGTTTCAGCTTCATAAAACCACCTCTTTACTATTTATGAATTAAATGTGTATTTAATGTCAACAATTACATCATGGAGGTAGTTATGATGTTTGAAAATATTTTATCTAAGAGGAAAATAAGGATTTTTTTAATATCACTTATTACAGGTGCGTGCTTAACAAGTGCCTTGCAGGTATATTCACGTAACATTGTTGAGGGAATAAGTAAAAGTGTGGTAAGACTTCATATTGTTGCAAACAGTAATAGCGCAGAGGACCAAAGCCTTAAGCTAAAGGTAAGAGATGACATAATAAAATATATTGAGCCTCTTTTGGACGATGCCGAAAATGTTGAAGAAACAAAAAAGATTATAGTTGAAAATCTGGATAAAATAGAGGAAGAGGCTGAAAAAACAGTAAAAAAATACGGCTACACATACAGTGTAACCGCAAATTTCGGTAATTATGATTTCCCCACAAAAGAGTACGGAAATGTACGCTTCCCAAAGGGTGGTTATGATGCTCTTAAAATTGTAATTGAAAAGGGTAACGGAAAAAACTGGTGGTGTGTACTGTACCCACAGCTTTGCTTTACCGAAAACGTAAAGGGTGTTTTGCCCGAAGAAAGTGAAGCAAAACTTGAAAATACTCTTTCAAACGAGCAGTACGATGTAATTACAAATAAAAGCAAAATAAACTTTAAATTCAAAATAGTGGAGTGGTTTTACAATTAATATGCCTCGAGTCTGTATATGGGTTGCCCCATTTCGGAAAACCTTTGTTCATATTCAGTCATAATATTTCCTTCAAAGTTGCTGTTGTGTAAATCAAGTGATACATTTTTCAACTTAAAGTTATTCTGAGCAAATGAACAAATTGAAAACTCAAATAAATGCATATTATCTGTTTTAAAGTGAATTTCCCCGTCGTCTTTTAATATGCGACGGTAAATTTCCAGAAAGTCCTTATAAGTAAGTCTTCTTTTGTAATGTCCGCTCTTTGGCCACGGGTCGCTGAAATTAAGATAAACCCTTTCACACTCACCGTCTTCAAAGCAGTCGCAAAGAAGCCTTGCATCAACATTTATAAACTTAACGTTGGATACATTTTTTTCGTACGCCTTTTCAACGGCAATAACCATTACGTCAATGCAAACCTCAACGGCAATGTAGTTAATATCGGGATGAGCTTCAGCCATACCGGAAATAAAGTTACCTTTACCGCAACCAACCTCAATGTGTATGGGGTTTGAATTGCCGAAAAGCTCCTGCCATTTGCCCTTGTAGTCGGCAGAATTTTGTACGTAATAATTGCCGCATTTTTCAATGCGCTGTTGTACGTTTTTCTTTTTTCGCATTCTCATAGGATGTTATGCCCCTGTGTATTATTCTGCAGCTTCGGTTTCAACAAGTTCGTCAATTTTAACCTGCTTTTTAATGTTTGCTTCCTGCATAGCAAGTCTGTTGTCACGAAGAGTGCTGAGTGTTCTTTCCAAAATCATTTCGGAATCCTGCAAGGCATCATCAATATACTGCTTTGTAGCATTTCTTATTTCCCTTGCACGAGTGTTTGCATTTTTGATAATTTCTTCGGCAGCTTCATTTGCCTTCTTTGTGATTTCACTTTCGTTAATCATAGAAATTATTTTATCTTCTGCAGTTTTTATAATTGTTGTAGCTTCCTTCTGAGCTTCAAGCAAAATTCTCTGTCTTTCACCCTTAATCCATTTTGCCTGTTTAAGGTCGTCGGGCATTTTAAGTCTAAGCTCCTGAATGATGTCCAAAAGCTCGTCCTTGTCTATCATTGCTTTACCGATAAGCGGCACTGTTTTACTACTTTCTATAATATCTTCCAACTGATCTAGCATTTCCATACCTTCCATGCTGATATCCTCCTTATTTAAATTTATTGTATATTTTTTCTGTTATTACATCAGGCACCATGCCCGAAATGTTACCTCCGTAGCGAGCAACCTCACGAACAATGCTTGAACTTAAGTACATATTTTCGGACTTGGTAGTCATAAACAATGTTTCCACATTGGGGTTTAATTTGTTGTTTGTAAGAGACATCTGAAATTCGTATTCAAAGTCTGAAACCGCACGAAGTCCCTTTATAATAACCTTTGCCTTTTGTTGCTCTGCAAACTGTGCAAGCAAGCCGTTAAAGGTCATAACTTGAACATTTAATATGTGTTTTGTGGCGGTCTTTAAAAGATCCATACGTTCTTCTACGGTAAAAGTAGGTGTTTTACTGCTGTTTACCAGCACAGCCACAATAACTTTTTCAAAAATTTTAGAGCTTCTTTCAATAATATCAAGATGCCCGTTTGTACATGGGTCAAAACTACCCGGATAAATAGCTATGTTTTTCAATTAAATCAATCCTTTACAAAAACCGAAAGCATGGTTTTGCCGTATTTGTATTCCTTCTTTTTTGTAAAATCGGTAGTTATAACTTCACCGTATTCCGTTTCACACATTATAATACCGTTATCTTTTAATAAGTTTCTTTCATAAATAATTTTCATTGCCTCATCGCACATCTTTTTGTTGTACGGGGGATCAAGTAAAATTACGTCAAATTGTTCATCGACATAGTTTAAAAAGGCTTTAAAGTCCATAATTTTCAAAACTGCGTTTTCACTGCTGTTTGTTTTTTCAATGTTCCTTTTAACAATGTCAGCCGCCTGTTTTGAATTTTCCACAAACCAGCATTTTTTTGCACCGCGACTTATGGCTTCAATACCCAATGCACCGCTTCCTGCAAATAAATCAAGTACAAGAGCGTCGGGAATATTGAAATTTATTATAGAGAACATAGACTCTTTTACTCTGTCTGTTGTAGGGCGTGTATGGCTACCCTCCAACGAATAAAGAGAGGTGCCTCTTGATTTACCTGATATTACTCTCATAATTATACAACACCTCAACTATATTTTACCCTATATATAGAGTATTTGTCAACACTTTTAACGTAATATATTGTAGTTTTTGCAAGAAAAAAAAGACGGTCTGCTGTATGACCGTCTTTTAGCTGCTGTATAAAATTTGTGTTTCGGGCATTAAGCCCATGCTGTATTAATAAAATAATTATCAGTCTGTTGTAAATGGAAGCAAGGCAATAATTCTTGCTCTTTTGATTGCTGTTGTTAACTGTCTCTGGTGCTTAGCACAGTTACCGCTCATACGGCGAGGAACTATCTTAGCACGTTCTGTAAGATAACGACGCAATTTTGCAACATCCTTGTAATCGATATCTGTAACCTTATCAACGCAGAACTGGCAAGTCTTCTTGCGAGCTTTTCTGCGCATTGGACGTTCGTTTCTTTCCTTTTCAGCCATTAATAAACCCTCCTTTTAAAATTTCGTTGTTTTAGAATGGCAAATCATCGTCTGTATCAACAGGAGTAAAACCGTTTGATGCAGGAGCCTGCTGTGTGTTGGCAACAAAGCCCTGATCCATGCCCATACTGTCTCCCTGAGGAGCAGCAGAACCGTTTCTGTTGTCACCGCAGAAGTTTACTTCATCGGCTACAACTTCGGTTGCATATCTTTTTACACCCTGTGCATCGTCCCATGTACGTGTCTGCAGTGAACCGCAAACATTTATCATTTGACCCTTTGTAAAATACTTGGAAACAAATTCCGCAGTATTTCTCCATGTTACGATGTTGATAAAATCTGCCTGTCTTTGTTCGCCGGGTCTTGCGTAGCGTCTGTCAACCGCGATTGAAAATGAACATACTGCTACGTTAGAAGGCGTATACTTAAGTTCGGGATCACGGGTAAGTCTGCCCATTAAAATAACCTTGTTAAGCATATTTTTTACCTCCTCTTACTCTTCATCTTTTCTTACTGTGATATAACGCAAAATACCGTCGGTAATACCGTAAACACGTTCAAGTTCCTTTGGAAACTCAGGCTTTGAAGCGAAGTTTACAAGAACATAGAAACCTTCAGTTTTGTCGTCAATCTCGTAAGCAAGACGTCTTTTACCCCAGCTGTCAACACTTTCAAGTGTTGCGTTGGATTCGATTAATGACTTCATTTTTTCAACGATAGCGTTAACTTCGTCTTCAGTTTTAGTCACATCTACGATAAAAATTGTCTCGTACTTGTTGATTACTTCAACCATTTTTTCGCACCTCCTTCTGGACTCTGGCGTATGTAAGCATACGCAAGGACGTTAATATTTTACACTATGTTTGTCCATTTGTCAAGGATTTTATAAAAAACTTTCTTAATAACACGCAAGTTATCAAATATATGTTGAAAAATGTGATATATTGTGTTATCATGAAGTAAGTTTATACTTTTTTAGGAGATGACGAAAAAATGAAAATTAAGGAGTTCTTAAAGAATAAGGACATAGAGTTTTCTTTTAAAAGATATTTTATAGACGCTTTAGGTGCTATGGCACAGGGTTTGTTTGCATCACTTCTTATCGGTACAATTATTTCAACAATAGGAACTCAGTTTAACATTCCTGTACTTGTTGAAGTAGGGGGATATGCAAAATCTGCACAGGGTGCGGCTATGGCAATTGCTATAGGTTATGCCCTTAAGTGTCCGCCCCTTGTGTTGTTTTCACTTGCGGCTGTGGGTGTTGCGGCAAACACATTAGGCGGTGCAGGCGGACCTTTGGCAGTTTTGTTTGCCACAATTGTTGCGGCAGAATTCGGCAAGCTTGTAAGCAAGGAAACTAAAGTTGATATTATCGTAACTCCCTTTGTTACTATATTTACAGGTGTTGTATTTTCAATGCTTTGTGCTCCACAAATTGGCAATGCGGCAAGTGCTGTAGGTAAGGCAATTATGTGGGCAACGGATTTACAGCCATTCTTTATGGGTATAATAGTAGCGGTAATAATTGGTATTGCTCTTACTCTACCCATAAGCAGTGCGGCAATATGTGCGGCACTTTCACTGCAGGGTCTTGCAGGCGGTGCGGCTTTGGCAGGTTGCTGTGCACAAATGGTAGGCTTTGCAGTAATGAGCTTTAAGGAAAATAAATGGGGCGGTCTTTTTGCGCAGGGGATTGGTACAAGTATGCTTCAGATGGGCAATATTGTTAAAAACCCACGCATATGGATTCCACCTATACTTGTATCTGCAATTACGGGACCAATTGCAACCTGCATATTCGGTCTTGAAATGAACGGTGCGGCAGTATCATCAGGCATGGGTACCTGCGGACTTGTCGGACAAATCGGTACTATTGAAGGCTGGTTTGCAACAGGTACAGCGGTTACACCTATGCATTGGGTAGGACTTATTACCGTTTCATTTGTATTGCCTGCAATACTTACACCTATTATTGCGGTGCCTTTAAGAAAAATCGGTTGGATCAAGGAAAATGATTTAAAGTTGGATTTATAATATGAAAAAAACCTTTCTGCCTGTATCAAAACAGGATATGGAAAAATTAAATATCAAAGAGCTTGACTTTGTGTATGTGGTTGGTGAAGCCTATGTTGACCATCCCTCATTCGGTCACGCCATAATTTCCCGTGTACTTGAGGATGCAGGCTACACTGTGGGGATTATAGCACTTCCCGACTGGCATACAAAGGAAGATTTTATGCGTCTTGGTAAGCCACGACTGGCTTTTTTGTGTTCCGCAGGTAATATGGACAGTATGGTTAACCGTTACACTGTTAACAAAAAAACACGGTCAACGGACAGCTATGCCCCCGGTGGAAAAGCGGGTATGCGTCCCGACAGGGCAACGGTTGTTTACTGTAACAGAATACGGGAGGCTTACGGTGATGTGCCCATTATTATAGGCGGTGTGGAGGCAAGTTTAAGGCGTTTTGCACACTATGACTATTGGGATAACAAGGTACGTCGTTCAATTTTGTTTGACAGCCGTGCCGATATACTGATTTACGGTATGGGCGAGCACCAAATTGTTGAAGTTGCGGATTTGCTTAGCGGCGGCAAGGCAGTAAGTGAAATTACAGGTGTTGACGGGATTTGTTATATAAGCCGTGAAAAACCTGAGGATGCAAAGGAAATACCAAGCTTTGAGTCAGTAAAAGATGATAAAAGAGAATACGCCACATCTTGTAAAATCCAGTATGAATTTTACGGCAAAACTGCACAACAGCACGGTGACAGATGGCTTGTGGTAAATAAGCCTTCCGCACCACTTACAACTGCGGAAATGGACAAGGTGTACGAGCTCCCATATATGAGAACATACCACCCTATGTATGAAAAGGATGGCGGTGTGCCTGCAATAGAGGAAGTAAAGTTCAGTATTACATCTTCAAGAGGATGCTTTGGCTCATGTAATTTTTGCGCAATAGCCTTTCATGAAGGCAGAAAAATTTCTGCACGAAGTCACGAATCTATTATAAAAGAAGCAAAGCTTATGATTAAAGACCCCGATTTTAAGGGTTATATAAACGATGTAGGCGGACCTACAGCAAATTTCAGGCACAGCTCTTGTGACAAGAAAATAGCTTGCCCGGGTAAAAAGTGTCTGTATCCAAAGCCCTGTGAAAATATGAAAATAGACCACAGGGATTACCTTAAGCTTTTGCGAAAGCTACGTTCACTTGATGGGGTAAAAAAGGTTTTTGTACGTTCGGGCATACGTTATGACTATTTACTTTACGACAAAAACACGGACTTCTTTGAGGAGCTTTGCAAGCACCACGTAAGCGGTCAGCTTCGTGTTGCACCGGAGCATATATCCGATAACGTATTGCAGTATATGGGCAAGCCCGGAAAACAGGTGTACGACAGATTTGTTGACAAATTCTACAATATAAATAAAAAGCTTGGAATGAATCAGTATGTTGTACCATATTTGATGTCATCGCATCCCGGAAGCACACTTAATGATGCGGTTATGCTTGCGGAGTATCTGCGTGACCATAGGTTAAGTCCTGAACAGGTGCAGGATTTTTACCCTACACCGGGTACAATATCAACGTGTATGTACTACACAGAGCTTGACCCCTTTACAATGAAACCTGTGTATGTGCCCAAGACATTTGAAGAAAAGCAGATGCAAAGGGCACTTTTACAATTCAGATATCCTGAAAATTACAGACAGGTTGAAAAGGCATTAATATCTGCCAACAGGCAGGATTTAATAGGATATTCACAAAAATGTTTAATTAAACCGAGAGGAGAAAACAAAAATGGCAAAGATTTTAGACGGAAAAGCAGTGTCCCAAAGAATAAAGGACGAACTGAAAATAGAGGTGGAAAACCTAAAAAAAGAAGGTAAGACAGTAGGGCTTGCAGTAATTATTGTAGGTGACAACCCTGCAAGCAGAATATATGTAAACAACAAGAAAAAGGCTTGTGAGCAGTTGGGTATTCATTCCGAGGAATTTGCTTTGCCTGCTGAAACTACAGAAGAAGAATTAAAGGCATTGGTTGAAAAGCTTAATGCTGATGATAAAATTGACGGTATACTTGTACAGTTGCCTTTGCCTAAGCACATTAACGAGGAAGCTGTAATAAATACAATTTCTGCAAAAAAAGACGTGGATGCATTCCATCCTTCAAATGTAGGTAAAATTATGATTGGTAACTACGACTTTTTACCCTGTACACCTGCAGGTGTTATGGAGCTTATTGCAGAAAGCGGCATTTCCGTTGAGGGTAAAAACTGTGTGGTAGTAGGAAGAAGTAACATTGTAGGTAAGCCACAGGCTATGCTTTTACTGCAGAAAAACGGTACTGTTACAATCTGTCATTCACGCACAAAGGATCTGGCGGCTGTAACACGTGAGGCAGATATTCTGGTTGCTGCAGTAGGTGTTCCCGAGCTTATAAAGGGCGATATGATTAAAGAGGGCGCAGTTGTAATTGATGTTGGTATGAACAGACTGCCTGACAAAAAGCTTGTGGGTGATGTTGATTTTGCAGAATGCGAAAAGAAGGCGGCTGCTATAACTCCCGTTCCCGGTGGTGTAGGCCCTATGACAATTGCAATGCTTATGAAAAATACAGTTAAAGCTGCAACTTTAAAATAATTTTAAGGAGAATTCACATGCACTATATTGCTGTGGACTTTGAGTGGAATCAGGCGGGATATAACAGAAAAAGCAATGTACAGCTTGACGGTGAAATAATACAGATTGGTGCGGTTAAAATGGACGAGAGCTTTCGGGTTTTAGAATATTTTGCCGCAGATATAAAGCCTGTTTTTTACCGTAAAATCCATAAAAAAGTCAAAGAACTTACTGGTATTGACCAAAAACAACTGAATAACGGCAAGGACTTTTTGTCAATAGTGGAAAAGTTTAAGCAGTGGTGTGGTGATGAACACATTTTTCTTACATGGGGACCTGACGATTCCCGTATTATGATGCAAAATCTCCTTGTTCACAAGCTGGATACTCAGTGGATGGGCAGGTGGATTAATCTTCAGGTTATTTATTCCATGCAGGCTGTTGGTGAGCATTTACCTATGGCTTTGGAAAAGGTAGTGGAATTTTACGGTGTCCCGGTAGAACTTGAGGTGCACAATGCACTTAACGATGCAAGGTATACTGCTATGCTCTGCGAATTCCTGGATGTGGAAAAGGGATTGGAGGAATATTCCAACAATGCGGATTTAAGCGGTTTGAAACGTGTTTCCTGCGGTAACTATAAGGTTATTTACGGCTGTACAAACAAGCAGGCTGTTTTTGCACACGACAAGGTAAGAAATCTTCGCTGTCCTCATTGCGATGTGCATTTAAATGAGCTTAAGGCGTGGGTTAAACAAAGCGGGGACCGATATATTACAATTGGCAGATGCAACAAACACGGTCTGTTTGTGGGTAAGCTTAAATTCAGTCGTGAAAAAGACGGCAAAATTTCCGCAAAGTATATGATGTACACCGCCGACAAGGCAGATGAGCAGTATTATATGAACAGACTTAAGACCAATAGCGAAAAATCAAGAAAAAAGAGAAAGAAAAAGATTGCAGAAAAGAAATTAAAGGCAATTTAAAATGTAAATATCCACCTGCTATGCGGGTGGATATTTATGGTTTTATTCGATTTTATTCATATTCCATTCTTCAAAACTACCGCCAATAGATTTAAAGTGTTCCCAAAACTGAGGGTAGGATTTATTTATTGCCTCGCTGTCTTCAACAGAAACAAGACTTTCACAACAGGTGCTTGCAATTGCAAGTGCCATAGCAATACGGTGGTCGTTGCAGGTGTTTGCAGTGCCGCCGGCTATGCTGTCTGCACCTTCAATAACAAGACGATTTGGCTGTTCTATTATTGTGGCACCTATTGAGTTAAGCTGGTTTGCAATATTTATGGCACGTTCTTTATCACATTCAATACCGGTTATAATGGTTTCTCCCTGTGCAAATGTAGCCATAACACATATTGCGGGAAGAAGGTCGGGGTTTTTGGATATATTTATTTCCGTACCCTTTAAAAGTGTAGGTACTGCGGCAATCGCACCGTTTTCAACAACTACCTGACCGTTCATTTTTTCAATAATATCTATAATATTTTTATCTACCTGTTTTGTTTCAAGATTAAGACCGTTGCAAACTATAAAGTTACCCAAAGCTCCTGCCGCAAGGTAAAATGCGGCGTGTGAAAAGTCACCCTCTGCACGGTAGTCAAAGGGCTTATACGTCTGATTTCCTCTTATGCGGAACAGCATATATTTGTGGTTATATATTTTTATGCCGAACTTTTCCAAAATATCTATTGTCATATCCAGGTAACCCTTTGATTTAAAGGGGCCCGAAAGACGAATTTCAGTATCGTATTTTTCAAGGGGCAGTGCATAGAGTAAACCGCTTAAAAACTGACTGTTTACATCTTCATCAAGTTCTATTATATTACCGCTTAAACAACCTTTTTTTACAGTTATGGGAAGTGAATCGTTGTTGCTTGAAACATATTCGCAACCGAATGCGTCAAAAATGTCGGTATATGTTTTAAGTGAGCGTTTTTCCAGACGTTCACGGCCTGTGAATATAACATCTTCAGGCGTATTAAGTGCAAGCGGTATTAAAAAACGCAATGTACTTCCTGAGCCGCGACAGTCTATTTTAAACGCACCGTTGTTTTTAAAAGTGTTTGTACCGTCTATGGAGTATTTTCCGTTGCCAAGGTTTTTAACCTCTGCACCCATTGATTTTACGGCGTTAAGTGTTGTTTGTATGTCGTCGGAATCACATATATTTGTAAGAACAGACTTTCCCTTTGCAAGTGCCGCACATATTATTGCACGGTGGCACAGCGACTTTGAGGAGGGTATTTCTATTCTACCGTTTAATTTTGATGGAGTAATTGTTGAACTCTTCATTTATTCACCTCTTAGTTAAGTATATAAAAATTTTTATATTTAGTCAAGAAAATGTTTGAAATTTACCTATGAGTTGTGTTATACTATAATGTAGTAATTTTTATGGAGGTAAATATGGCTGATTATCAGGATAAAATTCGTAATTTTTGTATAATTGCTCATATAGATCACGGCAAAAGCACACTTGCCGACAGACTTTTGGAACTTACGGGTGTTGTTGCCGAAAGAGATATGGAAGAACAGATTTTGGACAACATGGACCTTGAAAAGGAAAGAGGTATCACCATCAAGGCACGTGCAGTTCGTGTTGCATATAAAGCAAAAGACGGAGAGGAATATACTCTTAACCTTATTGACACACCGGGGCATGTTGACTTTAACTACGAGGTTTCACGAAGCCTTGCGGCATGTGAGGGTGCAATACTTGTAGTTGATGCCGCACAGGGTATTGAGGCACAGACTTTGGCAAACACATACCTTGCAATAGACCACAACCTTGAGGTTGTTCCCGTTATCAATAAAATAGATTTGCCCAGTGCAAGACCTGATTATGTTAAAAATGAAATTGAAGATGTTATAGGTATACCTGCTGATGAAGCACCTCTTATTTCTGCAAAAATGGGTATTAATATTGAAGATGTTTTAGAGTCAGTTGTTAAAAATATTCCTGCACCAAAGGGTAATGTTGAAGAACCTTTGCAGGCACTTATTTTTGATTCTTATTATGATTCTTACAAGGGAGTTATTGTTTACTGCCGTGTGTTTAACGGTTCACTGAAGCCGGGACAGAAAATTAAGATGATGGCAAACGGCAAGGTTTTTGACGTTGTGGAAGTGGGACATCTTAACCCTAACGGTATGTCACCGTCAGCAGAGCTTAAATCCGGTGAAGTTGGCTACATTGCCGCAAGCATGAAGAGCGTTGCGGATACTCAGGTTGGTGATACTGTTACAAATGCCGACAAGCCGTGTAAAGAGCCTTTGCCCGGTTACAAAAAAGTGAATTCAATGGTGTTCTGCGGTATTTATCCTGCAGACGGTGCAAGATATGACGACTTGCGTGAGGCTTTGGGCAGACTGCAGCTTAACGATGCTTCCCTTTCATACGAGCCGGAAACATCCGTTGCTTTGGGATTTGGTTTCCGTTGCGGCTTCCTTGGACTTTTGCATATGGAAATTATTCAGGAAAGACTGGAACGTGAATTTAATCTTGATTTGGTTACAACTGCACCAAGCGTTATATATAATGTATATAAAACAAACGGTGAAATGATAGAGGTCGCAAATCCTACAAACTTGCCTTCACTTTCCGAAATAGACTATATGGAAGAGCCTTTTGTAAGTGCAAACATAATGACACCTACTGACTACACAGGTAACATTATGGAGCTTTGTCAGGAAAGACGCGGTATTTTTATAGATATGAAATACCTTGACGACACACGAGTTTCTATACATTATGAGTTGCCGCTTAATGAAATTATATACGACTTTTTCGATGCCTTAAAATCACGTACAAAGGGTTATGCCTCCTTTGACTACGAACTTTGCGGCTACAAGCGTGCACCACTTGTTAAGCTTGATATGCTTTTAAACGGTGAAATGGTAGATGCTCTAAGCCTTATTGTTCATCAGGACAGAGCATACGACCGTGGTCGAAAGATTGCGGAAAAGCTAAAGGCGGCCATTCCCCGTCAGTTATTCGAAATTCCAATTCAGGCGGCAATCGGAAACAAGATTATTGCCCGTGAAACAGTAAAGGCTATGCGTAAAGACGTATTGGCAAAATGCTACGGCGGTGATATAACCCGTAAGAAAAAGCTTTTGGAAAAACAGAAGGAAGGTAAAAAGCGTATGCGTCAGGTGGGTTCTGTTGAAGTGCCTCAGGAGGCGTTTATGTCGGTGCTTAAACTTGATTAACGAAAAGCTTGGTATATATGTGCATTTTCCATTCTGCAAAAGCAAGTGTAGATACTGTGATTTTAATTCCTCGGCACAAAATTGGTGTCTGGAGAATGACTACATCAATGCACTTGTAAGTGAAATTGAAAGTAGCACGTATACAGATAAAGTTGATACAGTATTTTTCGGCGGCGGTACACCCACCGCCGTTAAAATTTCCAATTTAATAAAGGTTGTTGAAGCCGTAAAGTCCAAATTTACACTTGACAATGCTGAATTTACCGTGGAGTGCAACCCTGCAACAATTGATTATGAAGGTTTTTTAAAGCTTAAAAATGCAGGTGTTAATCGCATAAGCTTAGGCTTGCAGTCTGCAAATGATGACGAGCTTAAGTTTTTGGGACGAATCCATACCTTTGATATGTTTTTAAAGACATACGAAGATGCCAAAAAAGCGGGGTTTGACAACATAAACGTAGATTTGATGTTTTCCCTTCATCAGCAGACTTTGGATAAGTGGCTTTATACATTAAATAAGGTAGTTGATTTAAAACCTGCACACATTTCCGCATATTCACTTATAGTGGAGGAGGGTACTCCATTTTATGAACTTGATCTGGAATTGCCTGATGAGGAAACCGACCGTGCAATGTACTACGGTGCAGCGGATTTATTGAAATCCAAAGGCTATAACCACTACGAAATTTCAAATTTTGCATTGGATGGATGTGAATGTAAGCACAATGTAAAATATTGGAAGCGTGAAAATTATCTTGGCTTCGGGTGCGGTGCAAGCGGTATGTATAACGATGTACGTTATCAGAATACTTACGATGTTTTTGAATACATTAAAAACAATGTTGTTTCAAAGGAGATACTTACAACAGCCGATGCAATGGCAGAGCATATATTTTTGGGACTTCGTATGGTTGAAGGCTTTAACATTGAAGAATTTAAACGTATATATAATGTAGATTTTCGAAAAAAGTATAAGGAACAAATTAAAAAGTTTACGGATTTGGGACTTTTAGAGGTTGGCGAAAATTGCCGACTTACAAAAGATGGGCTCAGTGTTTCAAATTCCGTAATGTGTGAGTTTATTTAATGAATAGTGAATAATTAATAATTAATAATTGTGGAAGGAACGCTTTGCGTTCCTTTTTTTGAAAAAAATATTGCATAATTCGAAATAGTATGTTATAATACAATTACCACATAATCACAATTTAATAGTGCCATAGGCGGGTGACTTTTTATTTTGGTAAAAATGTACACTCTATTTTCGTTCACTTGTTTATGGTGTATGATTGTGATTGTGTGGTAACAATAACAAGAGTAGTGCATTTTTCGGTGTGCGACTCTTGTGGTTGCACACTTTTTTAATTTTTACATAAAAATGTGTGACTCTGTTTCAAAGTTGCTACCACACAAGAAATCCGCAGGGTGTAATACCCTGCGGATTTCGTCCGTGTTTAGTGAATTTTGGGGACGTGCCTAAAATTGCACGTTTTCGAAAACGGTTTTGAACAGCAATGTGTAAAAACAGGCACATCTCCCTTTGGCTTATCGGTTAAATTCTTTTTCTAATATAATTGTACCGTTTGCATCTTTGTATATAACGATTACAGACTGAATTTCCGCACATTCGGCAAAGATTGCATCAGCACTTGCATCAAAGCCGACAAGGCTTTCTTCAAGTGTCAAAGCAGCTTCTTCAATTTCCTCGGTTGAAAGAGAAATGTCAATTGTGCACGCATATATCAAAGAGTTACCTCTTGAAGAAAGTTCAAGCGTTACACCTTCTTTTTTCATTGAATCTATGTATTCCCTCATACCGGCATCCATAGCTTCTGCAATGTACTTGTCAATAGTGGAAGTTGTATCTGTTGCTACATTTTCCGTTGCAGGCTTTTCACCAAGGAAAACAGTTTTTGTATCATTATCCCAGTCTACAGCCATACCCAAAGCATTGCCTATAGCACGTACAGGAAGATATGTAGTACCGTTTACTGTAAACGGTTCAACTGCATTACCGTTTGCATCGGTAGGTGTAATGTATTCACCGTTTACACATATTTTAATGTTTGAATACCATGCATTTATAGCTTCCGTGCCGGTTTTTGCAAGTGTAACAACACCTGAAACCATAACGCCTATTATAATGCCGATGATTATTCCCTGAAGTCTCTTTTTCATTTTTATTTCCTCCAATTAAATATAATGTAAGCTTATTTTATCACTTTTATTTGTGTTTTTCAATATGTTGTCGGAATATATTTGAAATAAATTTGTTTTATTTGTGAATAATTTGTTAAGGGTATTGACAAAAATATATTTTAGGTGTATCTTATATGTAGTGATTAGCACTCGACCTCGGTGAGTGCTAACAGAAAAGAGGCGAGTTTGTGGAGCTGAGTGAAAGAAAAAGAAAAATATTGGGCGCAATAATCGAAAGTTACATTGAAACTGCAGAGCCTGTGGGGTCAAGAACTATCGCAAAGCTTGCGGATATGAGTATCAGTTCTGCAACTATCCGTAACGAAATGGCAGATTTGGAAGAAATGGGACTTTTGGTGAGTCCTCACGCATCTGCCGGACGTATTCCCACAAGTATGGGATACAGAGTGTATGTTGATAAGCTTATGACACAGTATGAAATGTCAAACAACGAGCTTTCCAAAATGCAGTCTATGATGGAGCTTCAGATTGGTAACATAGACAGTATGGTTCAGGAAATTGCAAACATATATTCAAAGCTTACAAATTATACGGTAATAGGTTTTTCGCCGGGCACTAACCAGGGCTACATTAAAAACTTTCATATGGTGCCTGTTGACGAGCACACTGCTTTACTTATTGTTGTTACCGACAAAAATGCAGTAAAGAACAAAAAGATTTCCTTTGATTTTGAAATAAGTGCTGAGGAATGTATGAAAATTTCTTCAATGCTTAACGAAAAGCTTGTAGGTCTTACATCGGATAAAATTAATCTTTCAAAAATCACCGAAATCCAGGACGGTATGCAGGAGCATAAAAATATACTGATGAGTATTCTGGATTTTATAAATGAGTGTATAGAATCCCTTGACGATTCCGAAGTGTTTACAAAGGGTGTTACAAATCTTTTAAGCTTTCCCGAATACAGTAATGTATCAAAGGCAAAAGAACTTATGGAATTTCTGGATAATAAAAACAATCTTCATAAGGCTATTGCATTAGGCGAAAACAAAAAGGTTAAAATCATTATAGGTGATGAAAACGATGTTCTTGAACTTAAAGACTGTTCAATAGTGCTTTCACCATATAATGCAGGAAGCAAGGGCTATGGCATAATCGGGCTTGTAGGACCGACCAGAATGAACTATTCAAAGGCGGTTTCAAATATAGAATTTTTAACACAGCAATTTGAACATCTGCTACCTGAAGGAGGCGAAGACGATGAATAAGGAAAATACAGCAGAAAATACCGAAGAATTGGAACAGGAAAATGTTGAAGAAACAGCAGAAGAGGTTGAGGTTGAAGAAACCGACCCCGTTGCAGAGCTTAATGACAAATACTTAAGACTTGCGGCGGAATACGACAACTACAAACGCCGTACTGCACAGGAAAAAATACAAATTTATACAAACTCTGTTGCAGAGGTTATTGAAAAAATTCTGCCTTTTGTGGATAATATGGCAAGAGCTACTGCAGTAGAGGTTACAAGTGATGATGCAAAACAGCTTTTAGAGGGCATCAGACTTGTTGAAAGACAGTTCCTTGAAACTCTTACAAATATAGGAGTTGAGGAAATAAAGGCAGAGGGTGAAAAATTTGATCCTAACCTTCACAATGCAGTAATGCACGTTGATGATGAATCAATAGAGGGTGAAGAAATCGTAGTCGAAGAATTTATAAAAGGCTACAAATATAAAGATAAAGTTATAAGACATTCAACCGTAAAGGTTGCAAACTAATTTTGGAGGATGATTTATTATGGCAAAAATTATAGGTATTGACTTGGGTACAACAAACTCTTGCGTAGCGGTTATGGAAGGCGGCGAGCCTGTTGTAATTCCTAACGCAGAGGGTGCAAGAACAACTTCATCAGTTGTTGCTTTTTCTAAAAACGGCGAAAGACTTGTTGGTCAGATTGCAAAGCGTCAGGCTGTTGCAAACCCTGACGGTACAATTTCTTCAATCAAAAGAGATATGGGTACTGACAGACGTGTTGACGTTAACGACAAGAAGTTTTCTCCACCGGAAATTTCTGCAATGATTTTGCAGAAGCTAAAAGCTGATGCTGAAGCTTACCTTGGCGAAACTGTTACACAGGCAGTTATTACTGTTCCTGCTTACTTTAATGACTCTCAGCGTCAGGCTACAAAGGATGCCGGTAAAATTGCAGGTCTTGAAGTTTTAAGAATTATCAACGAACCTACAGCTGCAGCTTTGGCTTACGGTCTTGATAAGGACAACGATGAAAAGATTATGGTATACGACCTTGGTGGCGGTACATTCGACGTATCTATTCTGGAAATCGCTGATGGCGTATTTGAAGTTTTGGCTACAAGCGGTAACAACCGTCTTGGTGGTGACGACTTTGATAACAAAATCGTTAACTATCTTGCAGAAGAATTTAAAAAGGAAAACGGCATTGATTTAAGAAATGACAAAATGTCACTTCAGAGACTTACAGAAGCTGCTGAAAAGGCTAAAATTGACCTTTCAGGCGTAACTTCAACAAATGTAAATCTACCATTTATTACAGCAGATGCTACAGGTCCTAAGCACCTTGACATTACAATTACAAGAGCTAAGTTTGATGAAATTACAGCAGACCTTGTAGAAGCTACAATGGAACCTGTAAGAACCGCTCTTCGTGATTCTGGTCTTTCAGCATCCGATATCAGCAAAATTTTGCTTGTTGGTGGTTCAACACGTATTCCTGCTGTACAGGAAGCTGTTAAGAAAATTATAGACAAAGAGCCTACAAAGGGTATCAACCCTGACGAATGTGTTGCTATGGGTGCTGCTATTCAGGGCGGTGTACTTGGCGGTGACGTTAAGGGCGTACTTCTTTTGGACGTAACACCACTTTCACTTGGTATTGAAACAGAAGGCGGTATCTGCAACAAGATTATCGACAGAAATACTACAATTCCTACAAAGAAGAGCAGAATATACTCTACTGCTTCCGACAACCAGCCAAGCGTTACAATCAACGTTTTGCAGGGTGAAAGAGAAATGGCAGCTTACAACAAGTCACTTGGTCACTTCGAGCTTTCAGGTATCGCTCCGGCACCACGTGGTGTACCGCAGATTGAAGTAACATTTGATATTGACGCTAACGGTATTGTTAACGTTTCAGCTAAGGACCTTGGTACAGGCGCTGAACAGAAGATTACTATTACTGCAAGCTCTAACCTTTCTGAAGAAGAAATCAACAAGGCTGTTGAAGATGCAGAAAAATTTGCTGAAGAAGATAAAAAGGCAAAGGAAAAGGTTGAAGTTAAGAATAAGGCTGAAGGTCTTGTGTTCCAGAGCGAAAAGGCTCTTGGCGAAATCGGCGACAAAATTTCTGCTGAAGAAAAGGCTACAATCCAGACAGAAATTGACAAGGTTAAAGATGCTCTTAAGACAGAAGATACTGAAAAAATTAAGGCTGCAACCGAAGACCTTGAAAAGAAATTCGGCGAAATTGCTACAAAAATGTATCAGCAGGCACAACCACAGGAAGGTGCTCCTGATATGGGTGCAGGTGCTCAGCAGTCAGCTCCTAATGATGACAATACAGTAGATGCTGAGTATACTGTTGATGATGATAATAAATAAATTTTAAAACCATATACAATAAACAAGTCCTAAGCGGACTTGTTTGTTGTGGTTAGAGGTGAGAAATTTGGCAAATAAAAGAGATTATTATGAAGTCCTTGGGCTTTCCAAGGGTGCTTCAGATGATGAAATAAAAAAAGCATACCGAAAGCTTGCAAAAAAATATCATCCGGACTTAAATCCCGATGACAAGCAGGCAGAAGCTAACTTCAAAGAAGTTAACGAGGCGTATGCAATACTTAGCGACAGTGATAAAAAGGCTAAATACGACCAGTTCGGCCACGCCGGTGTTGATGAACAGGGCGGCTTTGGCGGCGGTGGATTCGGCGGTTTTGGCGGCGGATTCGGTGGTATGGATGTTGACCTTGGAGATATTTTCGGTTCCTTCTTCGGCGGAGGATCTTCTTCATCTGCAAGACGTAACGGGCCTCAAAGAGGTGCGGATATTGAACAGACCATTCAGCTTTCTTTTGAAGAAGCTGCAAAGGGAACTTCTGTTGAACTTAACATAAGCAGATATGAAAACTGTGAAGAATGTGGCGGAAGCGGTGCTAAAAAGGGCACATCACCTGAAACCTGTTCAAACTGTCAGGGCAGAGGTACGGTTAACGTTGTTAAACGCACAATGCTTGGTATGATGCAGTCTACCACTACATGCCCTAATTGCGGAGGCCGCGGTAAAATTATAAAGGAAAGATGTTCCAAATGTGGCGGTAGCGGTCAGGAAAGAAAGACAAAGAAAATTAGCGTTAAAATTCCTGCAGGTATTGACCACGGTCAGACAATGACACTTCGCGGTGAGGGAAACAGAGGTAAAAACGGTGGTCCAAGCGGTGATGTTTACCTTACAATTTTAATAAAACCCGACAAAATTTTTACACGTAACGGCTACGATGTACATTGCACAATGCCTATTACATTTATTGAAGCAACTTTAGGTGCCGAAATAGAGGTTGCAACCCTTCACGGTAAGGTTAAGCTTAAAATTCCGGAGGGTACACAAAACGGTACATCCTTCAGACTTCGCGGTGAGGGTATGGAAAAGCTTCGCGGAAGCGGCAGAGGCGACCAGTATGTGAAAATTTTGGTTGAAGTTCCTAAAAAGCTTAATTCAAAGCAAAAGAAAAAGCTTCAGGAATTCGGCGATTCATTAGGCCTTGAAAATTTTCAGCAGAAGAAAGGATTCCTTGAAAAAATCAAGGAAAAAATGAAATAATGAACGATTATAATCAGATTAAGGTTACCGTTAAACAGGAGGATGCCGACAATGCAACAGCAGTTATGACTGCCATGGACTTTTTCGGCGGACTTATGATAGAGGACTTTTCGGATATTGACACCTGTCCGTGGGATTATGTTGACGAGGAGCTTCTTAAAAAGGATAAAACCGTTGTAAGCATAAGCGGCTATATGGAAACAAATGAAAATGTATTGGCTGTAGTAGAACAGCTTAAAATTATGTTGCCGCAGGATGCTGAGGTTGAAGTTATTTCCGTAAATGAAGACGATTGGGCAAACAACTGGAAAAAGTATTACCATCCTATACGTGTGGGGAAAAACCTTGTTATAAAACCTTCCTGGATAGAGTACGAAAAGCAGGAAAAGGATATTATAGTAGAGCTTGACCCGGGTATGGCATTCGGCACAGGTACACACGAAACAACCCGTATGTGTATGGAACATCTTGAAAAGTATATCAATGAAAATTCAAGGGTGCTTGATGTAGGATGCGGAAGCGGAATACTTTCCATTACATCACTTCTTATAGGTGCAAAAGAGGTTACAGGTGTGGACATTGACCCTGTTGCAGTAAAGGTTGCAATTGAAAACGGTGCAATGAACAACTTCAAAGAACCTCAGTATACAATAAAACGTGGTAACTTGGTAGACGAAGCTCAGGGCAAATATGACGTTATAGTTGCAAACATTATTGCAGATGTTATTATAGGCGTTTGCGGAGATGTTAAGCAATTTGTTGCCGATGACGGCGTGTTTATTTCCTCAGGTATTATTGTTGACCGTAAGGAAGATGTTAAAAAAGCATTTGCAAAGCAGGGCTATACAATAGTAGAAGAGCTTGAAGAGGGAGAATGGGTATCATTCGTTTGTAAGATATAAAAAAATAAAACACAGAGTAAGAGATGTACTGTTAAGGATAGTAATTACAATATAATTGCTATCCTTTTTATGTCTCCGACGGGGTACTTTTTTTGGAAAAAGTACCCAAAAAACTTCAAGTCGGCTCTGTCGGTAAGAAAAAGTAATAGCTTAGTTTGTAATTGAGCCGTCGGGAATATTCGCGACTTTTCGCTCAGAGTCCCTAAAAC
>JAZQIO010000084.1:0-4368 GCA_045541135.1 Clostridia bacterium
ATAAAATTACTGTTCTTATAAAAGATATTGCCAAAATAAATCACCTCTGTATTATTTTGGATTTATCAAATTAAAATATGTATTGCTACTTTATTTAAATTGTGGTAGAATGATTTCATCCAAGATGAAATCAATGAATTGAAATAGTTTATTTCATGAATTGAGCCTTATGGCTCATGAATTGCACTTCGTGCATTAAAAGAGGTGAGTGTCTTGTTTGATTTTTCGAAGAAAAGAAAAACCGTTTCCGCAATTATTGTTGCGGCAGGAAGCGGTACAAGAATGAAAATACAAAAAAGAAAACAGCTTATTGAAATTGGTGATATGCCCGTTGTTGCACATACTCTTATGGCTTTTGAAAATACGGATATAATTGACGAAATTGTTATTGTCACAAAAGAAGAGGACATTCTTATAATGTGGGATATTGCAAAGGAATTTGAAATATCCAAGGTAACGGAAATTGTAAAGGGCGGTGCCACACGTACAGATTCCGTAAAAAACGGTCTTAACTGTGCAAAGGGTGAAATTGTTGCAATTCACGACGGTGTACGTCCCTGCATAAAGCCTGAACATATTGAAAAAACCGTAAAAAAAGCTATGGAAACAGGTGCGGCGGCACTTGGTTGCCCTGTAACGGATACACTTAAAAAAGTTGATGAAAACGGCACTATAACCGAAACCGTAAGCCGTGAAATGCTTTGGGCAATACAAACACCTCAGGTTTTTGAAAAAGAGCTTTTGCTAAAGGCCTACAACGAGGGTAATACGGAAAGTGCAACAGACGACTGTATGCTGTTGGAAAGCATCGGCGTAAAGGTTGCTATGGTAGAGGGCGACCGCACCAACATAAAAGTAACTATGCAGGAGGATATAGAAATTGTAGCCTCACTGCTTGCAAAGGAGAGCTAAAAATGAGAATAGGTAACGGCTACGACGTACACAAGCTTACAGAGGGCAGAAAGCTTATTTTAGGCGGTGTGGAAATACCCTACGAAAAAGGCTTGCTTGGACATTCCGATGCAGACGTACTTGTACATTCCATTATGGATGCAATACTCGGTGCACTCGCAAAGGGTGACATTGGAAAGCTTTTTCCGGACACCTCTGCAGAATTTAAGGATATTTCAAGCATTTTTCTTTTAAAAAAGGTAAATGAGGTATTAAAAAAGGAAAATTATGCTATAATTAACGTAGACAGCATTGTTGTGGCGCAGGCTCCAAAGCTTGCACCTTATATTAATATAATGAGGGAAAATATTGCAAAGGCTCTTGAAACAGATGTGGAAAACATAAGCGTTAAGGCTACCACAACAGAAAAGCTTGGTTTTGAGGGCAGAGGTGAGGGGATATCCTCCTACGCAGTGTGTTTAATTGAAAAATTAAGGTAATTTAACATATTATTTACAAAAAAGGTATTGCATTTAAAAAATTAGTGTGATATTATATAACCATGGTTTTAGCACTCGTCAACTTAGAGTGCTAACAATGAAAGGAGAGACACAGAATGAATATTAAACCGTTAGGTGACAGAGTAGTAATTAAAATGCTCGAAAGTGAAGAAACAACAAAGGGTGGAATTATCCTTGCAGGTACTGCAAAGGAAAAGCCACAGATGGCTGAAGTTCTGGCAATAGGCCCCGGTGCCGTTGAAGACGGAAAGCTTATCCCTATGGAAGTTAAAATTGGTGACAAGGTGCTTATGAGCAAATATGCAGGCACAGAAGTTAAAATTGACGGAAATGAATACATCATTCTAAGCCAGAAGGACATTTTGGCAATAGTTGAATAATTGGAGGTAAACAAAAATGGCAAAGGATATTTTATACGGAGAAGAAGCCAGAAAGGCTTTAGAACGCGGTGTTAACCAGCTTGCTGACACTGTAAAAATCACACTTGGTCCTAAGGGCAGAAACGTAGTTTTGGATAAAAAATTCGGTGCACCCCTTATTACTAACGACGGTGTTACAATTGCAAAGGAAATTGAGCTTGAAGACCCATTTGAAAATATGGGTGCACAGCTTGTAAAGGAAGTTGCAACAAAGACAAACGACGTTGCAGGTGACGGTACAACAACAGCTACACTTTTGGCTCAGGCTTTGGTAAGAGAAGGTCTTAAAAACGTTGCAGCAGGTGCAAACCCAATGGTAGTTAAAAAGGGTATTGCAAAGGCTGTTGAAGCTGCAGTTGAAGCTATTAAGGCTAACAGCAAAAAGGTTGACGGTAAAAAGGACATTGCACAGGTTGCATCTGTTTCTGCCGCTGACGAATTTGTAGGTAACCTTATTGCAGACGCTATGGAAAAGGTTTCAAGCGACGGTGTTATCACTTTGGAAGAAGGCAAAACAGCTGAAACATACAGCGAAGTTGTTGAAGGTATGCAGTTTGACAGAGGTTACATTTCACCTTATATGGCTACTGATACAGAAAAAATGGAAGCTGTACTTGATGACCCATATATCTTGATTACAGACAAGAAAATCACTAACATTCAGGACATTCTTCCAATTTTGGAACAGATTGTTCAGCAGGGTAAAAAGCTGCTTATAATCTCTGAAGATATCGAAGGCGAAGCGTTGGCTACATTGGTTGTTAACAAGCTACGCGGTACATTTACAGCAGTTGCTGTTAAGGCTCCGGGCTTTGGTGACAGAAGAAAGGCTATGCTTCAGGATATAGCAATCCTTACAGGCGGCGAAGTTATTTCCGAAGAATTGGCTTTAGACCTTAAGGAAACACAGATTACTCAGCTTGGTCGTGCAAGACAGGTAGTTGTTGGTAAGGAAAACACAATTATCGTTGACGGTGCAGGCGATAAGGATGCTATTAAAGCAAGAGTTGCTTCAATTAAAGCAGAATATGAAGCAAGCACATCTGAATTTGACAAAGAAAAATTGCAGGAAAGACTTGCTAAGCTTTCAGGCGGTGTTGCAGTTATCAAGGTTGGTGCGGCAACAGAAACAGAAATGAAGGAAAAGAAGCTTCGTATCGAAGACGCTTTGGCTGCTACAAAGGCTGCTGTTGAAGAAGGCGTAGTTGCAGGTGGCGGTACAGCATTTGTAAATGCTATTCCTGCAGTAGATGCTATTATTGAAACAGCAAACGGCGATGAAAAGACAGGTATGCTTATTGTTCGTAAGGCTTTGGAAGAACCTGTTAAGCAGATTGCGGCAAACGCAGGTTTGGAAGGGTCTGTTATAGTAGCAAAAATTAAGGAAAGCGAAGTTGGCACAGGCTTTAACGCTTATGAAGAAAAATATCAGAATATGATTGAAGCAGGTATTGTAGACCCAACTAAGGTTACAAGAAGTGCACTTCAAAATGCGGCTTCAGTAGCATCTATGGTGCTTACAACAGAAAGCCTTGTTGCAGATAAGCCTGCTCCCGAAGCTCCTGCTATGAACCCGGGTATGGGCGGCGGCATGGGCGGCATGTATTAATAGGGAATAGTTAATAATGAATAATTAATAATTAATAATGATTGTAGAAATCCGCTTCGGCGGATTTCTTTTTTTTATAATTTTCTTCCTTATCTGTCATCCTGAGCAAGCAAAGCGAGACGAAGGATCTCGATGTTTATATGAGATTCTTCACTTCGTTCAGAATGACAAACCATATCAGCCAAAAGAAAAGACAACCTCGAAAGGTTGCCTTTTTTTAATGGAAAATTGAAAATGGAAAGTTGAAAATTATGGTGGATGATGAAATGTCCAAAACTTGTTTTGGTTAACATTTCACATGCGTAGCAACGCGAAGAAAACACGTTGTGTTTCTTTGAATTTATATATTCCTTTCAACATACCGTAGGGGAGGGTTTCCATGCCCTCCCGTTTATTTTGTGTGCTTTTTCGGGCGGCGCGGAGGCAACGCCCCTACAAATGTCGTAATTTGCAGAAATTTGTTGATGAAAATAGTATTGTATTTTTTCTTTTGTCTCCGACGGGTTACTTTTGTAGCAAAAGTAACCAAAACGCGAGGGTTTCGATTCCCTCGCGCTCCTAAACGACAAGGGCTCTGCCCTTGACCCGTTTAAAGACAATTCTTTACTTAATAGTTTTATACTTTGTTCTTTCTATCAAATCCAAAAACTGCAGGTCGGGGCTATACGCAAACCCATTGCGCGAGCCCCTTAAATCATTGTTCAGCAGATGAAGTTGATAACAATGATTTATCCTTTGTTTTTGGATTTTCTGTTAGTGCTCATTCTGTGGCACATACTTTCACACGAAAAAACAAGTCTGTGGCGGAGGTTTAGAAAATGTATGCGAAAGTGCAGTAATTGTGCCGTAAAACCGCACGTATCATTTCCCTCTGCCGGCGTGCGGTTTTAGGGACTCTGAGCGAAAAGTCGCGAATATTCCCGACGGC
>JAZQIO010000085.1:0-2121 GCA_045541135.1 Clostridia bacterium
GGTGCTTATGTATTTATGGAAGTGGTTATGCCATACGCAAACATCGTAACTGCTAATGCAGACGGAACAAAGAACGATGCTGCAGATACAGAATTATTTGCTCTGTTACATAAACTTGACGATGGCACATATGCAACAGGCGTTAAAGCAGGATGGGTACAGGTAGGAACAGAAGTAAAAGATGAAAATGCGAAAACTGTTACTTATCTCTATGCATATGGTACAGCAAATGGAATGACAGAACTTGCAAAAGATGCTACAACACCTACATTATTTGACAAGGTTAAGTTTGTAAATGCCATCGAAGACCAGGGCTTGGAAGGCACTACAAAAGAGATCGTAATCAACGCTTATGCAATCCAGTCAACAAATATCGAAGACGCCGTAGCACCAGCTGATGTTTGGACGGTTTTAAATAACCAGGCTCCAACAACAGATGTTGGCGTACAGGAAGATGCAAAGGATGATAAAATTCAGTAAAAATTAAATAGCGAAAATGATAAAAGGCAGCCACATGATGTGACTGCCTTTTTGAATGAAACGTTTTTATACTTGACTTAATAATTTATAAAGAGCATGATATGTAGTCTTGATTTCATCTTTTGAAAGATTTACCCATTTTTCGGTCATTTCACCTGGGATAGAAGCCGCTTTTTCTTTTAACGCTTCTCCCTTTTCTGTGATTTTGATAATCAAATTTCTTTCATCCTCTTTGCATCGGCAACGGGTGATATAACCTTTGGCCTCTAATTTCTTAAGAAGTGGAGTAAGTGTACCAGAGTCAAGGTAAAGTTTGCTTCCTAATTCCTTGACATTCATGCTTTCATTTTCCCAAAGTACCATCATGGTAATATACTGCGTATAAGTCAAATTTAATTCATCTAAAAATGGTTTATATTTTCGAACTACCTCTTTTGCTGCTGCATAGAGAGGAAAACATAATTGCTTTTCAAGTTTTAACTGTTCGTATCCTTCTAATGACATTGCTTTTCGCCTCCGCTGGTATTGCAATTAAATTGGTTGTTAACTATTTTCTTCAAGTCACTACCATACTCCCTTTTTATAGGAAAATCAAGAAAAGTGTTAAATTTTTATCAATTATCGCATTGCACACAATCTATTATGAAAGCGTTCATATGTGTATATATTTTGATTTTTTTCACATACTGATAGAAAAACAAAAGGAGTGACAATTATGGTGAAACGAGATGATGTAAGTCAGGATACGGTAAAATTATTAAAAGAATGCGATGCAGGCTGTAAAATGGCAATTGACAGCATGGAGCAGATTAGTAAATATGTGTCCGATGATAGGTTAAAAACGATTATTCAAAAATACAATGGGGCACATATTAAAATGGAAGAGGATATTCACAGATTGCTCAATACAATCGGTGAAGAAGACAAGGAGCCAAATCCGATTGCAAAGGCATCCTCTTGGATTCAGTCAGAGGTCAAGATGATGATGAACTGTGATTCGAAGCAGGCAGCGCATCTTTTGACGGACGGTTGCAATATGGGAGTGAAATCACTCTGCGAATATCAGAATCAATACAAAGCTGCGGATGATAAGAGTGTCCAGATGTGTGAAAAGCTTTGTGACCTTGAAACGAAGATGACTTACGAGCTGCGCCCATTCTTATAAGAAATCAATCAAAACCATCCTATTATTATAGAAGAAAGACTATCATAGAAGAAAGACCATTATGGAAGAAAGACTTCTATTATATTATAGGATGGTTTTTGTTTTATGTTTTATTTACTACTATATTTTGTGGTTTTATAAAAAAACATTACTAGTTTCAAAAAAGTATTGACGCACTGTAAACTATTGTGCTATATTGGTGAGGCTTAGAAGTAGGTCTTTTTTTTATGCCCTTTTTTAGGGCGGTAACAAACAATGAATTTTAAACGGAGGTGGAAGTTGTGCGTACAAGAATTACATTAGCATGCACAGAATGCAAGCGTCGTAATTATAATACGACAAAAGACAAAAAAGCTCATCCGGACAGAATGGAAACCAAAAAGTATTGTAGATTCTGTAAGACTCATACAATGCATAAGGAAACAAAATAGTCTAGGTAGCGAAAAGGAGTAGAATATGGGACAGACTGAAAAAAC
>JAZQIO010000086.1:0-2650 GCA_045541135.1 Clostridia bacterium
TACCTAAATTTATTTTTTCTTCCATAAATTCTTTTTGTTCTTCAAATAAGTCTAAAACTTTTCTTCGGTCTGTCATGGTTTTGCTCCTCCTTATGTTAAGCTTTATGTGTTAATGGTAGCATAAATCGGGCTATAATTAAATCCCGAATTTGCTCAAAAAGGTTAATTTTTCAAAACAAATATATTAAATCCCTCTGATATATGAGTTTTGCATGAGTTTGGGAAATACCTGAATACAAACGATAGTATCTGTTTGATTCAGATGCTTCCTTTTTTGCAAAAAAGAATGGAATAAAAAGAAAATATATAAATTTCGGATTATATATTTTTGTATGGAAAATGACTATATCATGGCCTCAAAACCAACAAAAATATATGCAAACCAACAAAAATACAGTAGAAAAAGCCCTGAAATCGTGCTAAACTTATAGTGTAAAACAGACCAATAAGACTAACTATTAAATGTCAAGAGAAAAAATGAAAATTCTCAAAAAAATATAGAAAGGCAAAAAAATCAGTTGAATATTGAAAATTACATGACAAATAGAGCAACGAAAGTTGCTCGTTAAAAAATATTGAAATGAAAGATTAAACTGTTTTGTAAAGCTGACCTGTTTTCTCTAAATGGTAAATCAATCGCACAAGCTTCTTAGCAGCATGTGATACAGCAACATAGTAATGCTTGCCCTCGCTCTGCTTTTTAGCAAGATATTCACCAAAAGCTGAATCCCAATGGCAAACAAATCTTGTTGCATTAAAAAGAGCATATCTCAAATATCGAGAACCTCGCTTTTCCATATGAGAATAACAGTTCTGCATTTGTCCTGATTGATATGTAGAAGGTGATAATCCAGCATAAGCAAGTATTTTATCGGGCGAAGAAAATCTTTCAAAATCACCGATTTCTGCAATAATCATAGCACCCATACGATAGCTGATACCGGGAATGCTGAGAATAGGCGAGTTAATTTCATCCATTATGGATTTAATAGCTTCTTCAATCTCATTAATTTCTGTATCCAATTCACTTATGAGTTTTATTGTATGCTTTAATTCGAGTGATTTAGCGGGCATAACTGAACCGATAGAATTTCTTGCAGCTTCACGAAAGCGGATAGCAACATCTCTGTTGTATCTACCTTTTGAAGCTTCATAAAGTAAGTTTGTGAGCTTTGTAAGATGAGCCTCTGCAATGCGATGAGCTGAAGGGAACTCTGATAAAAGAGCATATATAGACTTCATATGTAGTCTTGGAACGAGTTTTTCGAGTTCCGGAAAAAGTATATTAACAAGTCTTGCTATTGATGTCTTGAGTTTAGCTCTTTCTTGAACCTTATCAAATCTGTATCTTGTTAGTGACTTTAACTCTTCATTGTGATATAATGTATTTGAGTAGGACTTTAAGTTCACATCAGACATTAACATCATAGTGATAGTATGGGCATCAACCTTATCTGTTTTAGTCTTTCTAAGAGTAAGACTTTTCCGATACAGATTGGCATGAAGTGGATTGATAACAAAGGTTGGCAGACCTTTATCAAGAAGAAACCCAAGAAGATTGTATGAGTAATGTCCTGTGGCTTCAAGCCCTACTTTTACTTTGCTTAAATCTTCTGAAACAGATTTAATTCTTTGATAAAGTTCTTCAAAACCTTGCATATTGTTGGGAAAGGTAAAGGCATTAAAAAGCACTTTGCCATCTGAATTGCAGATGAAGCAATCATGCTTGTCTTTTGCAACATCAATTCCTGCGTAAATCATAAAACTACCTCATTTCAATAAATTTTGATACTGTTTAGACCCACAGGGCACTTTGCGATTGTAACCTTGTTCTAAATAAACCGTCATGCGGTATCTAACTGATTAACAACTGTACAAAGAGACTGTGGTTAGAGCCTAACCGAAACCATCAAGTGGTAGGAGGAATGAACTAATCCACAGTATCTAAACACAGTATAGCATATATCCGTAAAAATGGATATTTAAACTATATTTATATAATACAAGGAGGAATGTCAATAGTGCGTAGCATTCACCTTGCTATTTACATTCCGAGGAATTTGCTTTATCTTTGTATATGGGGTGTAACCCTGTTGATTTATATTCTTTCCATACTTCCATTGGTGATAAATACTTGTATTTTCTTTGGTACATATTTTGATACTTTCTCAGCCATACCTTTCCCTGTTCTCTTAGGTCTTCCAATCTATAGAAGCTGAGTTTTGAATAAAAGAATTTATCATCTGTTCTATGGCTGCGTTCCACTCTTCCGTTATGCCACGGTGTCGCAGGTTTTGTTAGTTTATGCTTTATACCTTCTTTTTGAAGATATTTGTCTAATTCTGATATGGCTTTTGTATTTACATATCTATTTGTGAACTCTCTTCCATTGTCCGTCTGAATCATTTTGATCTCAAATGGAAAATATTTTCTTGCCCTCTTTACAAAATCTACTGCATTGTAGCTATCTTTGCTATTATACCAATACAAATACCTTAAACTTGTTGCTTCATCAATTATTGTATATTGATAATACTTTTCACCTTGTTCCCGCATAATTTCAGGCACACATTCAGTTGGTACATACTTAATATCCATTTGTGCTTTTTCTCCCGGAACTGTTGCTCCATGGTATTCCTTATTTGCTTTT
>JAZQIO010000087.1:0-3110 GCA_045541135.1 Clostridia bacterium
GGCAAAAAGCAAGTAATCCCAAGGAAAACTCGATGTTTTCCTTGGGATTTTATAATTTGATTTTGCGGACAGCCGAGGACATCTGTCCCTACAATGTAAAATTAATTACTTGCGGTAGAACGACTTTTTCGACGGTCTGAGGGAATGTAAAAAATCCTTTTTTTACATTCCCTTCTAATTTTTTATTGCAATATTAAATTTATAGTTGTATAATACAAGTGTGTTAACAGATTTTAACAAGGGGTGTAATTTATGACAGGAAAAATAAAAGTGATTAAAAACGCAAATGTTGTACTTGAAAACGGTATAATATGGGATGGCGGAATTGTCATTGAAGATGATAAAATTGTAAAAGCCGACAGGCTAAGTAATATTGAGATTCCTGATGGAGCAGAGATTGTAGATGCAAATGGTGCATATGTAGGGCCCGGCTTTGTGGATATACACGTTCACGGTGGAGTAGGTCAAAGATTATTTGATGAGCCGGAAAAAGTTGCAGCTCATTTTTTAAAGCATGGTGAAACAAGTATTCTGGCAACCTGGTCCGGTGAGTATACATACGAGGAAACATTGCAGGGAATACGCAATGTAAAAGAAGCTATGGGGACTGTTAAGAATATAAAGGGTATTAATATGGAAGGGCCATATATGAATCCAAACCATGGTGCCTGGAAAAATACTGATACATGGTACAAAGGTAAAATAGATGAAAAACAGTATAAGCCTATTGTTGACGAATTGGGTGATGCAGTAAAATTATGGTCTATTGCACCTGAACGAGAGGGTATTATGCCATTTGTTGAATATGCACGAAAGGTTAACCCAAATGTTGTTTTTTCCGTAGGACACAGTGAAGCTACACCGGAGGATATCCGTAATCTTGGCACAAAGTACAGACCAAAGCTTACTACACATCTTATGAATGCTACGGGAAGAATAACAGGAGATTCAGGAGGCTTACGTGGCTATGGACCTGATGAATATTGTATGGCTGACCCTGAAATGTATGCAGAGCTTATAAGTGATTCCTGCGGTGTACACGTTCATTCTGACCTGCAGCGTATGATTGTAAAGAATAAGGGGATAAACCGTGTTGTACTTATTACAGACAGCACAAACTATGATGGAAAAAACCCTGAAGAATATGCACATGTGACTGATATCAGTTTTAATCATTTGGGCAGAATTGCAGGCAGTAGGCTTACTATGGACAAGGCTTGCAGAAATATTATGTCGCATACAAATTGCGGTATAGCACAGGCATTTGTAATGGCGTCACTTAATCCTGCAAAGGTTATTGGTATGGATGATGAAATCGGGTCCATTGAAGTAGGTAAAGTGGCAGATTTGGTTTTTGTTGATGACAAATTTAATGTACAACAGGTTATGGTTGGCGGCGAAATTTGTAAATTTTAATATTGGAGGAATTGCTTGTGAATAAGTTAAAAGTAGGTTATGGAAAAGCTAATATTAATCCACCGCTTGGTATAAGCGTTACGGGTTATTATATTCCAAGATTTGCAAAAGGGTTTTTAGATGACCTTGAAGTCAGTGCAATTGTAATGTCGTGTGATGATACTAAGATTGCAGTAATAAGTGTTGACAGTTGTTTTATAAATAAAAATTATATTGACAGATTCATAGAAACAATTGAAAAGAATACAGGTATAAAAAAGGAAAACGTATTTTTGAGTGCTACTCATACACACACCGGTCCGGGACCTTTGCTGGGTGGAATGAATCCTCCCGAGGAAGAGGAAAAACTACAGCGTTACTATGATTTCCTTGAAGTAAGAATAAGTGATGCGGTAAAGCTGGCAGAGCTTGACCTTAAGCCTGCTAAAATGGGCTATATAGTTGGATGGGCACCTGAAAGAGTTGCCTACATAAGAAGATATAAAATGAAGGACGGTACAACAATGACTTGCCCTCCTGTTAATGACCCTAATATAGACCATCCTATCGGCGAGCTTGACCAACGAGTTAATGTTGTAAGATTTGACCGTGAGGGTGGGGAAAGTATTGTTATTGTAAATTACGGCTTGCATGTTGATACAGTAAACGGCGACCTTATATCTTCAGACTGGGCAGGCTGGATGAGAAGAACTCTGGATAAGGCACTTGACGGTGTTAAGAGTATGCTCATATGCGGTGCTCAGGGCGATGTAGGCAGTACAAATGTTCATCCGAAAGACGGAGATATGAATGATACAGAAATCAGCTTTGACAATGAAATGAAAAGTCCGGGTATGGCAAGATTTGTAGGTCGTGCAATTGCAGGTACTGTGCTTCAGGTTTATGATAAGGTTAAGTATATTGATGTTGACGAAATTAAGTTTTTGCATAATACAATCAAGATACCTTCAAATATGCCAAAGCCTGAGGATTTACCTTTGGCTCATAAATACAAAGAGCTTCATGATGCAGGCAGGGATGATGAAATTCCTTATGAGGCAATGGAGCTTACAACGGTTGTTGCAGAGGCTGCACGTATGTGCAAACTTGAAAACGGTCCTGAATTTTTTGAGCTTGATCTTTCAGGCATAAAGCTTGGCGGTGTTGCGTTGATAGGTATTCCAGGGGAACCATTTACAGATATTGGTGTAGGCATTAAAGATACCGAGGGCTGGGAACTTATCATGCCGTGTGCACTTGTTAACGGCTCTGAAGGTTATTTCCCTATGAAATCTGCTTATGATGAGGGCGGTTACGAGGCACGCTCATCATCGTTTAAGTCAGGTGTTGCTGAACGTATTATAGAAGGTGGCAAAGCTTTGCTAAAGGAAATGCAGTAATTTCCATATTGACGAAGGAAAGTGTAGGTTTTTAAAACCACAGAAATATCTTGAAAACAAGTCCTAAAGATGGCAGAATTAATGCCTTGGAGAGAAATCGCTGTAAGCCGGTTGGCGGCAATCGTTTTCTGCACAGTACTTTGTGTGTTTGTTCTGCGTCGTTGGACAAGTTTTACTAAAAAATAAAGCACCGAAACTTTTTAGTTTCGGTGCTTTTTGGCACCCCCGACCGGAATCGAACCGATGACTAACCCTTAGGAGTACATTTCATAACTTTTTAACTATTTTTATACCATATTAACAAACCTCAATAAT
>JAZQIO010000088.1:0-91295 GCA_045541135.1 Clostridia bacterium
TTTTGGCGCATAGTGGTGTTAAAAGCACTTGAAATCCGTCAGGATTTTCTCGTGCTTTTGCCTAACTCTGCATCCAAACTTGTGATTTTTAGGGTGCAAAGCAGTTTTGGGTTAGATATTTTTTGAATAAGACAAGACATATAAAATCCGGTTATACTGACGTATTACCGGATTTTTTTGCGAAGTATTAACGAAAAATAACAAGTCAAAACCGATTTCTCCCTATGACCAACCGCCTAAAGCGGTGTTAATAAAGTTACGGTCTGATAATAAATTTACCCTGACGTCTTTTTTCGCTGTCAGCAAGAATTCCCGGTAGTTCATCAAGTGAGTTAATGCTGTAAATCATTGATGATACATCAATTTTACCTGAGTCAATAAGTTCAATTGCACGTGTCTGTGTATATGGATTTATGAAAGATGCCTTAAGAACGATTTCCTTTTTGAACAGTTCAAAAGGTTTAATTTCCAATGTGTCATCAGGCTTTGAAAGACCGAAAAGCATAACAGTTGACTTTTTACCTGCATAAGAAATTGCCTGTGCCATAGTCTTTACATTACCAACACATTCAATAACTGTGTTAACTCTTTCAATATTATTTGCCTTCAAAACAGCTTTGACATCTTCATTGAATGGGTCTATGCAAATATCTGCACCAAGGCGTTTTGCGTGTTCTCTTTTAGCTTCTACCGGCTCTACCATTATAAGTCTTGCCGCACCTTTAAGCTTAGCAATCTGAAGCATTATAAGACCAATCATACCGCCGCCGATAACCATTACTGTATCACCACAGGAAATGTCACACATATCTATACCGTGCATACAGCAAGCAACAGGCTCTGCCATAGCCGCTTCTTCAAAAGTAGTTTTATCGGAAACCTTGTAAAGCTGTGAAACAGGAACAACGCAATATTCTGAAAAACCACCGTTTACTGTTGTACCAATACCAATCATATTATCGCAAAAATGACCAATACCGTTTCTGCAGTAATAACAGTCGCCACATAATTTATTAGGGTCAACGCAAACCTTGTCACCAACCTTAAAGCCTGTAACGTCTTCACCAACCTGTTCAATTACACCTGAAAATTCGTGGCCTAAAACTGTGCCTGCAGGAGTTGCCGCAGCACCTTCATCACCTTCAAAAATATGTACGTCTGTTCCACAGATACCGCAAGCCATAACCTTAATTAAAACTTCATTTTTACCGGGTTTTGGTGTTTCAATATCTTCGATTATTAGTTTGTGCTTTTCATAAAAAACTGCTGATTTCATAATATTTCTCTCCTTTTATAATGTAATTTGCATTATATGTCTTTCAACAACATAAAATGTATGTTTAAAACCTATTTCTTTAAGCAGGCTGTATGCCCTGTCAAATCCCTTAGCCGCATTTATGCTTACGTGGGAATCTGAACCTACGGAAATAAGATATCCTCCCATTTCCTTATACTTTCTTATAATCCATTCTTCAGGCATAAATTCGTCATAGCCGCTACCCAAAGACGAGGTATTAACCTCCATAATAATTCCATGCTTGATTATAAATTCAAGTACCTTTTCTATTCTGTCCTCAAACATATGGCTGTCTACTTTATGACCGTATTTACCGTTTATGTATTTAAGCGGTGAAACGATATGAGCTAAAATATCCATTTCGGTATTCAAAAGCATATCATCCAAGTCATCAAAATAGCAATTCATATATTCAGTAAGTTCATCTTTTGTGTACTTTGAAAAGTCTATGTCTGAAAAAGGCATATTTGTTTTTGGTGTTCTTACGGAATGAACAGAGCCTATAACAACATCAAAGTCAAAAGTATGGATAAACTCATCTGTAACATCAGGATACCATACACCCTCACCTGCTTCAATACCGTAAAGTATTTCCAGCTTATCTTCAAATTTTTCCGATACCGAGTTAATATCCGCCAATATATTTGAATATTGTGTATGATGGTCTACCGTGTCATAACGGCATACGTCATAATGGTCAGTTATTGCAACAATGCTGTTTCCTGCCTTAACCTCTGCCTCACACAGGTCTATTACTTCACTTCTACCGTCGTGGGAATGCTTTGTATGATTGTGCATATCTGCACGCACACCATTAAGACGTTCAGGTTTTAGTTTACCTGTTGTTTCAACAATATCGGCTCCCCAGCTTTTAACAACTTCAAAATCCTCATACTCCGATAAAATCCATACACCTAATTTTGCATACTGTTTTATTTTTTTGCAAAGCTTTTCATCGGCAAAAGGAACTTTTACCCAGGATGTCATATTACATTCAAAGGGTACCCATATAGTAAGCTTTTCAGGTTTTATGTTCTTACTTAAAAATTCTAAAGTGTCATCTTCAATTAATCCGTCATAATGAATTTCAGCGTCAGGGAATCTATCGAGCACCAATTCAACCATTTCCTTTGTGTAGCAAGTAAAGGCAACATTATCAAGATAATTTGACAAAAGGTCAAAAAGCTTTTGCGTATCCTCTTCTGAAAATCTGCGGAATTTATTATCTATTTTAACTAATTTGTTGTACTTAACAGCAAGATCAAGGGCATCGGATAAAAGTGGTATTTTTTCGCCTCTGAATTTATTTGAAAACCACAAACCGAAATCGTACTTACTTACCTCTTCATAAGTTAAATCTGTAATTTCAAATTCTTCTTCAATTAAACTACCGTCTGCATTTCTGCCGGTACGGTTAATTGTTTTGTCATGAAGTGTAACAAACACTCCATCCTTTGTAACACCGGGGTCAAGCTCTATTACTTCATAACCCTGCAAAACTGCCGCATAAAAAGCTGACATTGTATTTTCAGGATATTCAGTACTTACACCTCTGTGAGCCTGTAACATTACTTTATACATTTTTTTAATCTCCTTATTGACAATTTCTCACACTACATATATAATAAAGCAAAAGAAAAATTCAGTCAATCACAGCCACAAATAATGATAAAACAATCATATTTATGACTATTTCTACTAAAAACAGGTGACCAAATGAACAAAGAACGTGAAAAAAAAATACTTCAAGAAATACTTAAAAACAAAAAAATTTCTGTTAAAGAGCTTGCAAAGATTTTATACGCAAGTGAACCATCAATACGACGCGACCTTGTAAGTTTAGAACGGCAGAATTTGATTAAAAGAATTCACGGTGGTGCAATACTTGAGGAAAACGGAATTTCATCAATAAAAATACCGTTTGTAATACGTGAATTGGAGCAGAGCGATGCGAAAATCATAATGGCTCAAAAAGCTGCCGAACTTGTAAATGACGGAGATGTTATTTTTCTTGATGCATCATCAAGTGCCTATAACATAATACCTTACCTTGCACTTAAAAATGACATTACTGTAATAACCTGCGGTGTAAAAGCATTAAGCAAACTAAGCGAATACAATATAAAAACAATATGTACCGGCGGAGCACTTATTCCATCATGTCAGGCATTGGTTGGCGATGATGCATATAGCATAATAGAGCAAAACAATGCGGACATTTTCTTCTTTTCCTGTCGAGGTTTAAGTGATGAAGGTTTTCTTACTGACATTTCCGCACAGGAAAATTACGTACGGAGAAAAATGATAAAGCACTCTAAAAGATCATATCTGCTTTGTGCAAGTGAAAAAGTAGGTAAAAAATATTACCACAATCTTTGCAGTACCGATGATATAACAGGAATAATAAGTGAAATAGATGCACCAAAGTAATTTGGTGCATCTATTTTCTATATACTTCTGAATCCACGACCTATTATTTCGCTGCTTGTGGTTATAATTGTAAAAGCGTGTGGATCAACATCCTTAATTTTACGTTGTAGGGTTATTGCCTCAATTCGTTTGCAAACTGTGTGCAGCATATATTTTTCTTCACCGGTAAATTCACCTGTCGCAACATTAACCGTAACACCGTGGTGAAGGGATTTAATAATAAAGTCCCTTATTTCTTCACGTTTTGACGTAATAACAATAAAATATTTGCAACTGTTAAGGTTATCTATTACGCCGTCAACAATAAATGCTTTGGCAAACAAACCAAGTAATGAAAACAAACCTGTTTCAATACCGAACACACAAAAGGCACTTGTTGCAATAATAAAGTCTGTGCACAGCAATGCTTTACCAACATCTAAGCTTGTGTACTTTTTAAGTATAAGTGCAACAATATCTGTTCCACCGGACGAAGCTTCGCAATAAAAAATTATTGCAGAGCCTATGGCTGTTAAAAGCATTGCATATACAAGCTCTAAAAACGGTTGGTCAGAAAGCGGTGTGTTAAGCGGTATGAAAAATTCAAAAACATATGTAAGTGCAGAATACATCATACTGCAATACACGGTTTTTATACCGGTATTTTTTCCCAAAACCAAAAATCCCAAAATAAGCAAGGCAATGTTCAGAATCCATATCCACATACCGGGAGTTATAGGCGTAACCTGTGCAAGAACCGTACCTATACCCGTAACACCGCCGGTGGAAAATCCATTGGGAATTTTGAAAAAATAAATGCCTACTGACATAAATACAATACCAAGATTCATTAGTAAAAATCTTTTAATTTTCTTGTTCATAAAAAATCACCCTGTTGAAAATTATAACATACATATAAGTATTTGTAAACAAAAACAAGATTCATCCGAACCTTGTTTTTTAATCATTATAAGTCTCCTGCAGATGAGAACCACATACCGTTAGTGGAATTCTCATTTGCGGTAGTTGAAGTTTCGGGACTTACAGGGGCTTTATACTCAACGTCGGCAACAGGTTTAGCATTTGACTTCATATTAATAATAAGTCGTGAACCACCCTGCGGAATTGATGAACCACCTGTATTAACCGGAGGAAGTGAAATTTCAGAATCACCTGAAAGTTTTCGTATTTCCTTAAGTATTTCCTCTGCAGACGGTCTTTCATCCGGGTCAGCACTTATCATTTTAGTAATAAGTTCACTTATTTCCAAAGGCATTGAAGATGAATCTATAGAAACACCTCCACCGTCCAGAACAGCTTCAAATGGATATTCATACTCTGTTTTATTAAAACTTGGTAAATGACCTGAAAAATACTCATGAAGCACAAGTCCAAGAGAATAAATATCTGCTTTTTCGCCTATTTTTACATCATCACCACGAATAGCAAGAAAGGTTTCCGGAGCAAGATATGTAAGGTCTCCACCTAACTCAACATCATCACGAACTTCATTCTGAGAAAAACCGGCATCAAAATCTATTATTTTTCCAACATATTTTCCTGATCTTGTTCTTTTAACAAGAATATTTGAAGGCTTAACATCAAAATGAACTATGCCCCATCTGTGAAGACAACAAAAAGCAAAAATAACAGATTTCGCAAGCAACAGCTTGTTTTCATCTGAGAAATTTGCAATTTCCTCCATAGATGCAGATTCTCCATCGACCTTTTCATTAATGAGGTAGTATTTACTTCCGCATCTGAAAAATTCTTCTATACGTACAAGATTACCGCAGCTTGCATTATTAATTGCAGTGTAAAGCTTTACGTATCTGTTTTCAAAATTTTTACAGAAATTACGTTTGCTTTCAAAAAGCTCGTCTGACATTACTCCCTTATCAACCGGATAAACGGGGGTAATCAGCTCTTTTATAAAATATTCCTTTCCACCCTTAACGGCAAATCCCCATTTTGAAAAACCGCTGTTTTCGTTATTTAATTCACCCTTTAAAGTGTAACCGTTAATATTCATCTGTATATCACCATTCGAATTTATTTATACGGAATAATATCCGTTTTTATATATTTCCCATTTTTCGTCAGCATTTAGATCTGAAGAAATAAAGGTATTGTAAACATACTTGTTACGTGCATCAAAAGCAGCCTGAATGCTACTGTAATCACCATATCCAAATATGGCAACACTCATAGTATAATCATCACCTGCAAAGTTTCCTATGTTTTCATACATTGCAGTTTTCCATTCCGAAAGGCTTCCGGAATGCATCAGAAGATTTGTAACAAGGTATTCAAACTCCATTGGAGTGCCCATATAACCAAAGCACCCATCTGTAGCTGTAAAAAGTATACATGGCATATCAATGACGAACTCTTTTTTATGTATTTCAAAAGGTACGCTTGCACTAATGAAATTTGTAAGAACTCCATCATTTGAAAGATTACTGAGCGCATCTTCACCGCTGACATCATCTTCACTTAACTGATGAAGACCTGCAGCATTAAGAGCATAGCATCTTGAATCACCTGCCCACATACAAGTTACTCTTAGTTTTTTGCCCTCTTCAACAGCCTTTATTACAGCGGCTGTTGTAGGAAAAGATTTACCGAGGCTTCCAATAAAACGGCTCTCTTCCTTATCGGCATGAGCTTCACATATATTAAGCGAGTTTTTGATATAGCCACTGATGTTATCGGCAGAATCATCTGCATCATACCATGCCTTTACAGCACCACAAACAGCACGTGATGCAACATAAGCTCCGGTTTTTCCGGAATAATTATTATATCTTTTTGAGCCTATACCGCCACATCCGTCAAAAACAGAAACAATCGCACTGCCATTACGTACGCTGTAATAATAGCTATCTTCACCGTTATTTGGTTTTATTTCCTTTTCAACACAAAAGATTGCATCTAAGTTATCACAACCTTTTTTAAAACCGTGTTTGTTGTTAATAATTTTACTCATAGCATTAAAATCTTAGCCAATTGTATTAGCAATTACGTCTATAATCTGGTTGTATTCAAGTTCTTTTAAGCCATTACCTGCTGTTGAAGGAAAATGCAGAACATTATCCCAATTTCTTGAAATTATATTCCAGTCCGGTGCATCAGGGGCATACAAAACAAGACGTTTTGCATTGTTATCCATAAAACCGGTATACTGACCTGCACCCCACCAAGCAGAAAGCTCGTTAAGGTCTTTAGCCATACCCTTAGGATAATATTCACTTGCGCTTCCAAAGCCAAGCTTATGTGTAGATTCGTCTGTCCATACAACAATAACCTGACGTTTTTTCATACCCTCTGTATCCCACTTTGATTTAATAGCATAAGCCAAAGCTTCCAAACCGTCCTCAGGGTCGTCACCGCCACCGTCTGCTCTTAAACTGCGAACGCACTTTTCAAAATCTGCAGCTTGTTCGGGAAGCTTAAAGAAATCAGTAACCAACATTGCATCTTTACCATCTGCAAGATAGTCGCGGAATGCTACCACACGAACTCTTAACTGGTCAATGTGTTTGCTCTTCACTTCCATTGCCTGTGTAACGTCCTGATAAAAATTAAGAGCGTTGTTTTTTACTATATCGATAATATTATCCATACTACCGGTACAGTCAATGCAGAATACCATATCTACATTATAAGTCAATTTAAAATTTGAAGCCATTTTTCCTTCCTCCATATACTTTGTTTATTTAAAAATATTTTTTGCATTATCTATAACGTTATTATATAAAAAACCGGGCAAGCCCTCTTTAATAAAGTTATCTTCTTCCGAAGTACCTTTATCATCTTTTTTATCTGTGTTTTCAACCTTAGTATCGCCACTGTTAGCTGAATTGCATCCTCCTATATTGCAACTTGAGAAAATGAACAAAACAAGAAATACAAGGCACAGCACAAGTGAAATAACTGAAACAAGTGTAAGCTTCTTTTGTGCAGAAATTGCTGTATTAAGCTTTTTTTCAAGTTCCTGCACTGTTTTTTCACCAGAAATGTCAGTTTTATTTAATGAAACATCATAGCTTAATATATCCGCAAAACCGCCACAACACTCTGTTTCAGGCATTTTTGCACCGCATTTGGTACAGACTGTTGAATTTTTAGGATTATTGCTTCCGCACTTTTCACAAATCATAACAAACTCTCCTTTAAAACTACTGCATAAGCAGAATGCACATAAGAACAAAAGTTAATATGCCTCCTGCAATAACCAGGCCTATCCACGCCTTACTTCCTTCGCCGCCACCATAAGAAGCGGTTGGAACATACTGAGTTTCAACTCCACTTCCCCATGCAGGCTTCATAACAGAATCCGGCATTCTGACTGCACCGCATAACCTGCATTTTCCGCCTTCATTTTCAGTCTCACACGTACAACATACCCAACAGGTATTAACTCTTCTGTACTTTAAAAAGGTTTGGGTTTCCATTTACATATCCGCCTTTATTTTGTATGTAATAAATATAAAGTCATTATATAACATAATATGACAATTGTCAATCACCAGCAAAGTAAAAAAACTCACGGATATTGCGAAAAAAGCAACATCCGTAAGTTTAAATATTTATTCAATATTCAATCCGTCGTATGCAACATTTACTTTATAATTTCTGTTTAAATTACCGAAGTATTCTTCCAGCTGAGCATGGTTCATTCCACGACAATCTATATGTGTAACATATATTTGCGTGTGTTCGTCAATTGTTCCGTTTTCATAAAGCTTATCCATATTTTCAACACAACGGGATAAGTCCATATGATTTGCAACACTTTCTTCAATTGGTCTTTCCCTTGGATATGTACATTCACTGATAAAAATGTCAAGCTTATAATTTTTAAGAGAATCAAATGTTTCATCAATGTAATAACCACTATCTACACCGTAGTATAAAATTCTGCCATCCGTAAGCTTAACAATATAGTTTGCAGAGTACTTTTCAACATTTGTTGAATGCATACCTTTAAGTGGTGTTATTTCCAAGCCGCTAATGTTATATGTTTTGCCAAACTCAAGCTTTTTGAATATAACATTTGCTTCATTACCATACTTTTCAAATATATAATCAAAAGCCTCATCTGCAAAATATACATTAACCGGTTTTTCGGGCATTTTGGCACCTATTCTTCTTGACCAGAAAAAGCGATGATTAAAATGGTCTGCATGTGTATGTGTGAACAAAAAATGCTCTACATCGTAAAGATCATCCTGTAATTTTGCAGCAGTTGATACGTAATCTTCACCGATGTCTATCATTACATTTTTATCTATTCTGAATGCAGAGCGTGAGCGAAATTCCTTACCTCCTACCAAACGTGCATTTTCACATACGGGGCATTTACAAAATGGTGAAGGAACACCTGTTCCCCCGCTTGTGCCCCAGAATCTTAACGGTTTATACATAATTATTCAGCACCTTTCATATATTCAGTAAGTTTATCAGGAAAATTAACAGTCATACCTCCAACGCCGTTATCGTAAGCCATTTTCATAATATCGATATTTTCAACACCCCATGCGCGTACCGAAAAGCCCATATTTTTCCACTGTTTAATTTTTTCAGCTGTTGCTTCAACAGCTTTAGGACAAATCTGTTCTATCCCAATAGCTTTCATTTCCTTAATTTTATCTTCATCAAAATCAACCTGAAGCCAGCCCGTCATTTGTTCCGGACAGAGTTTTTTTACACCCTTTATATTTTCTAATTCAAAAGATGTAATGATTACCTTATCTTTCAAGCCATATTTATTTATTAAACCAAGAACATCTGCCTCGATATTTCTTACTTTAAGTTCTATAGCAAAGGTAAGTTCCATAAAACCGAAATATTTAAGGAAATCGTCAAATAAAACTATAATATCACTCTTATTATATTCATAATTATGTACTCTGAATTGCAAAAGTTCTTCGTAGGTATAGTCTGCAATACTTCCCGGTTTACCGGTTACTCTTTCCAAAGTATCATCGTGAAACAAAACCAATTTACCGTCTTTTGTTTTCTGTACATCCGTTTCAATACCATTTGCTCCCATTTGAAGTCCTGTGTAAAAAGAACTCATGGTATTTTCGGGCATATATTCACTGGCACCTCTATGGGCATAATTAACAAACATAGTAAAGCTCCTTTTAAAACTCGGTATCAAAATATTTTTTAAACACATACTTAAATCCATGTTCTGCATAATCCTTTAGACATTCGTCAAATACAGGACTCATTCCACCTTTACCTGAAAGGTTAGGTCTTACAGCTGTGTCATAAGGCATAGCTTCCCACTGCATCTGGTCTTTTATTCTGTCAAATGCCTTTCTACCCTTTTCGGTAGACACAAACATTTTTGAAAGACCTGCGTAAGGGTTAATTTTACAGTCTGTATCTTCTATCTTCCAGTAATCACCGATTGAAATATCTGTATAACGTTTCATATAAGCATAAGGGCAAGTGTTACAGCTTGTTCTTGTATAATGCTTACTGCTGAACATTCTTCTGTAAGGGTCATCATTTGTAGGTACAATATACGTTTTTGATTCATCCTCGAATTCTATGCGTACAAACTTATTACCCCAGCCGTCTGTTTTATCTCTGAAGTCAAAGAATTTAACCTTCGAGCCATTCTTTTCTTCAAGAATATCAATATATTCAGCAAACATCTTTGGCGGTGTAGCTCCGTAACAAATAAGTGCCACCGACAAAAGATTGTCATAATCTTTTCCGAGATAGCCATATAGCCCCGCAAGTTGACAAGGTGTACCGCTGTATAAAACCTCTCTTCCCTCATCAAGATATTTTTTAGCTTCTTTATATGTATATTCAGGATTACTCTGGACATATTTGGAACATCTTATGGGCTCCATTTCCTCCATTGTTTCAGCCTTTATATGCTTTACAACCATATTTTCGTCATATGCGGCACCGTAAACAACACCACCTCTTGAAAGAACATCCTTTGCAAGCAGGTAGAACATACCGCCTGACGTACTTCGTGATGTTGCTTCATCATCACCTTGTGAAGCATATATATCCATTTCCTTATCTGCAAAAGTTTCAGGTTTAAAGCTTGTGTCGTTATACTGACATTTTTTCTGACAAAGCCCGCATCCTATACATTTTTCCTGATCTATAACAGGATATAAATATCCGTCTTCAGCATACTCCATTGTAATAGCCTGCTTGGGGCATACATTCATACAAGCTGCGCAACCCGAGCATTTACTTTTATTTTCATAAACACTTTCCAATGTCACAAAAAATCACCTCCGTAACATTATATATCACAGAGGTGAAAAAATCAAGAGTTAGATATCCTTTTATTTATGTTCTGCATTTTGTTGTCTGTTTTCGCAATTATATCTGCACAAAGTCTGAGTTCATCAAAAATTTCATCGGCATTTGCAATATCTTTTTTGTATCTCATTTTATGCTCAAGACTTGCCCAAAAGTCCATGGCAATAGTTCTAAGCTGAACCTCTACCCTCATACATTGCTTACGGTTTGTAAAGAAAACAGGAACTTCAACAATCATATGATAACTGCGATAGCCGTTTTCCTTAGGATTTTTAATATAGTCCTTAATTTCAATAAGCTTAACATCATCCTGACTTGCAAGCATATGTGCAACCTCATAAATATCATCTATAAAGGAACATATAACCCTTATACCCGCTACGTCATTTATATTTTCAAGTACAGATTCTATACTTATCGGAAAATCTTTTCTGTATAGCTTTTCAATTATGCTTTCAGGTGACTTAATACGGCTTTTAATCATTTCTATTGGATTTCGGTTATGCATTGTAGAAAGCTCGTCATTTAAAATTTCAAACTTAGTCTGCACCTCTTTTATGGCACAGTTATACATCATCATAAACTGTCTGAACTTATTAAATTCACCGAATGCCGCTTCTATTTTTTCAATTTTTTGTTGTTCTAATTCAAAACGCTCTGCCATTTTTCTACCTCTTTTTTTAAATTTCAACTTAATTATAACATTTTTTTAATTTAAGTCAATAACATTATTAAAGATTAATATTTTCTTTACAAAAATGTTGACAAACAAAAAAACAGGTAGTATAATTTAATATGTAAAAGGGAGTAGTTGGCACCCAAACGGTGTTGAAATAATCGTCATCACTGTTGCTATATGCAGCACGGTTTTTCATTAAATAACAAGACTTTTATTGATTATTAAAATCAATAGGGGTCTTGTATTTTTTTATCCCGTTGATAGAAACAGGAGGATTATTTTATGGAGTACGTTTGGTTAATTTTGGGATTTGTGTTACTTATTAAAGGCGCAGACTGGTTTGTAGACGGTGCATCGGCTCTTTCTAAAAAGTTCGGCATTCCATCTGTTGTTATCGGTCTTACTGTTGTTGCATTCGGTACATCTTTGCCTGAAGCATCGGTTAGTATTTCTGCAGCATTAACACAAAACAGCGGTATTTCTGTAGGTAATGTTGTAGGCTCTAACATTTTTAACCTATTGGTTGTTGCAGGTGCCAGTGCTGTTTTATGCCCTATTTCTGTTAACAAATCAATTATCAAAAAAGATATGCCTTATTCATTGTTACTTGCATTGGCACTGTTATTCTTAACTTTCAGTATATTCCCGGGCTCTGCAGAAGATAATGTAATCACAAGAGCAGACGGTATGATTTTATTGCTTTTCTTTGCTGTGTTTATGTTTTACACTGTTAGTTCTGCATTGTCAGCACCCGCACCGGAAGAAAACAACAATGAAAAAATTATGCCTGTATGGCAACAGCTGTTGTTTATTGCAAGTGGTCTTGCAGGAATATGCTTTGGCGGTAACCGAGTTGTTGCAGGTGCAACTGAAATTGCAAGAACATTTGGTTTAAGTGAAAGTCTTATTGGTCTTACAATTGTTGCTATAGGTACTTCACTTCCGGAACTGGTTACATCAATAGTTGCTGCTAAAAAAGGTGAAAGTGATATTGCTATAGGTAACGTTATTGGCTCTAATATCTTTAACATTGCATTTATTCTTGGTGTTTCCTCTTTAATTACTCCTATAGCAATCTATACACAGGATATATTCAATTCAATGTATGATATTATTATATTGGCTATTGTAACATTAATTTGTTTTATTCCGATTGTAAAAATAAAGAAAATTTCCAGAACTGTAGGTGGCGTAATGGTTATTGCCTATATTGCATATACAGTTTATATTATGATGAGATAGCATTATAATATAATTTAATAAATACAATTTAATAAATTCAGGAGGTAAAAAATGGAATATTTATGGTTAATTTTAGGCTTTATTTTGCTTATTAAGGGGGCAGACTGGTTTGTAGACGGTGCATCTGCACTTTCTAAAAAATTCGGAATTCCATCTGTTGTTATCGGTCTTACAGTAGTTGCATTTGGCACATCTTTGCCGGAAGCATCAGTAAGTATTTCAGCAGCATTAAGTCAAAGCAGCGGTATATCAATTGGTAATGTTGTAGGCTCTAACCTATTCAATCTTTTGGTTGTGGCAGGTGCAAGTGCAGTTTTTTGTCCTATCAGAGTGGATAAATCAATTATAAAGAAAGATATGCCATTTTCCTTTATAATTACTCTTGCTATTCTTTTCCTTAGTTTCAGCATATTTCCATCCGCACCCGCTGACAACATCATTTCAAGAGCTGACGGTATGATTTTATTACTATTTTTTACAATATTTATGTTCTATACTGTTCGTTCCGCTTTGGCAGCTCCTGCTCCTGAAGAGAACAAAAACGAAAAAATTATGCCTTTGTGGCAACAGTTTATATTTATAGTTATTGGTATTGCAGGAATTGCTATCGGTGGTAACAGAACTGTTGAAGGTGCAAAGGTTATTGCAAGCAATTTTGGTATGTCCGATAGTCTTATCGGTCTTACAATTGTTGCAATCGGTACATCTCTTCCTGAACTTGTTACTTCAATAGTAGCCGCAAGAAAAGGCGAAAGTGATATTGCTATCGGCAATGTTATTGGTTCAAACATATTCAACATTTTGTTTGTACTTGGTGTATCATCTGTAATAACACCTATTGTTATAAACCAGGCTGATGTTATAAACTCAATGTATGACATTATTTTAGTTGCTCTTGCAACATTGCTGGTTTATATACCAATTGTTAAAACAAAGAAAATTTCAAGACCTGTCGGTGCGGTAATGCTCATTGCATACATCATATATACAGCATACATTATAATGAGATAAGGAAAAATCCCACAGATTTAATCTGTGGGATTTATTTTTTTGGCTATGCTTGACGTATACAAATTTGCTATATTGTTATATGTTTGGGTGTCTATAACCCCCGTAGGTTCAAGTCCGGTAATTGTTTGAACAAATATAACTGCATCTACGGAATTTTCATCATGCTTACCGGTTATGTTTACACCGGGTGAATTTGGATATTCAAGAAATATTGCATAAAGCATTGCCTGAACAACATATAATTCAGAAAGTTCCTCCCCCGCTTCTATATACACCCTTTTTCCGAACACAGGAAAAGTAATGGGAATAACATATATTTTTTCAAGCTCGTTATTTACATCTCTTATTTTTTGCCAGGTTGCACTGTCCGCCTCACCTGTTGGTTGTAATCCATATGCTTTCTGAAATGAAATTACACTATCCCTTGTATTTTCGTTAAAGATACCATCAGGTATAACAGGCAGTACATCCTCTACATAATATGATATATTTCTAAGCATACTTTGCAAGCCACGTACAGGCTTTGCATCTGTATTTTCCACAATCATACATACACCTCCTAAAAGTCAGAATCTCCCTGACGTAATGTAGCGCCCGAAAATTGCATACTTTCCGTTTGTTGTGAAGAAATTACGTTTTTATATTCATTTGCTATTGTATTCCACGTTGATTCATTAACGTTACCCGTACGTATAAGACCGTTTTCGCCTTGTATTTGCATAACGGCACTTCGTGTTGCTCTGCCATACACACCTGTTACACTTACGGGTGTAATATTACTGTTTACGGTAGAGATGGTATTTATATATTCCTGTAATGTTCTTACACCGTCACCTGTTGAACCAATCTGTAAAACTGTACCCGGAAATGATACTGTTTCTATATTTAGTTCTCTGCTGTCAAACAGTACAAGATCATACGAATTTTTAAGCACTCTGTAAATTAAATCCCATGTATTTGCATCTGTTATTCCTGTTACAGGCAAGCCATAAATTGCCTGAAAGCTTTCAACAGCCGCGGCAGTATTTGCACCGTAAATACCGTCTCTTGTAACGGTGGGAATACGGTTATCGAACTGTGATAAAGTAGCAAGCATATACTGTAAAGCCGCCACTTTTTCACCTCTGTCACCAATTTCTAATCCATTTGGATATTGCAGGTCTATACCAACAAAAGTCTGACCTTCTGAATACAATTCGGAAAGTCTAAGCAAGCCAACATAAAGATATACCATCTCATACCATGTAGCTCTTCCCACTATTCCGTCAACGGTAAGATTAAAAATTTCTTGAAACTTTCGCACTGCAGCTTCGGTATTTTCACCAAATATTGCATCAATTGGTTGGACTTTCGGTATAGCAGGATAATCGTTTGAAATTCTGTTTAACATTACCTGAATTATCTGCACGTACACACCCGAATCTCCTCTGCGTATCGGATAACCGGGATAAGACTCATTAATACCACGAATGGGAGCATTTGTAACAATTTCAACATCGTCTCCGTAATAATTACGAATTATCTGTACATAATCAAGTCCGTCACGTGCCAAATATTCACTTCCCCATTGTGAAAGTCCCTGGCAGGTTACTGTAGTTCCGTTACAATATTTTGCCGCCAGAGGTTCTACTCTTCCCATAACACGCAAATATGAATCAAATATTTCATCTACAATCTCTGATATATTTGAAAAAATATTTCTGCCCTGTATGTACTTCTGGTCGTATGCCGTGTTATTTGTTATATCAAAATTATACCCCTGGGAACGGTAAAATTCTGTATAAACTCTGTTAAGTGCATAAGATATCTGTGCCAGTATATTGGCATAAAGTGCATCTTCATCCCATGTTGGGTATATTTCACTTGATGCAACGTTTTTAATGTAATCTCTGAATGAAACGGTTACATTTTCCGCCACCTGTGACGGTGCCCCTAAATGTACCGTTATTTCCTCCGGTATGTAAGGTATTACAGTTGGCATAAAATCACCCCTACAAATTTTGTGGTGTTACAGTAAATGTGTTGCTGAATTCATCATATTCGGATTTTTCGGGCAAAGGTATCATTTCTATACTTTGTTCACTTAGCCTGTTTGCAAAAATCTGTACATTTTTTATAACAAAAATTATAAACCCTTCTTTTTCCACCTTAATATTAACACTTGTAAAAGGTTTTAAAGTATTGTTTTGGTCTAACGAAAGTTCCATATCGGGAGTATTAATTTCTATAATTTCCGTTTTGCCGTTTTCATCCGTTAATCTGAATGCGAGTATCTCTTCACCGTTACCGTTATTTTCTGTAACAGTAACACGCACATCCCGTATAGGTATAAGCATATCTGCAATATATGTTCTTACAAGCAAGCTACCTTTTTGCAATAAAAAAACACCTCCTGATATCCTATAAAAAGTATATCAGGAAAGTGTTTAATTATGATTATTTTTTAAATTTTATTTGTATGAGCTTTCTTTAGCATCATCAAGGTTAACTTCACCAAGATAAGCCTTAGCGTCCATACCAACGAATTCAGCAAAGTCAATCATTTCGGCAACAGTGTTGATGTTAACGTTAATACCGTTAGCAAGTCTGTCTTCCATAGCGATGATTTCCTTTTCACCGTGTGTATAGATTCTTTCAGCACCTTCACTCTTTGGAGCTTCTCTAAGTTCCTGAAGGAATGTTGAAAAATGTTCTTTAATAGCAGCTGCATCGCCGAAAATCTTAGGATCAATAGCCATAAAGCCGTGACATGTGCCACCCTTACCGTTTGTATGAGTGTGGTTAGATGTCATACCCATTGAAAGGATTGATGAGAAGATTTCACAGAACATACCGTAACCGTAACCCTTATGGCTACCTGTCTGTTCACTTTCACCACCAAGAGGCATAATACCGCCGCCTACTTTACCAACAATGTTTTTAAGTACATCTGCAGCATCTGTTGAACCCTTACCGTTAGCATCCAACGCCCAACCGTTAGGAAGTTCTTTACCTGCTTTATTATAAACTTCAAGCTTACCTCTTGTAACAACTGTTGTAGAAGCATCAAAGAAGAAATCGTATGGTTCTGCAGGAACAGAAATAGCAATCGGGTTACTTCCAAGCATAGCTTTTCTTGCATTTGTAGGAACCATAATTGCTTCAGAGTTTGTCATAGCCATACCGATTAAACCTTCGTCGCAAGCCATCTTTGAGTAATAACCCGCAATACCGAAGTGGTTAGAGTTACGAACATTAACAATAGCAATACCTGACTTTTTAGCCTTTTCTATAGCAAGGCTCATAGCATAGTGGCTAAGAAGCTGACCCATACCATCGTTACCTTCAATAACAGCTGAAACAGGTGTTTCAAATACAACTTCAGGTTTTGAATCAATTTTGATAAGACCCTTTTTAATACCGTTGTGGTATCTTGCAATACGCTGCATACCGTGTGATTCAATACCGTAAAGGTCGGACAGCAACAATACATCTGAAATTATTTTACTTTCATCAGCAGTAAAACCGATTTTTTCAAACGCATCGTTACAAAACTTTTTAAGTTCTTCATAAGTATATTTCTTATACTTTGCCATTTTATAATTACCTCCAAATAATTATTTGTTACTATAATTTTACAACAATTGTATATATTTGTCAACAAAACCAAACGAATTATTTTACTAAAATCAACCGAACTGATCAAGAAGATTCTGTTTCATCTGCCACATATCTTTTGATAAGTCTACATAATAGCGATGTGGGTTTTCAAAACGCTTAACTTCATCCCAGAGTGTTTCAATTTCTGCCTTACACTTATTCTGAATAGTTTTAAGATCCGGTGATTCGTAAACACATTTACCTTTGTCAAAAATCTGAGTAAGCAAAGGCTTTGCTTCAAAATCTGTAAGAGTTCTCTTCTTCCATGTGTGTTCCGGGTCAAAGATTGTATAAGGTTTAGATGTATCGATAACTTCTCCGTGTTTTGCAATTACATCTGCAACCGCCTTACCGTCTTTATAAAGTCTGTAAAGGGATTTAAAGCCCGGGTTTGTAATTTTTGCAACATTTTCACTGAGCTTTATTCTTGGTATTATTTCATTACCACTTTCAATGGCAACCAACTTATAAACACCGCCAAAAACGGGTTCAGACCTTGAAGTTATAAGTCTTTCACCAACACCAAAGCTGTTAATTTGTGCACCCTGGAGCAAAGTATCACGAATAATGTATTCATCAAGTGAATTGGAAACTACAATATCGCAGTCCTCCATACCGTTTTCATCAAGAATTTTACGCACCTTTTTTGTAAGGTATGTTATATCACCACTGTCTATGCGTACACCCTTAAGTCTGTGACCTGCAGGCACCAAAACATCATTGTGAACTTTGATTGCATTAACAATACCGGATTTTAATACGTTATATGTGTCAATTAAAAGTGTGCAACTGTCAGGATAAACCGATGCATATGCACAAAAAGCAGAGTATTCATCAGGGAATGTCTGTATCCAGCTGTGTGCCATTGTACCAAGTGCGGGAACGCCAAAAAGCTGTTCGGAAATTGTACATGCCGTACCTGCACAACCGCCGATGTAAGCGGCTCGTGAACCGTATACAGCACCGTCATAACCCTGTGCACGTCTTGAACCGAATTCCATAACAGGACGACCCTCCGCAGCACGAACAATACGGTTAGTCTTAGTTGCAATAAGTGATTGATGATTAATTGTAAGCAAAATCATTGTTTCAAGAAACTGAGCTTGAATAATCGGACCTCGTACAACTATCAATGGGTCATTTGGAAAAATAGGTGTTCCCTCTTCTATTGCCCATACATCACATACAAATTTAAAATTCTTAAGATAATCAAGAAAGCCTTCACTGAACATATTTTTACTTCTTAAATATTCAATATCTTCGTCTGTAAACTTAAGATTTTTAATATATTCAATTACCTGTTCAACACCTGCCATTATGGCAAAACCGCCGTTATCCGGTACTTTACGGAAATACATATCGAAATAGCCTATTTTGTCACCTATTCCGTTTTCGAAATAACCATTAGCCATGGTAAGCTCGTAAAAATCTGTTAGCATTGTTAAATTTCTGGTCATTTTTATCCTTCTTTCAATTCGAAATTAAATTATATATTATTTGTGCTGCAACATTACGTTTAATATAATACTTTGGCATAAAAGCATTGCCGCGGAAAATTCCAAGTCCTTTGGCAATTGCAGCATAACCTATTAAATCCTTTGATATCATACCTTCATCCACAAAGCCTGTTTTAAATGTATCCGGCAATTTTGCAATATTACTGTAGCCAAGATATGTAACAATATACTTAATTCCGTTTTCAGTTGTTATATATGGGTTTAATGCAAGTTCTTCATAGGTAACAATGCCTTTGTTCACAAGCTTATCTGCAACTTCATATATATTTTTATAATCTGCACAGTCTACTGCACGGCACATCCAGAGCAAATACTCACAAAGCAGGATTTTATCATCAGGATAAAATTTTTCACCCTCGTCCAAAATACCGCATGCGTACAGAGTTTTTATCTGTTCTTCCGACATATCCTTTGAAATATCTGTATACATTGGTTTTTCGGAAGTCAGCTTGTTTCCCTTTGAATCTACAACTTCACCGGAAACAGCATCAATATATATTTTTGAAAGCGGATTTGGTGCATATACCGCACGAAGCTCCATTTCCTTTGTCATTGATTCTGCAGTAACATACTGAAGTTCAAATCCAACTGAATTTATATACTTTTCAAAAGCCTGTTCTGCCGATACAGACAAGGAATATTCCGGAATGTTTATATGCTCCCAGCCCGAGCTTACACTTATAATTCTACCGGTCGAACGTGACACACCAACAATTACACCGTTATCATCATAGGCAATATCGTTTATAAAACGGGTGTAATTAAAGTAATACACATCTTCTCCAATATAGTTTTTTTGATTATTACAATTTAAAAGTCGACAATTATTGATAAACGAGCCATTGTGTAATCTGACAAAGCTTTCTGCAACCTGTTCACATTGTTCTTTGCTGCAGTTAAGGTTTTCCGTACCTATCTCATGCTGATAATAATCAAAATATCTTATGTCTCCGTTATCAACATCTACTATGTAGGTTTTTACACTGCCGTTAAAGTTATCGTAATACATATAAAGATAATTTCCGTAATTATCCTGCAGATACTGTATGCCCGTAAGTGTAAAATCACTACCGGGCGAAACATATTCACTGCTTTCAACAACTTCTATAGCATAATCTATTTCAAATGCTGTGGAAGAATAATCAAAATCAAACTTCTTTTCAGCTGTAAGTGCATTTTTGTACGGGCCTTCGGATACATAGTTGGTATTTACAATATTTCCGGTATATGCATTCACATAGTTTATACCGTCAGATAAATCGGCATAACGTACAAAAAGTTCACCGCCCGATTTTTGCGCATACTCTTTTACCATACCAATGTTATCAAACATACTTTTGCCTGCATCATTAATATTAAGTTTTGTATTTGAAGGATATACTTTGTCATAATCTATCCATTTAACATCAAAAGAAATAACCTTTCCTTTTGATGCATCAACAGTTACATCTATATAGTTATCATAACAGGGCAAGTCATTTTCATACCTTACAAACTTTAAATTATAAGGTTCAAAATTTCGGTGTACAGAATATTCCTGCTTAACAAGCTTTGTGTGCGAATAAAATTCCGGACAAGCTTTGGAAAGAAAAATTTTCGCTTCTTCTTCAGCATTAGTTGAAGTAAACGTCGATAGCTTATAGTTACCGGTAAATTCACCGTAAAAATACTGACTGAATGATATTATGCGAAGGTTATCATCAACAGTAACATTTATCTGTCCGCCCGGGTTAAATTCATCATCATCACCGTACCATGTAAAATAAGCGTATTGCTTACCCGGTTCAAAAGTAACCTTGCTGTTAAATTCGTTGTAATTTTCAGGTATATTTATTTTACTCTTAACTGCAATAACTGCTTTGGTAACAAAGGATTCATCATCCGCATAGCATAATACAGATAAACAATTTATCAATATAAAAATTGTAAGTAAAGAACATATGATTTTTCTCACATCATCACCTACCTATACTTACTTAATGATATCATAAAAAAAATCAAAAAACAAGAATATTAACATTATTGTAACATATAATATTTATCAGCACATAAAAAGGAGTGATAAAATGAAATATGAAAATGAAGAAAATAAAAAAACGCCTAAACCTGTTGAAGATTTAGACGATTTTATTTTTAAAGATGAGGAAATTAAATATCAGTCAGAGCGTTAAGCAGCATTGCCATTTCATCATATGAGGTTGCGGCAGTAAGTTTGTTTTTTACAGCAACACTGTTCTTCATTCCCTTTATATACCATATGGCATGCTTGCGTGCTTCTCTGATGCCTACATATTCACCCTTGTATTCAACAATTTTTTTAATATGCTTAAGAGCCGTTTTCATAACCTCTTCCTGAGTAGGTTCCGGAAGTAACTCCTTATATTCCAGATAATGTTTTATTCTTTTAAGCAAAAAAGGATTACCGAGAATTCCTCTGCCAATCATTACAGCTTCACACCCTGTTTGCTTCATCATATTTTCAGCATCAATGGGCGACTTGATATCACCGTTACCGATAACCGGAATGTTTACTGTACTTACAACATCTTTAATTATTGAATAATCTGCACTCCCACGATATTCCTGTTTTACCGTTCTGCCATGGACAGTTATGTGGGAAGCACCTGCCTTTTCGGCAAGCTTTGCAACATCTACTGCATTAACTGATGAATCATCCCAACCCTTACGTATTTTAACGGAAACGGGCAAATCACAGTTTTCCTTTACCGCACACACAATGTCATGTACAAGCTGAGGTTTTTTCATAAGCGAGCCGCCATCGTCATTGCCTATTATTTTATTGGCAGGACAACCACAGTTTATATCAATACCTACTGCACCAAAAGATGCCGCCTTAGCCGCCACTTTTGCAAATATTTCAGGCTCATGACCGAATATTTGTGCATATAAAGGCTGTTCCTTTTCTGATACCTCTAACAGAGTTGCCGTTTTTTTGTCATTATAAAAAAGTCCTTTGGTGCTTACCATTTCGGTAAAGCACATATCTGCACCGTAGTCCATACATATTTCGCGGTATGCTCTGTCGGTAACCCCTGCCATTGGAGCAAGAACCACTTTATTTTTTAAGGATATCATACATTACTCCCTCTCGCAGGCTACTTACACAGCTTATAAGTTTTGGCGAATCTACATATTCCATTATAGCAAGCAACGGCACAACTCCGCCAAGTATAATATCTGCCCTGCCTTTTCCTATGCCTTCAATGTTAACACGTTTTTCAATAGGCATTTTTACAAGCTCACGGATTTTACTGAATGTAAGTTCTCTGCTCATTGTATAGCCGTGTACTTTATCATCCGGAACATCCTGCATTTTTGTAAGGGCACGTACTGTACCACCCATACCCACAACAGTAATATTTTTTATGTCCTTAACCCAACCTGCTTCGTCTATTTTATTTTTAAACTGACTTATTGCATAAACAAGTTCATCATCTTCAGCAATTGTGCCGGAAAAATATTTTTCGGTTATATTAACTGCCGCCATTGGAATGCTTACCATATTAACGTTAACGTGGTCTTTTACATATATAAGCTCTGTGCTTGCACCGCCTATATCAACTATAAGGCAATCATTAACCGGCAAAGTGTTTACAACACTCATAAAGTCGTAGTATGCCTCTTTTTCACCTGTAATTATTTCAAAATCCACACCAATATCAGATGCAGGTTTTGTAAACAGTTCTGCGTTTTTTGCTGTACGAAGTGCGGCAGTTGCAATTGCTCTTACCTCATCTACGTGCATATCATCTATTATACGTTTGAATTTTTTCAGTTCACTTAGTGTACGGTCAACTGCATTTTGTCTTAAAAGTTTTTCGTCTCCCATACCCTCACTTAAACGTACAACCGTTCGGATATTTTCCAAAACGGTTGCATTGTTGTTTATAACTTCTATTATATTCATACGTATAGAATTTGAACCCAAATCTATAATCGCAATTCTCATACTTTTACCTTACTTCGCATTTATTGAATAGTTAGGAGCTTCTTTTGTAATGTTAATATCATGGGGATGACTTTCAACAAGACCTGCACCCGTAATACGAACGAACTTACCGTTTTCCTTAAGCTCAGGAATAGTTTTTGTTCCACAGTAACCCATACCTGAACGGATACCGCCAAGCAACTGATAAATTGTATCACAAAGAGCACCCTTATACGGTACACGACCTTCAACACCTTCCGGAACAAGCTTTTTAGTATTTGTCTGGAAGTATCTGTCCTTACTACCCTTATTCATAGCGGCAATAGAACCCATACCGCGATATACCTTAAACTGTCTGCCCTGATAAATTTCGCATTCGCCCGGTGATTCTTCACAGCCAGCAAACAAGCTACCAATCATAATAACATCAGCACCTGCGGCAATAGCCTTTACAAGGTCACCTGAATATTTAATACCGCCGTCTGCAATTAGAGGAATACCATATTTTTTAGCAACCTGAGCACAGTCAAAAATTGCTGTAATCTGAGGTACACCAATACCTGCAACAACTCGTGTTGTACAAATAGAACCCGGTCCAATACCAACCTTAATGGCATCTGCACCTGCTTTAATTAAATCCTCTGCTGCTTCTGCTGTTGCAATGTTACCTGCAATAACAGGAGTATCAGGGAAAGCTGCCTTAACTTTTTTAATTGCTTCTATAATGTTTTTGGAATGACCGTGAGCAGAGTCAAGAACCAAGACGTCAACCTTTGCATCTACCAAAGCTCCTGCTCTTTCCAAAACATCTTTTGTAACACCGATAGCCGCACCAACAACAAGTCTGCCCTGGCTGTCACGTGCAGAGTTAGGATATTTCTGAGATTTTTCAATATCCTTAATTGTGATAAGACCTTTTAACATACCGTCCTTGTCAACGATAGGCAATTTTTCAACCTTTTTCTTCTGCAAAATAACTGCAGCCTCTTCCAGGGTTGTGCCTTCGGGAGCAGTAACAAGGTTGTCCTTTGTCATACAATCGCCAAGCTTCTTTGAAAGGTCAGATTCAAAACGCAAGTCACGGTTTGTAAAAATACCAACAAGCTTACCGTCTACAGTAATGGGCACACCGCTGATTTTATATTTACCCATAAGCTCATCAGCTTCTTCCAAAGTATTGTCAGGTGAAAGATAAAATGGGTCCACAATAACACCGTTTTCGTTACGCTTAACCTTATCTACTTCCATAGCCTGCTGTTCAATAGTCATATTTTTATGAATAACACCCAAACCGCCTTCTCTGGCAATTGCAATAGCCAAAGCAGATTCTGTAACAGTATCCATAGCAGCTGAGATAATAGGAATATTAAGTCTTACTTTTTTAGTAAGGTTAGTGCCAAGCTCAATCATATCTGGTGTAACCTCTGATTTTTGAGGAACCAACAAGACATCATCAAACGTATAACCTTCTTTTCCGAACTTTTCATTAAAATCCATTTTATTTTCCTCCTCTTATGGTTCTTTGTTATTACATTATAGTATACCAAAAGCCAACACGTTTCGTCAAGATAAAAATTATATATTTTTGCTAAAATAAGCTAATAATTTTTAGTATTATCTGATAAAAAACCGGAACTAAAACTGCAGGTAAAAGATTTCCTACCTTTACAACTTTTTTATCAAAGAGCAGGTTAAAGCCTATTGCCATTACAAGTACAGAGCCTACAAGGGATAGCTGACTGATTAAAACATCAGTCATAACCGGTTCCAAAACACTTGCAAGTAATGTTATAAGTCCCTGATATACGGCAACTGCTACAACAGAAAGGAATACTCCTCCTCCCAAGGATGCTGCAAGTACAATTGACATTACACCATCAAGCACAGCCTTTGCCGCAAGTATTGTGTAATCTCCAACCAATCCATCCTGAATGGACCCTACAATAGCCATTGCACCAACACAAAAAAGAAGTGATGTAGATACAAATCCGTCTACAAATTTAGGATTATCCTTTGCCAAAAATGATGCTTTTTTCTTACAAAAGTTACCTACTCTTTCAAGCTTTTCTTCAACATCAACAGCTTCCCCCGCTATTGCACCAAGCACCAGTGAAATTACCATAAGCATAATGCCGTTTGTTGTAACTGAACCGTCGGTATTTACAGCAAACATCTCCGAAAATGTGCCGGTAATACCTATAACAATTGTGGAAAGCCCCGCTGCCGATTTTACTGTTTTTTCAAAACGGGAAGGCAAGCCACCTTTTAAAAACATACCTATGGTTGCACCAATTAAAATGGTAACAATATTTATAATTGTACCTAAACCTCTCATATAATCACCTACTTAATTTTACGTGCTTCAACATAAAATCTCTTGTCGCAGGCTTCACCCATTGAAAAGGTTTTGCGTGGAAGTATGCCGTCTGTAATTATAGTTTTGAACAAATCTGACTTTTCCATAGACGGTAGTAAAAAGCCTATTGAGTTGTCCTGCATTGAAAGGTCTGAAACAACATCGTCACCGTGTATGTAGTCAATTTCACAGTTTTTATCTGCAATATATTTATCCAGAAAGTTTTGCAATGTACCTACAGCAAGATTAGAAGTTGGATTTTTGATGTAAAGCTTTGTTGCCTTACCTTTTATAACACTGCTTATCTGCTGTTCACTTTCACTGCCTGACTTACTGATGCCGCAGCAGTTATCAAGCTCTTTTAAAAGGTCATCAGCATTACAGTTTGTAATTATTCTGTGGATAGGTTCAAAATCAAGTGCGTGATCGTGAATATTTTCAATTTCAACAAGTGCATAACGAGCAGGATGATTTTTCACGTCAACACCTGACTTTTTAACATTTTCCCAACAAGCCTTTGCAGTTGCAAGTGAGTGGTTACCGTCACCTACGGCATAAAGCATTGTATTGTTTTGTGAATAGTTCTTTTCGTAAAGCTCAGCAAGCTTATCTGCCAGCGCTTCACAGTCATCAATTTTCCAACCGCAAAGATGACCGCTTTTTTGCATAAGTTCAAAATCATATAACTTTTCAAGCTTTGTGCTGTCAATACTTCCGAATACAATATCATCTGCATCATCTATAAGAAGCATTACGTGCGGAAGCTCAAGGCAGGCATTTTCCCTTACCTTTAGTCTTGGAGGAATACGCTCTAAAACCGTTCCTTCCGTAGCACGAATCATTGCGGTATTACCGGGCTCAAATTTATAGTTTTCAAGGTCTATTGCACAAACAAAGCCCTTTCTTACCTTACCGTTATTTAAAGTTCTTTCTATGTATATGACAGAATTTTTATATTCATTAAAAATACCGTCCTCAACATATTTTTTCATATTGTAATTTATACTTTTAATCTTTTCATCAACATCACTATCATTAAGGTAAAGCTCGGGCAGCACAAGATTGTATGTTGATGCACCTTCTGCAACCGTATTTTTCACAACTTCCCAGTATTCGGGCTGTGAAGTGTACTGGTCACAGGCTACCACACTCCATTTATTCATATCTGCATTTTTTGGCAATAGAATATCCGCCGGAAACATTGTAACTTTTTCAAATTTATTCATCTAAATACCTCCAAATAAATACTAAATAAGATTATAGCACATAAAAGAAAAAAAGTAAATTAAAAAAACAAGTGACAACGATCAACTTCGTTGTCACTTTTGCATAAATTATATACTTAAAATGCCTGATGCACTTTCTTCGTCAACATAAAGAACAAAGTCAGGATGTGTTTTAAGAAGTGTTGCAGGAATCATATTTGTTACATCTTTTGCCTTAAGTGTATTTTCTATTGCCTCTGCCTTTACTTTATACGGAACACAAGAAACAATGCGTTTACATTCCATAATCTGGTAAGGTGTCATAGAAACTGCCTGCTTCGGAACGTCATCAATAGTTGCAAACCAACCTTCACCCATCTGCTGTTTTTTACAACGCTCGTCAAGGTTTACAATAATGTATGCTTCCTTTGTGTCAAAGTCTGCAGGCGGGTCGTTAAAAGCAATGTGTCCGTTTTCACCTATACCGATAAGACCGATATCTATTGGTGACTTTCTTATTTCCTCAGTCAATTTTGCAATACATTCTTTTGTTCCGTCAACAAAGTGAACAGCCTTTAGAGTGCCAACCTTGTCAACAAAACGTTCCTGCAAATATTTTCTGAAGCTTGCACCGTGTGTTACGGGAAGGTCAACATATTCGTCAAGGTGGAACATTTCAACGCATTCCCACTTAATGCCCGGTTCTTCAACCAATGCCTTGATTGTGTCAAACTGTGATGCACCTGTTGAAAGAACAATTCTTGCACTTCCCTTTTCTGCTATACAGTCTTTTAAAATCTGTGCTACCTGTTTAGCTGCACTTTTACCTAATTCTTCGCTGTTTTTACAAATTCTGATTTCCATAATTTTCTCCTTTTTATTTTAAATCTTTATAAAACTCATTTAAGTTTACTCTGCGGTTTTCCTTCATGGAAACATTGGCAGCCATACCTATACCGATAGACATCATACCTGCACGAAGGTCTGCCATCTGTCCCAATGGATCGGGCTTATTTTTATTTCGGAATATTCTTTCACGTATTTCATCATCTGCACCGCCGTGACCTGCAGTAGATTTTTGCGGTATATTTATTCTGATTTCTTCACCCTGACGGTTGAAAATTCTGACATTTCTGCTTTCGTTCAAATCATATCCGAATGTGCTGAGTCCCTTTGAAGTAATTTCCATTCTGCCCTCTGTACCGTTTAAAATCATCGACATTCCTTCATATGGAGAATGAGCAGTAAGAGAATAACTCATAACCGCACCACCTGAATACTGAACATTTACGCTAACGCTGTCTTCAATATCAATTTCATCAGAAAAAACACATTTATCACGCAAGTATCCGTCAACATCTTCACAGTCAAGATACAATTTCTGATGATTTACATCCTTTGTTACATCGAAGTAAAATTCGCAGGTTTTAGCATATGGGCAAGTCATACAACGTTCGCTTCTTTCCTCCCTTGTATGACCGTAAAAACGGCGTGTACCAAATGCATTGACCGAAACGGGATCTTCTTCCAAAAACCAGTTTACAAGGTCAAAGTGATGAGTTGATTTATGTACAAGAAGTGAACCGGAATTTTCTCTTTCTCTATGCCATCTTCTGAAGTAATCCGCACCGTGACTTGTATCCAGCATCCATTCGTAATGAACACTTAATATTTTACCCAATACACCTGTAGAGATAATTTCCTTTATGCGTTTATAAAACGGATGAAAGCGCAAATTGAATGTAACAACAACATCTTTACCTGTTTTTTCCTGAACTTCCTTTATGGCGTTTGCCTTTTCAAAAGTAGTTGTAACAGGTTTTTCGCTTATAACATCACAACCTGCTTCCATTGCCTTTGTTATGTAATAATCATGTGCACAGTCCTTAGTTGTTACAATTACAACATCAGGCTTTACTTCCGCAAGCATTTTATCAAAGTCGTCATACACCGGAATATCCTTACCGGCATACTCGCTTACAAGTTTTGCTCTCTTGTAGTTTACATCATAAACACCGCAAAGCTCGGCACAGTCACTGTAATTTTGAACCAACGGTCTTGAATATGCAATCATGCCACGATATCCGCAACCTACCTGAACATATTTTTTCATTTAAAGCACCCCTCAAGTTATATGATTTGACAACTACATTATATTGTGTTATCATCGATATGTAAAGTGATAAAATTATCTTTTTTAGGATAAAATTGCAATGTTAAGCGTTTTATAACATCCCATCTTTAAAGGGTTTTTAATTAACATCAGGACAATTATTCACTATACAAGACATTTTTGCAAAGGTGTGTTGATATTGAAAGGTCAGATATTCAAATTAGAAAATTTAAAAATAAAACCTATTGGAGTTTATTTGTACGTACCTCCAATTGTCTGGAAGGGTGATGCCGTAGGACACATAGGTGAAAACGACATTTTCTTCTGGGTTTTAGAAGGCGAATGCTTTTTGCATATTGATTCTGAAAGCTATATTGTAAGACCGGGTCAGCTTGCATATTTACCAAAGGGTAAAATGCGTTCATACACCCATGCCTCCGAACACTTTTCAATGTATGAAATGGCATTTGATGTTAAAGCAAACGGTGAAGAAATTATGGAGGTTTTAGGTCTTACGGAGCACAACTTTGTTGTAGACATTGCAGACACTAAAGAAATGAGCACTTTATTTGAAAGCTCACACCGTAAAGAATTGTACAAAAATCCAATATACGATGTGGCGTGGTGTGCAAATATAATAAACATTATAAGAATTTATACCGAAGAAAGACAAAAGCAAAATACAGATAAAGTTGTTATTTTTAAACCCGTATTGCAATATATGACCAACAACATAAACAAATCCTTAAAGACAGAGGATTTTGCAGAGCTTGTATATATGCAACCTACATATTTTATAAAATGTTTTAAAAAACAGTATGGATTACCTCCTATTGCATATTTTAACCGTATGAAAATGTATAAAGCAATGGGAATGCTTGCCGGTACTGACCTTCCAATTGAGGATATTTCAAGTGAGGTTGGTATATCCGACACATCATATTTTGCACGAATATTCAAAAAGCATTGCGGTATAAGTCCTACAAAATACAGAGCAGAATTTAAAAAGTTGTAATTTCTTGAATTATTTTTCAAAAAACTATTTATTTTTTTACATATTTATTGTATAATTATTTATAATGTATATTTTTACGGGAGATTGATATTATGAACAGAAAAACTGCCAGAGATTTAGCTTTTAAACTTTTATACCAGGCTGATATTCAAAAGGAAGACGGCGAAGTTATATTTGATATTGCCAAAGAAGAATATGAAATTGACGACAAATCAAAAGTATATATAGGCAACATATTATACGGTGTTGAGGAAAATGCTGAAAACATAAACGGTATTATATCTGAAAAATCAGAAGGCTGGAAAATTAACAGAATTTCAAAAATTTCTCTTGCCTGCCTTAAGCTTGGAATATTTGAAATATTATACAGTGATGATATTCCCGACCAGGTTGCGGCAAATGAAGCCGTAGGTCTTGCAAAGCTTTACGAGGGTGAGGAAGCCGCAAAATTTGTAAACGGTATTTTATCTGTTGTAATTAAAGAAAAGGAATGACCTTAATTTGGCTATTACTGTAACACAGCTAAACAAATACATAAAAAATCTTTTAGAAACAGACATCAACCTTTCTCAGGTTTCCGTAAAGGGTGAAATATCTAATTTCAAGCTTCATTCATCCGGTCATTGTTATATGACAATTAAGGATGAAACTGCACAGATTCGCGCAGTTATGTTTAAAACATATACATCTTCCCTTAAATTCACACCCGAAAACGGTATGAAAATTACAGCAACCGGAAAAATTTCCGTATACGAGCGTGACGGTCAGTACCAGATGTATATTTTTTCAATGCAGCCTGACGGTCTTGGAGATTTGCACGTTGAATTTGAAAAGTTAAAGGCAAAGCTTACTGCAGAGGGTATATTTGATGTATCTCACAAAAAGCCAATACCGAAAATACCAAAGTCAATAGGCGTTATAACATCGCCAACCGGTGCGGCTGTCAGGGACATTATAAATGTTGCAACAAGGCGTTACCCTTTAGCGGAAATTATAGTTTGTCCCGTATTGGTACAGGGTGAAAATTCCGCAAAGCAAATTGCAAATGCAATTTCCTATATGAACAGAGAAAAGCTTGCAGATGTTTTAATTGTAGGGCGAGGTGGCGGCTCCATTGAAGACCTTTGGAGCTTTAATGAAGAAATTGTGGCTTATGCAATATACAATTCCGAAATACCCGTTATATCTGCTGTAGGACACGAAACGGACTTTACAATAGCAGACTTTGCGGCAGACCTTCGGGCACCTACCCCATCCGCCGCGGCAGAGCTTGCAGTACCGTCTGTATTGGAAATTAAAGCAAACATATCAACGTATTTAAACAGAATGCTTTCCACAGCAAAGCAGACGATTGATTTAAAGCGTTCAATTATAAAAGGATTTTCACTTAAAAGTCCCGTTGACTATATAAACCAAAACAGATTGCGTACAGACAATGCAATGCAGAAAATTTCCAACTTTATGACGGAAACTCTTATAAAAAGCCGTAACAAAACAGATTCTTATTCACAAAGGATAAACAATTCGGCAGAAGCTTTATTTTCCGAAAAATCAAAACTTCTTACTGTAAGCATTGCAAAGCTTGATGCACTAAGTCCTCTTAAGGTTATGACACGAGGTTATTCAGTAGCACTTGGCAAAGACGGAATTTTAAAAAGTGTAGAAAGCTCAAAAAAGGGCGACGAAATTACCGTAAGACTTACAGACGGAACACTTGACTGTACCGTAGAAAACATTAACAAGGAGCAATAACAATGGCTGAAAATATAAATTTTGAAAAATCATTGGCAGAACTCGAAGAAATAGTAAAAAAATTAGAGGGTGGAAACATATCCCTTGACGAAATGTTAAAGTATTTTGAGCAGGGTACAAAGCTTGTGGCAGACTGTAACAAGGTGCTTGATGAAACCGAAGTAAAGCTTAACATACTTTTGAAAAAAGACGGCGAAATTGTAAAACAGGATTTTTCATTACCGGAGGAATAAAAATGGATTTCAAACCCCGCTTTAACGAAAAGCTTAATACTGTAAACAGTTGGATTGATGAGCTTTCACCAAAAGGTGAAGGCTTACACAAGGTTATATACAATGCATCCAACTACTCTGTTCAGGCAGGTGGAAAACGAATACGCCCCATACTTGCATATGCTGTATGTGAAATGCTTGGGGGAGATGCAAAAAAAATAAAGCACTATGCCTGTGCTGTTGAGTTTATTCACACATATTCACTTATTCACGATGACCTGCCCTGTATGGATAATGATGATTTAAGACGAGGTATGCCTACAAATCACAAAAAGTTTGGTGAAGCTATTGCTTTGCTTGCGGGTGATTCACTGCTTACATATGCATTTGAATGTGCATCCTCTTCCGCTAACGATGCAAAGATTACCGTAAAAGCAATTAACGCCATATCTAAAGCCGCAGGCATTGCAGGTATGATAGGCGGTCAGGTTATAGATATAAACGGCGCAAAAGATTATGAAGAGCTTAAAACCGTACACAAAATGAAAACAGGTGCTCTTATAAGACTTTCCGCACACCTTGGTTCAATTGCCGCAGGATGCACAGCTGATGAAGCCGGTGCAATTGATAAATTTGCAGATAACCTTGGAATAGCATTCCAGATAAAAGACGATATATTAGACGTTGAAAGCACAACCGAAGAACTTGGAAAACCAATAGGAAGTGACGACAAACGAGACCTTACAACATATGTTACACTGTTTGGAATTGACGGTGCAAAGGAAAAGCTTGACGAGCATACTAAAATGGCTAAAGATGCACTTTTACCATTTGGTGATAAGGCTGAATTTTTACTTCAGTTTGCAGATATGTTATTAAACAGAAAGAACTAATGAAAAGAGGATAAAAAGTCTGTGAGTATTTTAGAGCACATTGACAATCCGTCAGATTTAAAAAAACTCAATAATGATGAACTTAATCTCCTTTCTGCTGAAATAAGGGAATTTCTTGTGGAAACTGTGTCTAAAACAGGTGGGCATCTTGCATCAAGCCTTGGTGTTGTTGAGCTGACACTGGCACTTCACAAAACTTTTAATTCTCCAAAGGATAAAATTATATGGGACGTAGGTCACCAGGCTTATGTACACAAAATTGTAACAGGCAGAAAAGATAAATTCGATACACTACGTCAATTTGGCGGTCTTAGCGGTTTCCCCCGCGGTAATGAAAGCAAGCACGACGTTTTTGATGCAGGTCATGCGAGTAATTCCATATCTGCCGCACTTGGTTATGTATGTGCAAGAGATATAAAAAACGAAGATTACAGCGTTGTTGCAGTTATAGGTGACGGTGCAATGAGCGGCGGTCTTGCATTTGAAGGCATAAACAATGCAACAAGGCTAAAGACAAACTTTATTGTTATTTTAAATGACAATGAAATGTCAATATCCAAAAACGTAGGTGGTCTTTCTAAATACCTTAACAATTTAAGAACAAGACCGGGATATATGAAAACAAAAAACGATGTATCTTCTACTCTTAATAAAATTCCGCTTATCGGTAAACCCATATACAAGCTTATAAGCGGAACGAAATCCGTATTCAAATACATTGTTACAAAAACACCTACACATATTTTTGAAGAACTTGGATTTAAAAGCATAGGTCCCGTTGACGGTCACAATATCAAGGAGCTTTGTGATGCTTTAGAGCGTGCAAAGCGCATAAAGGGGCCTGTCATAATTCATATGTACACACAAAAGGGTAAGGGCTACGCATTTGCAGAACAAAACCCAAGCAAATTCCACGGTATAGGAAAGTTTGACCCTAAGGTTGGCGAATGTGCAAGCAAAGCATCAAAAAGTGTGTCTCCGTCTAAAGTATTCGGAAACAAAATGATTGAAATGGCAAAGACAAACAAAAACCTTGTTGCAATTACGGCGGCTATGCCTGACGGTACGGGACTTTCGGAATTTGCAAAGCTTTATCCCGAAAGATTTTACGATGTAGGTATTGCAGAAGGTCATGCAATAACCTTTGCAGGAGGTATGGCAAAGGGCGGTGCTGTACCTGTTGCGGCAATATATTCCACATTCTTACAGCGTGCTTACGACAACATTTACCACGACCTTATTTTGCAGCGTGCACACGCAATAATTGCAATTGACAGAGCAGGTCTTGTAGGTGAAGACGGTGAAACACATCACGGTATGTTTGATATTTCATACCTTAGCACATTACCTGACATTTCAATACTTGCGCCTTCCTCTTCCTCTCAGCTTGAGGAAATGCTTGAGTATTCAGTTAACAAACACAATGGCGTTATTGCCATCAGATACCCTAAAATTTTCTACAACGACCATAAATCTGATTATTCATTTGAATATGGCAAAGCCGCTATTGAAAAAGAGGGTACAGACATTACAGTTGTTGCAGAAGGTAATATGTTAGAACACGCCTTGGAGGCTGCTGAAATTTCAAAACACAGTGTTGAGGTTATAGATGTAAGAACAATAAAGCCATTGGATGCCCAAACTATTAAAGCATCTTTTAACAAAACAGGTAAAATCATTACTGTTGAAGACAACACAGTAAGGGGTGGGCTTGGAAGTATTGTTGAAGATGCAATTGGTGCTTCTGTTACAAAAATCGGCTACAATGATACAATTGTAACCCACGGTGATTTAAAAACACTTTATAAAGAAAACAAAGTAGATGCACAGTCTATTGCAGACGAAATTGAAAGGATGTGCAACATTTGAAGGAAAGATTAGACATATACCTTACAGAAAACGGTTATGCAGAAAGTCGTGAAAAGGCAAAGAGCATAATTATGGAGGGTATTGTATATATAAATAATCAAAAGGCTATGAAAGCCGGTGATATGGTAGCTGACAAAGATACTGTTGAAGTACGTGGTAACACATTAAAATATGTTAGCCGTGGCGGACTTAAGCTTGAAAAGGCAATGACAAATTTTGACCTTACGCTTGAAGGAAAGGTTTGTATGGACGTTGGTGCTTCAACCGGCGGTTTTACAGACTGTATGCTTCAAAACGGTGCAAGTAAGGTTTATTGCGTAGATGTAGGATACGGTCAGCTTGCATGGAAGTTAAGACAGGATGAACGTGTACACAATATGGAACGTACAAATATAAGATACGTTACAGAAGCCGACATAGATGAAAAGCTTGACTTTGCATCAATTGATGTTGCCTTTATATCATTAAAGCTTGTTCTTCCCGTTGTACACAATCTTTTGAAGGACGACGGTGAAGTGGTTGCACTTATAAAGCCACAGTTTGAGGCAGGCAGAGAAAAGGTAGGAAAAAAAGGTGTTGTGCGTGATAAAAACGTACATATAGAGGTTATTGAAAATGTATTGGAATTTACAAGAAGCTTTGGATTCAGAGTTTCAGAAGTTACCTATTCTCCCATTAAAGGACCTGAGGGAAACATTGAATATTTAATGCATATTTCAAAACAGGGCGAGGATAACGAAATAGACGTTATAAATATAGTAGAAAATTCTCACAATTTATAAAGGAGAATTATTATGAAAAAAATTGCAATTATCCCAAACATTTTAAGAGATGAAAATTTTGTGGGTACAAAAAAGATAATTGAATATTTAAAGTCAAAGTGCATTGATGTTATTGCAGACAACAGCCTTGAAAAATACTGTCTTGATGTAGAATACAAAGACCTTGAAGCATACAAGGATATTGATATGGCAATTATTATAGGCGGTGATGGTACAATACTTGCATCAAGCAAAAAGTACATAAATACAGATATTCCCATACTCGGTATTAATCACGGTAATGTAGGCTTTTTAACAGAGCTTGAAAAAGGTGATGAAAAAGGCCTTGCAGACATTATAGGTGGTAATTATTCCGTTGAAAAAAGACCTGTCATAGAGGTTGAATACTGTACAAACAAGTATTATTCCATAAACGAAGTCTCAGTACACAGAGGTAATTCCCCCAAAATGCTGCACATTGACATTATAATTGAAGATGTTTCAATGAACAAATTTAAGGCAGACGGACTTATAGTTGCTACCTCCTCCGGCTCTACTGCATATTCCCTTGCGGCAGGAGGTCCAATAATTGACCCGTCGGTAAACGCCTTTGTTGTTACTCCCGTTTGTCCTCACAACATAAATATACGAAGTGTTGTTGTATCAAACGAGGCGGAAATAAAAATAAAAATTAAAGATTCCGAGCTATGCACATTCTCTGTAGACGGTAATTTAATTGAAGAAATTAAAGGAAACAGTGAAATAATCATAAAAAAAGGCGGATACCTTAACACTGTAAGACAAAGCAAAAATTCTTTTTACAAAAAACTTAAAAGAAAAATATTTGAAAAGGAACTTTGATTATGTATACAAAAAAACAACGTCATGCTAAAATATTGGAGCTTATAAAAACAGAAGCCATTGAAAGACAGGAAGATATTGCAAAAAAGCTTAACGATATGGGCTATATGGTTACACAGGCTACAGTTTCAAGAGATATAAGAGACTTAAATCTTATAAAACAGTCTGTAGGCGGTGTTATAAAATACGTACTTCCCGAAGAGGTTACAACAGATAACACAGTTAAGCTTATAGATATTTTCGGAAACAGTGTTGTATCCGTTGAAAGTGCCGAAAATTTGTTGGTTGTAAAAACACTAAGCGGTACTGCACACGCAGCAGCTTCTGCAATTGATGCAATGTCCAACACTATGATTTTAGGCACAATTGCAGGTGATGACACAATACTTGTTATTGCGAAAAATGCAGAACAGGCTGAAATTGTAAAAAAAGAAATTACTATGCTTATAAAATAAAGGATGTAAATTATGCTTGAAAGACTACACATTAAAAACATAGCTGTCATTGATGAGGCAGAAATTGAATTTAATAAAGGCTTTAACGTACTTACAGGCGAAACAGGTGCAGGTAAGTCTATTATCATTGACTCTATTAATATGGTGTTAGGTGAACGTACAAGCAAATCCATTATCCGTAACGGTGAAAAAAAGGCCGTAGTTGAAGCTATGTTTTCAATAGACAATGCCGAATTTATAAAAACACTTGATGAAAACGGCATTGAGGTTGAAGACGGAATGTTAATACTTTACCGTGACCTTAATACAGACGGCAAAAGCTTGTGTAAAATAAACGGTTCTATGACTACTGCGTCGGGAATAAGAGAAATTGCAAATATGCTTATTAACATACACGGTCAGCAGGATAACCAGTCATTGCTTACACCCTCTTCCCACATTAACTTTTTAAACAGTTACGCAAACCTTGCTTCAAAGCTTGACGAATACAAAGTATATTTTAATAAGGTAAATGAAATTTCCGACAAGCTGAATTCATTGCAGGTTGATGAACGTGAAAAGGAAAGAATGACTGACCTTTACACCTTCCAGATAAAAGAAATTGAAGATGCAAAGTTGGTTGCAGGTGAAGATGAACAGCTTGCAGAACGCAGAAAGTTTATAAGTGGTATAAGTAAAATTTCAGAAGCACTGAACTATTCTCATGAAGCTCTTTACAGTTCCGACCGCAATGTGTATGATACTATTTCCTCCGTTGTTAACAGCTTTATGTCTGTTACGGAATATGACTCAAAGCTTAATGACATTTACGAAAGGTTAAACAGTGCGGCAATAGAGCTTGAAGACATAATATACCAGATTCGCGACTATCGTGACGGTATGGATTTTGACGAAAGCGAAGTCGACAGTATTGAGGCACGTCTTGACCTTATCAATACTTTAAAACGCAAATACGGTAACACTATTGAAGATATAATTGAATATAAAAATGAAATTGAAGATAAGCTTTATTCCATTACAAAAAGTGATGAAGAAACAGAAAGATTAAACGAAGAACTTGTCAAAGCAACAGAATCCCGAAACAAGATTGCTTCCGAAATCACAAAAATGCGTACAAAATATGCTACAGAGCTTAGCGACAAAATATGCAAAGAGCTTGCAGACCTTGATATGTCAAAGGTTAAGTTTGATGTACAGATTAAAGAATGCGAATACAACAAAAATGGCTGTGACAGTGTGGAATTTTTAATTTCCGTAAATGCAGGTGAGCCCTTAAAGCCACTTTCCAAAATAGCATCAGGCGGTGAAATGTCCAGAATTATGCTTGCAATAAAGTCTATATTTGCGGATTCTGACCCTGTTGACACATTGATATTTGACGAAATTGATACAGGTGTAAGCGGACGTGCCGCACAGAAGATTGCCGAAAAAATAAACAAAATTGCAGGAAGCAAGCAGATACTATGCATTACACACCTTGCACAGATTGCCGCTATGGCAGGTACTCACTTCCTTATTGAAAAGAATGTTGAGGCTGAACACACATATACAAAGGTTACTCCTCTTGACGAAGGTTCAAGAAAAAATGAGCTTGCAAGAATTATAGGCGGTGCACAGATTACCGACATTACAATTCAGGCGGCATCGGAAATGATTGAGCTTGCAAACAAAATAAAAGGTTGTGATTAATTGAATAAAAACGGTGTTGTTGAAAAGGTTGAAGGCACAAAGGTTACAGTAAAAATACAGCGTGATTCTTCCTGCGGTGAAAACTGTGCTATGTGCAATGCCTGCCCCGGTAAGGATATGCTTGTTACCGTTGAAACGGATATCCCTTTGCAGGTGGGTGACAGTGTAAGGCTTGAAACCAATACAAAAACAGTTTTATTATCCGCTTTTTGCGTATACATCCTACCTATAGTGCTACTGATTGTGGGATACGCCCTGCACACACTATATCTTGGGTTAATACTTATGGTAATTTCCTTTACAATATTGTTACAGGTTGATAAAAAAATCAGCAAAAAACATTTTATAAAGTTGAGCAAAGTGCATTAAATCAAGCATTTTGCTCATTTTTATGTAAAAATAAATTAATCACAATATATTGTTTTTTACTATTGACAAAGCAACTATATGTTGTTATAATATAAATGCACGCAAACCCAAGATGTTGGGTTTTTTTAGTCAATCAATAAATGAAATACCATATAAATTGCAAGGAAAGGAGATTTAATTATGAAGATTATAAAGCGAAGCGGCGCAGAAGTTATATTTGACCCCGAGAAGATTATTGTTGCTATTTCCAAGGCGAATGACAGTGTTGTTCCAAGTGCAAGAATGACACCTATACAGATTAAAAGAATTGCCGAGGACGTTGAAAGTGCGGCACTTAATATTAACCGTTCACTTAGCGTGGAAGAAATACAGGATATGGTCGAAGACCAGATTATGAACCAGCGTGCTTTTGAAGTGGCAAGACGTTATATTACATACCGTTATACACGTGCATTGGTACGTAAATCAAACACTACAGACGAACAGATTTTAAGTCTTATTGAATGCAACAACGAAGAGGTTAAGCAGGAAAATTCAAACAAGAACCCTACTGTTAACAGTGTACAGCGTGACTATATGGCAGGTGAGGTAAGTAAGGATATTACAAAGCGTATTCTTCTTCCTTCTGACATTGTTACAGCACACGAACAGGGTATTATCCACTTCCACGATGCTGACTACTTTGCACAGCATATGCACAACTGTGACCTTGTAAACCTTGAGGATATGTTACAGAACGGTACAGTAATAAGCGGTACTATGATTGAAAAGCCACACAGCTTTTCAACAGCTTGTAACATTTCTACACAGATTATTGCACAGGTTGCTTCCTGCCAGTACGGCGGTCAGAGCATAAGTCTTACACATCTTGCTCCATTTGTTGACGTAAGCCGTCAGAAGATTAAAAAGCAGGTTATTGAAGAATTCAAGTCTATAAATCAGGAAGTTTCCGAGGAACAAATTAACGAAATTACCGAAAAAAGACTTCGTGACGAAGTTAAAAGCGGTGTACAGATGATACAGTACCAGGTTGTTACACTTATGACAACTAACGGACAAGCTCCTTTTGTAACTGTATTTATGTATCTTAATGAAGCTAAAAACGAGCAGGAAAAGAAAGACCTTGCTTTGGTTATTGAAGAAACCTTAAAACAGCGTTATCAGGGTGTTAAAAACGAAAAGGGTGTATGGATTACACCTGCATTCCCTAAGCTTATTTACGTTCTGGAAGAAGATAACATCCACAAGGACAGCAAATACTATTACCTTACAGAGCTTGCGGCTAAATGTACTGCAAAACGTATGGTACCTGACTACATTTCCGAAAAGGTAATGCTTCAGAACAAAATTGACAAAAACGGTGAAGGTCACTGCTACACCTGTATGGGATGCAGAAGCTTCCTTACTCCTTTTGTTGATGAAAACGGTAAACCTAAATATTACGGCAGATTCAACCAGGGTGTTGTAACAGTTAACCTTGTTGATATTGGTCTTTCCGCTAACAAAGACCTTGACAAGTTCTGGGAAATATTTGACGAACGTATGGACCTTTGTCACAGAGCATTACAGTGCAGACATGAAAGACTTACAGGCACGCTTTCCGATGCCGCTCCAATACTGTGGCAACACGGTGCACTGCTTAGACTTAACAAGGGCGAAAGCATAGACAAATATCTGCACGGCGGATATTCTACACTTTCACTTGGTTATGCAGGTCTTTGGGAATGTGTTTACAGTCTTATCGGCAAAAAGCTTACAGAAGCTGAGGGTGAAGAATTAGGCCTTGAAATTATGCGTAAGCTTAATGAATACACAGCCAAGTGGAAGGCTGAAGAAAATATTGACTATTCACTTTACGGCACACCACTTGAGAGCACAACATACAAATTTGCTAAAAACCTGCAGAGTAGATTTGGTATTATAAAGGGTGTTACTGACAAAAACTACATTACAAACAGTTATCATGTTCACGTAACAGAAGATATTGACGCTTTTGACAAGCTTGCTTTGGAATCTAAATTCCAGGCACTTTCTCCCGGTGGTGCTATATCTTATGTTGAGGTTCCTAATATGCAGAACAACCTTGAAGCTGTTCTTTCCGTAATGAGATTTATTTACGACAACATTATGTATGCGGAGCTTAATACAAAGAGTGACTACTGTCAGGAATGCGGATTTGACGGTGAAATAGAAGTTAAAGAAGATGCTGACGGTAAGCTTATATGGACTTGTCCTAACTGTGGCAACAATGACCAGACAAAGCTTAATGTTGCAAGAAGAACTTGCGGCTACATTGGTACACAGTTCTGGAATCAGGGAAGAACTCAGGAAATTAAAGAACGTGTATTACATCTATAATACGTGATGTAAAAATAAATTTAATAACGGGCGCTTGAACGGCGTCCGTTTTTTAAGGATTGATTTTATGAATTACGCTACAATTAAAAAAAATGACATTGCAAACGGTCCGGGAATACGTGTTTCCCTTTTTGTAAGCGGTTGCCGTCACAGATGCAAAAACTGTTTTAACAGCGAGGCATGGGATTTTAACTACGGCAAGGAATTTAACGATGCTGTTATTGGTGAAATAATAACAGCACTAAAGCCCGACTATGTGGAGGGCATATCCCTTCTGGGCGGTGAACCCTTTGAACCTGAAAATCAGGAGGGACTTATTAAGCTGCTTGAAAAGGTGAGAAGTGAATTGCCCGGCAAAAACGTGTGGTGCTACACAGGCTTTACCTTTGAAAAGGATTTAATGAACGGCAGTGAAAATGCAAAAAAACTATTATCACTTATTGATGTATTGGTAGACGGAAAGTTTGTTGAGGAACTAAAGGACGCTTCCCTTATCTTCCGTGGCTCTTCAAATCAGAATATAATAGACGTTCCGAAGTCATTACAAGCCAAGTCAACAGTTTTACTTGCAGGCACCTGGAAGCGAAAAATGGGGTCTACAAATATATATGATGCATAAAAAAGTTGCAGTAATATTTTACTGCAACTTTTTTATGCTTTTAAAATGCAACTTTCATAAACAATGCTACACAGCAAAGAATTACTGCACATAAAACATACAGAAATTTGCCGCTGTAATACCATATATTGCCGTGTGGTTTTGATGTTGCTTTATTAATCTCTTTAAGTAAATCCTTCTTTTTCATAACCCAGAACCAGGATATTGCACCAAGTGTTGCACCTATTGGAATAATGTAAATTGAAACAATATCCATCCAGGGACCCCACTTGAAGATTGGTTCCATACCAAGACCAAAGCCTAGGCAAATAATGCTTATTAGCACAAGAACTGCAATTCTTCCAAGCTTTGGAAAACGGTTCTGCAATGATTCGCCAACTGCTTCAAACATATTTTGAAGTGAGCTTATACCTGCAAAAATCATTGCTACATACAAAAATATCGCAAATACCTGACCAAATGGAATATCCTGAAGTATGCGTGGCAATGTAACAAATAAAAGCGACGGACCTGCACCAACATCAAGACCGTATGCAAAGCAGGCAGGAATAATAACCAAAGCCGCAACCATAGCCGCTATTGTATCAAACAATGCTGTACGCCATGCAACACCAACTACATTTTCTTTATTACTTAAATATGCGCCGTAAACTATCATACCGCTACCGGTTACAGATAGCGAAAAGAATGCCTGACCCATAGCCCACACCCATGTCATTGGATTTGCAAGAACCGACCAATCGGGTGTAAACATAAACTTGTAGCCTGCTGCCGCACCGGGCAAAAATGCAACACGTACAGCAAGAATTACAAATACAATAAAAAATACGGGCATCATAATTTTATTGGATTTTTCAATACTTTTTGCACTGAAAAGAAGTGTTAAAATTGTACCTGCTACCACAATTACATGGAACGGAACAACAGAAAATGAGGTGGTTGAAAAGCTTTCAAACCAAGCGCCTGTATCTACTGCCATAAGTTCACCTGTAAGCGAGCTCCAGAAGGCCTTACAAACATAGGAAATAATTACTGCATATCCGATTGCTATACACATTGAACCTGCAAGCGGAAGCCAACCAAGTATACCACCTGCATTGCCCATACCCTTGCCTCTTGTTGCCCACGCATTTTTATAAGATCCAAGTGTACCGGTTTTTGAACGTCTGCCTATTGCATATTCGGCAGATAGCCCAACCGTGCTGAATAGTATAATGAAGAACAGATATGCAACCAAAAATGCTCCTCCGCCATTTGCACCCATTTTTGCAGGAAAACCCCAGACATTTGCCATACCTACTGCAGAACCTACTGCAGAAAGTACAAAACCCCAACGGTTTGAAAATTTCAACTGTTTATTTTGTGACATAAATTTAATTCCTTTCTACACTGAATCATTTTAAAAATTATATTTCAGACAACTCACTGAAGTCGCCTTCTTCAAATCCCACCGATGTCAGAATTTTTTCTGTTTCAGCTATATTTCCTATATATTCTTTATGAGAATCCGAACCGTAAGTTACAGGTATTCCCATTTCAAACTGTTCTCTTAAAAACTCTGCGTATTGTATACGGAATTTTTCGCTTGTTTTTGGTGAACATAAAATACCGTAATTACATTCCACATATTTTTTATTTTCTTTAACTGCCGCGGCAACATCCATCTTCATGGAACGTGGAATTACAGAAAAATCATCATACCAAAGTGCCTGACCGTTATACCAGGGATGTCCAAGAATTGTAACCCTTTCATCACATGCAAGCCACATTTGCTGACGGTACCATTCCTTTATAGAAGCATCTATATCATCTTTTATAAATTTACTTCCCGGGCTGTCAACTCTCCAATGAGCAGCACCTATTGTATAGCGTACACCTGCATTTAAAAGCTGTTCCTTTGTAAGTGCAAGTTCTATGTCATAAGGTTTATCTGTAAGTGGTGCAACATATCCTTCATTTGAACCGTATTTTTCAATATAGTCATATTCAGGCTTTTCAATTGGTGTTAATTCAACACCCAAAACAACTTCAGGATATTTAGCCTGATGCTCCTTAACATAATAAACGGATTTTTCGAAATCACTAAGAAACTTCCTATCATTATAGTTTACGTGGTCCGTAACGCCAATGTTTACAAAACCAAATTCCCTCGTTTTCGCTACAATATCATCCAATGTTAGTGTCGCATCATATGAACACTCTGTGTGAATATGCCAGTCTGATTTTATAATCATATTATCCGCTCCTTTATTTCAAATTTTATATTAAAAATACTGTATTATAAATATGCAACTCTAATTTATTATGATTTTATCATGTCAAGGACAAAAAATCTTCATACTCTTATTTATTAAAAAACTCATTCACATTGTACTCTTTATAGTTGTCTTCATCAACGGGATATGAATAATATATTGAAAATTCTGTTTCTGATAACCATTTGCTTGAAAAAGGAACTGTTCCAAGCTTATACCATTTTGAAAACAAGCCTTTTTCCTTTATGTAAAAAGCACCACCATATCCGAAAGCACCTTTATCTATCCACCAACTAACTATTTGATAATCTCCATTTGGAGATTCATTTACAATAATTTCAAAACTTAAAAGGTCAAAAATCCCAAATGATAGCATTGCGAAAACAAGTGTGATTACTAATACAACACCCAAAATTTTCTTTTTCATTGTTATATCTCCTTTACCTCATATTCGCCATACATACTATAAAGACTATATAATCCTGATGCCAAGTTTTTTAATGAATTGACAACTCCGTTGTCGTGAATTGACTATGTCATGAATTCTCGCTTTGCTCCATGAATTGAATTGCCTTTACAATGCACCGCAAGGTGCAATTCATGAGCCGCAGGCTCAACTCATGAAATCTTTGATTTCGATTCATGCCAAAGGCAATTCATTGCGGTCTAAAGACCGCATATGATTTTGTCAAGTTAGTGATAAAAATGTAAATAAATAAAAAGTTTACGGTCTGAGACCCATGCCACCTTCAAGGGTTAGGGTTTCTCCGTTCATATATTTAAAATCAGGGGAAGCAAGTTGCACACAAACTCTGCCGATTTCAAGTTCAGAATCTCCGAAATGACCTGCCGGCGGAATTTTTACATTTGCCTTAAATGCGTCAGGATATGCTTTTTCGAAATTCTCAAGCTGGGCAGTCCATGCAAGAGGACAAACAACATTTGTATTTATTCCATCCTTTGCCCATTCGGTTGCAGCAACACGACTTAGTCCGCGGATAGCCTCTTTTGCAGCCGCATACGAACATTGGCCATAATTACCAAAAAGTCCTGCCCCTGATGCAAAGTTTATAACGCTTCCCTTTGTTTCTTTAAGGTATGGATAGCAGGCTTTCATATAATAAAATGTTGCATATACACCTGAATACATAGCAAGATTAAACTGTTCTGTTGTATGTTCCTGAATAGTGACACCTGATGCCGATGCTTGGGCATTATTAATAAGAACATCTATCCTTCCAAAAGTTTCAATCGTTTTTCCAACAACTTCTTTTGCGATTGATTCATTATCATTTCCCTCTGAAATATCTGCAGGAAGTGCTAATACCTTTATGCCATATAGTTTTTCAAGCTCTTCCTTTGCCTTTTCAAGCTTGGCAGTATTTCTGCCTGTAATAACAAGATTTGCCCCTTCCTTAGCATAAGCGGTAGCAATTCCATATCCAATGGAACCGCATTTCCCATCCGAAAGAATCGCATATCCTGCACCAGTAATAAGTGCCGTCTTACCTTTTAAAAAACTCATTTTAATTTCTCCTTTTTATTTTTTATAGAATAGATAATTTACTCTACATTTTATTTTTTAGTTTGTTACAATTCAACATCTTTCCGTTTATGCTCGTATCATAATCGGAACAAAAATAATTATTTTTTCGCAATAACTATGGGTTGATAAAAACCTGTTTCTTCAGGGAATTTCCATATCACACTACTACACCCGTCAGCGAGAAGTAAGTTAGTAAGTTCTTCCCTGCGGACCGCCCTGTATTCACATTCAAATTTACTTGTTTTTAAAGATATATCGTCTTCAATAATATACTGAGTAAGTTTGTAATTATCTCCATTCCAATTCCAGGTTTGAAAAGATACCCTCTGCCCTTTTTCCGTTTTATGTATATATGGTGCAGAATATGGCGGCTTATTTTCAAGCAATGCATCATAATCTCTGATACTTGCAACAAACATACCGCCCGATGCCATTTGGTTTGTTATACTCTTGATTGCCATTTCCATATCATTTTTTGTAAGCATATGCGGAAGTGCATTATCCATGGCAATAACAATGTCAAAATTCTTAGAAAAGGATGTTGATAACGTGCGAAAGTCGGCATTTTTAAAACAAATCTTCACATTATTTTCTATAGCTCGCCGTCTTGCTTCCTCAAGCTCTGCATCACTTATATCAGAAGCTGTTACATTATATCCCAAAGTGGCAAGTCCTACTGCTTGTGTTCCAATGCCACAGGCACAATCAAGAAGTTTGGATTTTTCATCATATCCGTTATCTTTAAATAACTTATCTAAAATTATGGATTGTTCTTTTATTGTGGCTTTCCAATCAAGAAAAAGTTTATCATATTGCGAAGCCAGATTATCATAAAAGCTCTGTATGATATCCATACGGATACTCCTTTCAGCATTTCAATTTTTAGTCAAATTACGACATCCTTACTGTAAAAAATCATACTGATATCTTTTTTTAAAATTATATACAATAAATAACTGCGGCAAGTCTTTTGGCGGATTCACCCACAGACTTAAGTTCAATATATTCATTAATGGAATGAATGTTACGTCCCTCTGTACCGATGCAGTCAACACACGGGATTTTGCATTCTGTTACGTATGCCGCATCAGAACCGCTAAGGTTTTTTCTTGCCTTTAATACAGGCAAGTCATTTTCCGAATATATTTCATTCATTATTTTCAAAAGTTCATAATTTTTTTCCGAATAAGGCATTGCAGGTCGGTAGCTTACTTCCTTTGCTATACAACTGCAGCCCTCTACATATGTGGTATTTGCAACCTTGTCCAGGTATTTTCTTGCTTCTGAAAGCTCCTCAGGTGTAGAAAAGCGAATATCTGCATAAAATGTACATTTTTCCGCAACGGTATTTGGTGTTGTGCCACCGTATATAACACCGCAATTACATGTAGTACCATCGGGGTTTTTTAGTTTTTCAAGTTCTATTATTTTATATGCAGCCTCTGCAACTGCATTTGCCGCCTCATGACAACGTGATGAATGCAGTGCCTTACCCTGCACATCAAACAAATAGCGAAGTATCCCTTTGCGTTCAAGCACCAAAGTATTTTTTACATAGCCTTCCAAATTTAAAAATGCAATGGAATTTTCAGCTCTTTTACAGATATAATTTATGGTTGCCCTTCCACTTAAGGAGCTTCCCACTTCTTCATCAGACTGCAACAAAAGCTGTACGGGACGTGAGTTAAAACCACATTGTTCCAATGCATCCATAGCTAAAAGTGCCGCAACGGTACCACCCTTACAATCCATAACACCCGGGCCGTACATATTATTTTCATCACGTCTTACTGCAGGGTTACCAAATGAGCCAACAGGATGTACAGTATCCATATGTCCTGAAAGGCTTACAGGGTTACCCTCTGCATCGGGATTTAAGGTAATGCACACAACATTACCCGAAACAGGCTGTTCAAAAATCTCTACTTTCCAACCACGCTTTTCGGCAAAATCGACGAAGTAATTTCCAACAGCATCAACGCCCTCTTTGAAGCTGGTGGGACTTTCTATATTACACACCTCTTCAAGCACATCAATATACTTTTCGCTAAGCTCATCAATTTTTTTAAAAAGCAATTCACATTTCATTTATATCACCCTACCACTCGTAGTCCTTATTCATCAAATCCGATTCATACACATATAGTGTGCCATAGCTCCAGTTATAATCCGAAGCATTATGGCGGTCAAAAGTAATCCACATATACTTTGTACGTGTGCCGCAGGGAACAGGTATAATAGTGCCCCAGCCCCGAAATCCACCATCGTCAAAATCACATTTTAAGTGTGTACATTTTGTGAAATCCTTTGCATCGTATACGTTATACTGTGCACGTTTATCAAAATTTGCACCGCATACAAAATATCTTTTGCCTCCAACCCTTGTAAACATACCACCTGTTACGGCATCGCCAAAGGTTTTGGAAACAAACTTATAGCCCACAAAAGGCTTTTCGGATTCAAATAGAAAATAGCTGTATTTCCCGTCTTGAAGTCTGTCACTTCTACAAATTGTCATATACCATTTGCCCGATTTCTTATCAAAATACATATCCGGGTCTTCGTCGCCTTCTCTGGCGAAAAAGTCAGTATCCTTACTGCCCTCTTTTTTATCCATAAGCGTTATATCTATAACATTTATTCCAAAACGCGGGTCATTTTCAAACTGTGCATAGCCTAAAATATGTCCGTGTGAAAATGATGCCATCCATATTTTCCAGTTATTTTCGTTTCTGTCATATATTAAAGACGATGCAACGTCACCGCACCAGTCACCGTCCCCCATATCAAAAAGCAACACGCCTTCAAGATTAAAGTCGCAGGTTGACGGATTCCAGGAAAGTACACTCTGATACATTTCGAAGCCAAGTCTTGAAGTCATAGTCATATAAAGCTTGCCATTTTCCATAAGTGGCTGACCGTCTTCAAAGCGTATGGGCTTCATATCAGCCTGTGACATACCTGCATCAATATACATTTCCGTTTTTAATATTTCAACACTTCCCAAACCTTCAAAACCGACGTACAATGATACAGTTGTATTTTTGAATACACTTTCATTTTTAAGAGCAGAAAAACCCTCCAAACGAAAAAATGCAACTTTTTTAATACAATTATCATAACGAACAAATATATCAAGTCTGTCACCGTGATGACTTGTAACAACAAGTGACATATTTTCTTTATATTCAATTTCTTCCTCTGTTACTTTTACAGCATTTCCGTCTATGGAATAAAAAAACTGTACCGCAGAACCAACACGTTTCAGAAAAACATCAAAGGCTTTACCGATTTTTTCGCAGTTAACAGACACACCGACACAGGCACCGTCACTTATGTTATTTGCAGTAACTTCATATGTAGCAAATGGTACATACTGCCCTATAAGTCTTTTAACAAATGATTTTTCAAAAGCTTTTGCAATATACTTATTTTCACATATCGCTTCTTCAACATTGCCCGATGATTCAATGACAGGATAGGCATTTCCCCTGTCGGTTGTAATCCAGTCCTTTGTAAACGTCATTTTAGCAAGATTAAGCTTTGTGTTTTTAAACAGATTTACACAGAATTTACGTTTAAAAGTCATACTTTCAAATTCATTTTGTTTCATAATAATCACCCGAAAAATATTCTCTTACCGCCGTTACGACGTGCACACCAAGTGTGGGAAGTTTATCTGTGTTGTTATATATATTGCAGATTTTCTCATCATCCGCACCGGAATTTTCAGTAATCAAGTCTTTTATTTTATACAGCGGTTCAACACACATATCCAAAGCGTATAAAACCTCTTTCTTTCCGCTGTACATATGACCACATGGGTGATAGTCGTGTGCTGTAAGGATTGTATCTATATCCATTGAGCGAAGTTTATCAACAGCATTTATATGTTCACCGATTAAACGTATATTTGCTCCCCACTTTCCGGAACCATAAATTCCGTAAAGCTGCAGACTGTCACCGCTGATTAATGTTTTTGTGCGGGTATCTAAAACGCCGCTTGAATCTTTGGTATGACCGGGTATTGTTACAAGTTTTAGTACGTTTAAAAAAACGTCACCGTCTTCAAGAGCAACAACATTAAAACCGGCATATTCCTCTTTAAGCTTTGAACTGCGTGAAAGTATGCAAACATCCGGATATGTTTCCAGCAGTTTTTTAAGTCCGCCTGCGTGATCACCGTGTTTATGAGATATAAAAATATACTTAAGCATATCTTTGGTAACCTTTAGTTCTTTAAGGAAAGGTATTATGTAATTTTCAACATCCTCATCAAAGGTTGCTGTATCAAAAAGTACTACACCCTCGGGAGTATGTACAGTATACACTGTGGTATAAATGTCCTTAAAGGGTATTTCAAGTCTGTAAATACCATCATTTATTTTTTCGTATTTTTCCATTATTTAAAACCTCCGACTTATGCCGTTATTATACCATATACGAAAGTAAACTTCAACAAAAAAAGTACGGCAAAAAGCCGTACTTTTAAGTATTACTCAAATATTTTATGTGGTGCAAGTGGAACTGCTGTATTTAATGTATCCAGAAGGAATACCTTTGTTGTAACAGTTTCGCTATTTAAAGTATATTCGTAATCCACAAGCTTTTCGGTTACAGGCTTTATATGTTTATCACAAATAGCACCCTTGCTGTTATAACCAACTATAATAAGTGCAGGCTGCAGGCCGTAATTTTCATTCATTGAAGAAACTGAAGCCTTAACGGTTTTACCTGAATTTGTGGCACTAAGTGTCCACGAGCTTGGTGATACCACAGTCATTCCGTAAGTTCTTGTGAATGTGAATGTTCTGTTTGCAACCTCTGTATCTGCAACTGTTCCTGTTGCTGTAAAGGTTATTGGTGTTGGGGCAGTAACCTTGGTAAGTAATTTACCGTTTACATCAATTATTGACGGGTTACCGGAAGACCATGTTACACCTCTTATTGCAGGAATATTAAGACTACCGTCAACAAGCAATGGATTACCCGCATATAATTTTGCAGGTAGAGCATTTATTGAAGTAAAACGTTCATCCTCTGCCTTTTCAATTTCATAAATCTTAACATTTTTAATCCATACATAAGAACCTACACTGCTTGCATCCATGAATGTAAGCTGGAAGTCAGGCAGATATGTGCCCGGTTTTTCAGTCCATGTAACAACACCGTTAGTACTCTTTGAAACAACGTTATATGGGAAGTTCATAGCCTTTGGTTCAACTGCATCGTCTACAAAGACTGTGTATGTCTTATTAATTGTATCAAATACCACACGAAGCTTCCATTCTTCATCGGCATTGAAATTCTGAAGTCCTACATTACCAACATCAAGTCGTATATTATCCTTTTGAGTATTTGCTGTACGGACAATATTCAGAGTATTTGTATATAGTCTGAAGTCAACAAAACTATTTACTGCTGCTGTAAGGTCGTCATTACTTGTACCAAAATTGAAGGATGAATATGTTGTCTTTACAGAACCGTTTTCCATACGTTCGGTATTTATATTCTGTTGGAATGTAATATCAACAGCATATACACCTGACATAAGGTTTGTAGTTGTCTTAGTCTGATTTTCAAGATCCTCAATAATTCTTCCGAATCGGATACGACCTACTGCACGCGAAGTACTGTTTGGAGTAACACCATCTGCTTTATACGGAGCAGAAACTATGTTTTCAAACTTGATACCATCTTTACCCATATTTGTAGCTTTATAATATGCATGCTCAGGAATGTAAACCTGCAAAAGTTCAGGATTTACTGCAGAGTCATATATTAAAGTACCTGCATGTGGGTCGACATCAGGTTCTTCAGGTGCAACAACACCATCAAAAGTGATTTTACCGTCTGTTACAGTAAATTCAAATTCTTCGCCATCATAAACTACCTTATTTGCAAGTGCCGCATTGAATGTAACATCATTAAGTGCTGTAGCATCGCCGTCTTTTACAGAATAGTCAAGAACCTTATCATTAAGTACAAATGCAGCAGATGTTTCTTCTTTTGTCTGCATCGTGATATTTCCATTCTTAGAAACATAAGTACCGTTTACCATATATACAGATTTGATAAAGCCTGTTTCATATTCTTCAACAAGCAATGTCTGTGCATCAGTTTCATAGGCACCAACTTTAACAACATCTTTTAAACTTGCATCATTAAGATGGTAGTAAATGAAATTTCTTGATTCTTCTGTTGCTTTATTTGTTACAGTAAATTTAAAAGCATTTACCTGATTTTCATCATAAGTTGTTTTAATAGGAGTTGTTGTAACTTCAAAGTCTTCTCCAACATCCATTGGAAGAATAATTGTGCTGTATGTTGTTGTGCCTGCCTTTGTCTTTTTATAAACTGCCTTATGGCTGTCTATGAACTGACCTGAATCTTCGGAGTACAAAGTTTTAACGGTTGTTGCCTCATCTATTTCATCAGGCTTTACAGGAACAAGCATAACATTTGGCTCGTTTTCAAAGTTACTTCTTACAACCTTATTCTCATCAAATGTCATATTTGAACCGGGGTACAAGTGCCAGTTTTGTGTATAAACATTTTCAGATGTGTCATCATTTGGAATAACGTAATCTGTTACAACAAATATTTTAGCATCTTTCAAGAATGTTACACTACGCTGTGCCTGCTTTGAAGTTGTATATGCATCTGTTGAATATTCAATAAAGTCATAGTGCAGATTACTGTCGAAGCATTCTTCCTTACCGTCCTTATTGGGAAGGGTAGCAATTGCAGTTTTTATAGTCGGATCTATTGCATTGGTTTCCGGATCAAGATAATTTTTATAGTCGTTTACAGTAAGAATGTTGTGCTGTTGCGGACTTATCATATAGTTACGGATATTACCTGTAAGGATAGCACCGTAGCCCGGGTCTACAAGTAAGAACTTATCGTAAGCATACATTGCAACGGAAAGTGCATCCTTATGACCGTGCGAGCCTACCATTTTGTTTGTAAAGGACATTGCGACTGCGCCATCATCCCACGATTCACGCATAAATGTACGTAAGCCTACGGGATAGTTGGTTGTAGCATTTTCAGGCAACCAGCCCTTACTTCCCCCACTTCCCATATATGCTATAATCGGGTCACCCTCAAACAGATTATTATACCATCTTGTAAAGGTTGATGAATTAGTTGAGTACGGATTTGTATTGTCACCAAGACCAAAACCTCCGCCACCGGGAGCTGACTGCTTGAAAAGTGACATTACAAGGTTATAGATAACATTTTCCGTATTTGCGTTATATGGAGATTCTGCACCCAGATCTTGCATCATAGCATAAGGTGAACTGAATGTTCCCAGAATAGTGCTTGTATAACCCTGAGCAAGTTCAAGTGACATACCGTCTTCAAATACAAAGTCGTTTGTTACACGTTCGTTTTCTGATCTTGTGCATTCAAGCCAGTCATTGTATCTTGCAAATTCAGGATATCTTGCACATGTAGCATATACAGCACCTGTTGAATATGTAGCCCAGTTGTTGTAATGTTTTCCATATTCATTATAATTCTTATATTCTGTTGCAAGCCACAGATGTTTTAAGAATGCGGTAAATCTGTTTGGAGTCATGTAAGGACTGTTTATAAGTCTTAATGTATCCTGAGCAATAGTTGCAATGTGACCTGAATTATCAAGTGAGTTCATAACATCAGGTTCAGTACCCAATGAATTTACAAGAGCCATATGCTGTCTTATAGTTGTATAACCGTACTTTTCGTAGTTCGGCTCATATACAGGCTCGTTTGTTCTGCCTTTATCCTTTAAATATTCCATATAGCTATATAGGTCAGCAACTGAACCTACTTCGCCACCACGGTGATAACCACAGGTTTTACCCTTAACAGATGTATTGTTAGATGTTACATAATCCCAACACATCATATCGTTTGCAGAGAAATAAAAATGTTCGCTGAATGTATCAAAGCATACATATTCTTCCTGCCAACTACTGTCGCAATGCCAGTAAAGAAGCATTATTTTTTCCGGGTCAGAACCTGTATGTTCTGCTGTGATTTTTATATAAGCACTTTCAGCTTTTGAACCTCTTTTAAATTTGGAAATATCAAAACCTATGTACGCACGCTTCATTCTGTCATCATGGTTTCTGTGAACACCCGATTCTTCGGCAAGAAGTATTGTTTCACTGCCGTAATTGGTTTTTGAATACTGACCTGCCTGAATGTATGAGTCTTTTATAGCAGGGCATTCATGGGTAGTACCGTCTGAAAGTGTAACTACAAGCACCGGAGGTGTTGATGATTCTCTTGAATAAATACGCGCCTGATTTTTATACTTATCTATTGAACCAATCATAGTTGAAAAGCATGTGAATGAACCGATAGCTTCATTAAGTCGATTGGTTACATCAACTGTAACTTCACCTTTGTTCTTTGGAATAGTAAATATGTTAATAGGGAATGAACTTATGTAACTTGTGGGGTATGCATTACGTGATAGATATTCGTACATTATTTTGTGATATGACTGATTTGCAACAGTCAAAGATGTCTGCTTTGTCGCCTTTTCATCAAAATGACGCTGGTAATAAGCCTTAAGCTCTACCTTTGCAGTTTCGTAATTGCCTGATTTTGCTGCTGCTTCTACCTTTGCCATATCCGGGAAATCTGCATATCTGAAGTATGGATTTAATTCCCAGCTTCCCTTTGTGGCATTCCATTTACCAAAGAACGCTTCATCGGAAATGTGCATAGGGTCATCGAAGATAGGATAACCGTCTTCAATTTCTCCGCGTTCAGGCATTGTATACCATTTTTCTTCATTACTGCTATTAGGATTAATTGTAGTTGTTACAGCAACCCTGTTGCTGATACCTGTAACATTCAGGTGATATGACGGTCTTAATGTAACAGTCTTACCGTCTGAAGTTTTACCTTCAATTTCACAATAAATTTCAACATTAGTTGGATCTGATGCAGATTCTCTCTGTATTTTACCAAACTGATTCATAACATTATGATCTGAAGATATCCATTTAATACCCGGAACATCCCATGGTAGTGTAACATTTGTTGTTACATTATCAGGGTCAGCTACAAGGTTTTTAGGCAAGGTTGATAAAATAGCCTTGGTTTCTTCACTTAGAGTTATTTGTGAATCCCCATCTGTTTCTACAACAACAGAGCTTATATCCAGATATGAATCCTTAGCCATTCTTTCAAGGTTAGCAATTGTAAGGCTATCTACAAACCCCTTGCTTGCCTTATTAGAATTAATATTCAAAGAAGTACCTGAAGCAATTGTAGAACCACCGTTAAGTTGAACAGTAAGTTCATCATTTACTGTGTCAATGTTTACAACCAAAGTATTTTCATTTCCGGTTGCATAAGACTTCAAACTACTGTTTTCCACTGTATTTCCCGACGCAGAACCCGAATTAAGCACACTGACCTTGTCCTCGTAAATTCTCAGGTTTACATATCCCGGAATTGACATATTATAGAAAGCATTTCCACTCAATGAAGAATTATTTTTTGTTTTGTACTTAAATGTAATCTTTACATTTCCTGAAAAGCCCTGAGACATTATTACAGAATCCGTATCAGAAGATGTGAAATCCTGATAAAGACCAAGATAAACCGTACCATCCCATTCTCCATTACTTGTTATACCATCATCCTTATAACGTTTTTGATCGTTCTGAGTAATTCTTACGCCGTTTCCGCTTTCAGAAAATGTTGCATAAGTATGAGCTGATGTCACCTCCCAATTAGAAAATGCCGAAAAATCAAATGTAGAAGTCGCAGCCTCTACTTTTTCAGGCATAACCGGAAGCATGGTAATGCACATTATTGCAACAATTACCAGACTTAATATTTTTTTATGTATTTTCATAAACACACCCCCATATATGCAACATTATATCATAAAACAAGATTAAAAAAAACTCGTAATATTACACAAATATTACACGTTTTTTTATGCAAAAAAACAGCACAGAAAATCTGTGCTGTTTTAAATTATTAATTGAAAATATAGTGTTTATAAAGGGGAATAACTGTTGATATACCGTCAAACAAAAATACCTTTGTTTTAACTGTGCCGTTACTTACTGTATAAGTGTAATTTTCAAGTTTGCCCTTTACTTCTTCTACCTTCTTGCCGATTAGCTTTCCCTTTGCATCATATTCGGCAATTACCATATAAGCAACCATTGAAGCATCGTCGGAAACATTTGTTACTGATGCTGTAACTACGTTATCTGATTTCGAAGCTGTAAGCTTCCAAAGGCTTGGAACCACATTCATATTATACATTTTACTGAATTTATATGTACGTTTAACTTCTGTATCCGAAACAGTGCCTGATGCTGTAAATGTTATCGGGGTTGCTTCTGCCACCTTTGATTTAAGTACACCGTTTATTCCTATAAGGTCGGTATTTGAAGATGTCCATGTTACGCCGCTTAAAGCAGGTACGGAAAGGTTACCGAATACTGCATTTGGATTACCTTCCAGTAACTTTGCCGGCAATAAATTTATGACATTATAACGTTCATCTTCCTTAGATTCAATCTCATATATTTTTACATTGTTAATCTGAACATAAGAACCAACATTATTAGCCTTCATCAATGAAATCGCAAAGTCAGGAACTAAATTGCCCTTTGTATTGATATTATACGGAAAATTCATTGCTCCACGTTCCAGAACATCATTTACAAACACTGTATATGTTTTAGTCTCTGTATCAACAACAAGACGAAGTGTCCACTCCTTGTCTGCCTCAAAGTTCTGCATACTAACTTTATCGACATCGTTTCTTATACCGTCTGCCTGAGTATTTTCGTATCTTATAATGTTTACCTTTTCGGTATACAGACGAAATTCTATAAGCTGGTTTGAAAAACCGGATTTTAATGTTCCATCAGCATTTTCAGCAGCAAGACCAAAGTGCATAGTTGCGTATGTAGGCCAGTTTTTACCGTCTTCATTTACTCGATCAGTTACAATATTCTGTTGAATAGTCATTTCTATTGCATACTTACCTGACATAAGGTCCGTAACCGTCTTTGTATTATTTTCCTCATCTTCAAAAATACCGCTGAATCGAATTGAGCCTACGGCATTTCCTCCACCGCTTTGGGTGCTATCCGATTTAACACTTTCAAAACGGATTCCTCCGCCTTCCTGACCGATTGTATTTGTTGCCTTATAAAATTCATTGCTGTTGTTAAGGTATACATTTAAAAGTTCAGGATTAACATCTGAATCGTACACCAGTGTACCTATATCAGGTGATGCTGTAACATCGATATCTTCCTTAACATCTGCAAATGTCATATTGCCCTCAACAACTGCAAAGGGAACATTTTCTGTTTTATTGTATTTTACAGAAGTTGCAAGTGATGAATTTATAAGTGTGTTTTCAAGGACTTTTATATCACGTTCGGAAGAATGGAAATCAAGCACACCATCCGTAATATTGAATGAAAGATTTGCCGCACTTCCGTCAACAGTTTTTATTATATTTACAGAACCTTTATTTACAAAAGTACCGTCAACCATGTAAAGTGAAATAACATTACCTTCTGTATCTTCTTCCACCAAAAGAGTATTTGCATCTGTTGAATATTCGCCAACATTTACTGTTGTCTGCAGTGATTCTTCATTTACATGGTAGTAATAGAATTTACTCTGTTCACCTGTAACTTCATTTTTAACCGTAAATGAGAACAAATTAATATTTTCGTCACTCAAAGCATTTGTAAGCTTTGTTGTTGTAACGTCAAAATTCTCACCAATATCCATTGGAAGAATAATTGTACTGAATACGCCATTACCTGTTTTGTTTCTGTAAAGCATACCCTTTTCACTATCGTTAATCTGTCCGCCGTTTTCAGAATACCAGGTACCGCGAACTTCTGTTTTATCAATGGTTGCAGGGTCAACAGGCACTATCATTACGTTTGGCTCATCTGCAAAATGACTTTCTATAACCTTTGTAGTAGGGTCTATTGTCATTTCCGCACCGGGATACAAATGCCAATTTTGTGCAAACTCATTTGTAACTGTTGTATCATTGGGAATGTGGTAATCTGTTACAATCCAGAACTTCTGATTTTTAAGGAACATTACACTTCGCTGTGACTTTTCGGTTGATGTATATGCAGGTGTGTTATATTCCACAAAATCATAATTATCGTTGCAATCAAAAATCATCTGTGTGCCGTCAACACTCTGTACAGTATCATAGGATTCTGCACGAACATCGTTAATTACATAACCGTCTACAATGTAGTTTTTACTGTCGTTAACAGTAACCACATTATGCTGTTGCGGGCTTTTCATGTAGTACATTGTATTACCCGTTTGTACACTACCGTAGCCCTGATCCGTAAGCAGATATTTACCGTAAGCAAACATCGCTATTGAAAGAGCATCTTTATGACCATGAGAGCCAACCATTTTATTTGTCATTGCAAGCGCAAGAGCATTCTGCGACCAGTCGGAACGCATAACTGTTCTTTGTCCCGAAGGATAATTGCTTGTGCACAATTCGGGTAACCAACCGCCTTTTCCTGCCATATAGGCAATTGTCGGGTCATCACTGAACAGGTAGTTGTACCATTTTGTAAATGTTGATTTGTATGACCTATATGGGTCATAACCGTCACCCATATTAAAGCCACCAAAGTATGGACCGCTCTGATTAAACAAAGACAACACTATATCATGAATAATTTCTGTTGTTTTTTCACTGTAAGGCAATGGCTCGCCTGTAAGTTCGTATGTTGAAAACGGTGTTGCAAAAGTACCGAGAAGTGTACTGTGATAGTTATGCGAAAGCTCTAAGCACATACCGTCTTCAAATGTAAAGCCGTCGAAAACACGATCATTTTCTTTTTTTGTTTCTTTCGTCCATATATCGTGTCTTTCAAACTCCGGAAAACGTGCACACATATTATATACGGCACCTGTTGAGAATGTTGCAAAGTTATTTTTAGCTTTACCGTACCAGTTATAAACATGGTAGTCCGTAAGCAACCAAAGGTGCTTTAAGTAAGCTGTGAAAACCTCACCTGTCATATACTTACTGTTCATAAGTCGCAGTATATCCTGAGATACACCCGAAATATGTGTTGACATATCAAGCTGATTCATAACATCAGGCTCTACGCCTATGGAATTTATAAGTCCCATATACTGACGAAGATATGTATAAGCATATTTTTCAGGATACTGTTCAAGTTCAGGATGCTGAACATAGTAACTGTACGAGGTTGCAAGTGTTGCAGGTTCCGTATCACGATGGTAACCGCACACCTTACCCTTTATTGTAGTTGAATTTGAAGTTACCCAATCCCAGCAATACATATCGTTACATGAAAAATACATATGGTCTACGAATGTGTTCCAGCAAACTTTATTTTCAAGCCAGCTGCTTTCACCAATCCAATATGCAGCCATAAGCTTTTCATCGTCTGTACCCGTATGACGTGCACGAAGTATAATTTTTGCATCTGTTATGGTATCGCTACGTTTTAGTCCCGACACATCAAAGCCTATGAACATTCTCTTTGTTCTGTCTTCAGGGTCCGCCCATGAGCCTGCCTCTTCTGCATACAAAACCGTATCTTTTCCAAAGTTTGTATTGCTGTACTGTCCGCCCTGAAGTGTGGCATCTTTTTCAACCGTAAATATTCTTTTCTCACCATTTACAGTAGCCTCAATAACAGGAGCGTAAGCAGATTCTCTTGAATATACCTCTGCCTGATTTCTGTACTTATCTACAGATGCAACAACCAATGTAAATATACCGTATGAGCCTTTTGCTTCATTAAGACGGTTTGTTACATCAATTTTAACATCAGACCATTCCTTTGGAATGCTGAACATATTTATTACATAGTTACTTATAAAGTTTGTAACATAAGCATTTCGTGACATAAGTTGATACAGTGCATCATAATATTCTTTATTTGCATTACTTATGGAATTTACCGAAGAAACTCTCTCCGATGCCAATGTGCGATAGTATACCACAAGTTCATCTTTTGCAGTTTCATAATCTCCTGCTTTGGCTGCAGCTTCTACCTTTGCCATATGGGAATAATCGGAATATCTGAAATACGGTTCAAGTGTCCATATTGATTTTGAGGAATCCCATTTTCCGAAAAATGCCTCATCGGTAATATAATCTGGGTCATCAAACATAGGATAACCGTCTTCTTCATTTCCGCGTTGTGGCATTGTGTACCATTTTTCGGTAGTGTCTGTTGCTCCCGGAGTAGGGTTTATAATGGTTGTATTTTCACTTCTTGATGTAACACCCGTAACATTTAATGGATACTGAACCTCAAGTGCAAAAACTTTACCGTCTGTGGTTTTAACATCAAATGTACCTGAAATAACAACCTTTGTAGGATCAGTTTGTGATGTTCTGCTGATTCTGCCTGTTTTAGTCATAACATTTTTATCAGATGTTGACCATTTAATTCCTTCAATATGTGTCGGAAGTGTAATATTTTCTGTTACATTATTGCTGTCGGGAGCAAGGCTTGCAGGAAAACCATTAATAATTGTCTGTGTTACTTCATCAAACACAAATGTCGCTTCTGTATCACTTTCAACCTTAATTGAAGTGAATTTTAAATATGCACCCTCATTCATACGCTGCATATTACTTACACTGATGCTTTTAACACCGCCTGCACCTGCTTTGCCTGCAACTTTGTTTACGGAATCACCTTTTGAAACATTGCCGTTATGCGTAACAGTTACATAGTCATTTACTGTATCAATCTCTATAACAACCTGCTTATCTGTACCTGCACCGCCGGCAGATTTAAGTGCCTGTGTTGACATTGTGGAATTATTAACACTGCTTGTATTCAAAACAGTTACATTACCATTATACAATCTTAAATTTATATAGCCGGCTATATTCAAAGGGTAATATGAATTAGCGGAATCTGTTTCCGATTTTTGGTCTATAACATAATCTATCGTAATTTTAACATTACCTGTTGCACCGGGAGCAATTATTTGCATACCACTTGTGCTATCAGACTTCAATATGGAATTTATATTTTTTATATATGTGCCGTCAAGTGTAGTATTTTTCTCTGTAGTTCCTTCTTTATATGCCGTCTGCTTTGTCTGCAGAATTCTTACACCGCCTGTAGTTTTCTGAAAAGCCGCATGGGTAGGCTGTGTACTTATCTTCCAACCGAAATTATCAGAAAAGTCAGTCATTTCACCATAGTTTTCCTCCATTACGGTAGCAGCAAAAATATTCATCGGCAACATCGTTGCAATGAATACAACCATAAGCATTATAGATAAATATTTTTTAATATTTTTCATAGACGTACCCCCAAAAACACATATATGTTTATTATATCATAACAAATTACAGAAATACAGTTTTTTATAAGTGACAAATTACACAAATTTAAATGTTCTTTTTTGTAAAAAAACACATACCCGAAAAGGAGTATGTGTTTAACTTATACATTTGCCGATTCACGACTTGATGCCATCATAAGCTTTATTCTGTTTTCCTGATTAACCTTTGATGCACTTGCATCGTAATCTATAGGTACTATATTAACATCGGGATTATTTTCTTTAATAATTTTTATCATACCTTTACCAACAATATGGTTTGGCAAACAACCAAAGGGCTGTGTACAAACAATGCTTTTAACACCCATATGTATAAGCTCCAGCATTTCTGCTGTCAAAAGCCAGCCTTCACCCATTTTGACACCAAGGCTTATATAATCCTTAACTATCTTTACAGTATCGCGGAAATATGACGGCGGCACAAAGTCGCTGTTTTTCCTGATAACCTTAATTAAAAAGCGCTGCTTTGAAAGGGCATACAGGTAAGCAATACGGTATATCAATGCTTTGGCCTTACCAATGCCGTAAAGCTTTTTATCCATAATGCTGTTGTATATACAGTAAAGACAAAAATCAAGAAGTCCTCCCATTACAACCTCACCGTCATTTTCAACAAGCAATTTTTCAAGGTCATTGTTTCCAAGAGGCGAAAACTTAACGAATATTTCACCAACTACACCTACTTTAAGCTTATTAACGGATTTATCAAGTTTTATGGCTTTAAAGGCTTCGATAAGCCTTACATATTCTTTTTTGATTTGTTTTTTATTAAGCTTATCCCGGGTTAGAATGTCTATAATTTCATTTATGTACTGAAGAGAAACTTTCTCTGTTTCTCCCTTTTCGACCTCGTAGGAAATACATTGATTTTTAAGGCACATTATAAGGTCACCAAACATCAGTGCATACATAAAGCGCACAAGCATCGGTGCAGTAATTTTAAGTGCAGACGCATCAAGTCCGGAAAAATTTATTGAAATAACCGGAATGTGTCCGTAGCCTGCATTGTTAAGCGCCTTTCTTAAAAGCGAAATATAGTTTGATGCACGGCAACCGCCACCTGTCTGAGTAATCATAAGTGCTACCTTATCCTTATCGTATCCGCCGTTTTCGATTGCATCAATAAGCTGTCCTATAACAACTTGGGCGGGATAACAGGTATCGTTATGTACATATTTAAGACCGTATTCCTTAATTCTGTCGTGGTCGGTTTTTAAAAGCTCGGCATTATATCCATACTTTTTTAAAATACCTATAAGCATTTCAAAGTGAATGGGAAGCATTGTAGGTACAAGTATTTTATAATCTTTTTTCATTTCCTCGGTAAATACTGCGTAATCCAATTATAAACCTCCCCTTTCTTCAAGTGCGGCGGCAAGACTGCGAAGTCTTATTTTAACTGCACCGAGATTATTTATTTCATCAATTTTCAGCTGTGTATATATTTTTCCGCCATCCTCTAATATTGCCTTTACTTCGTCTGTTGTAATGGCATCTATACCGCAACCAAAGGATACAAGCTGTACAAGCTCGGTATTTTTATGGGTTGTTGCGTAGTTTGCGGCGTTGTAAAGACGTGAATGATATGTCCACTGATTAAGAACATCCACGTTTATTTTTTTATCAGTCATAGGTATGCAATCTTCACTTACAACTACAAAGCCCAGCGAAAGCACAAGCTTGTCTATAAGATGACATATTTCAGGGTCAACATGATAAGGACGACCTGCAAGAATAATAACACGTTTGTTATTTTCTGCAGCAAATTCCATTGCCTTTTTACCTTCTTCCATTACGTCATTTCTCCACTTTTTGTATTCCGCACAGCCTTCATTTACTGCGGCAAAAACCTTTGTAAAACGAATATGAGAAAAGTTTTTGTTTATTATCTTATAAAGTCCTTTTGCAAACTCATAGTTGTTGTTAATATTAAGGTAAGGTGCAATAAACTTAGTCTTCGAAAGTCTTTTTACATTAGACTTCAAAAGCTCGGAATAATATGCAACAACAGGGCAGTTATAGTGATTATCTCCCGAATGTTCGTCAAAATTATATGTAAGACAGGGATAGAATATTGCATCCACACCCATATCCAGAAGTTCCTCTATATGACCGTGCATCAGCTTTGCAGGATAGCAAACAGTGTCCGACGGTATTGTATGCTGACCTTTGATATATGTTTTATGAGTTGAAAACTTACTGAATTTTACCTTAAAGCCAAGGTTTGTGAATATGGTATACCACAAAGGCGCCATTTCATACATGGAAAGAGCAAGGGGAATACCTATGGTTTCCTTATGTCCCTTTGGCTTTAAATCCAAAAGCTTATTGCGTTTATACTCGTAAATATTCGGATAATTATTCTTTACCTCAGTTGCTCCCGCACCCTTTTCGCACTTGTTGCCGGAAATAAGACGTTTTCCGTCATTGAATATATTGATTGTAAGATTACAGCGATTTTCACAACCCTTACAGTTTACAGCCTTAACGGTCTGCGAAAAGCTTTTAACCTCTTCATACGAAAGAATTGTTGATTTTTCCTTTTTAACAGATTTCGCATAAAGAGCCGCACCGTAGGCACCCATAAGACCTGCTATTGCCGGACGAACAACATTTCTGCCTATTTCAGTTTCAAAGCTGCGTAAAATTGCATCATTTAAAAAAGTTCCGCCCTGCACAACTATATTTTGACCAAGTTCATCGGGATTATTGGCACGTATAACCTTATAAATAGCATTTTTAACTACGCTAATTGAAAGCCCTGCGGAAATATCGGATACATCAGCCCCGTCTTTTTGTGCCTGTTTTACTGATGAATTCATAAAAACAGTACATCTTGAGCCTAAATCAACAGGATTTTTGGCAGTAAGTGCAAGCTTTGCAAATTCTTCAACAGGATATCCTGCTATATTTGCAAAGGTTTCTATAAACGAGCCGCAGCCTGATGAGCAGGCTTCATTAAGCATAATATTGTCTATTGCATTGTTATGTATTTTAAAGCACTTTATATCCTGACCGCCGATATCAAGAATAAAATCAACATCAGGCTTGAAATGACGTGCCGCATAAAAATGTGCCATTGTTTCAACTATACCGTTATCTACACCAAAGGCATGTTTGACAAGTTCTTCTCCGTAACCCGTTACGGTACCTGAAGCAATCTTTATTCTGTCTTTGCACATTTCGTATATCTTTATAAGCTCTGTTTTTATAACCTCTGTAGGATTACCCTTATTTGAGCCGTAATAGCTGTATAAAATTTTATCCTCACTGTCTAAAAGTACAAGCTTTGTTGTTGTACTTCCGCAGTCTATGCCAAGGTATGCTTCTCCGGAATATGTATTAATATCCGAATTTTCAACAGTAGCCTTTTTGTGACGCTTTACAAATTCATCATATTCCTGTTCGTTTTTAAAAAGCGGTGGCAATTTTGTAACGTTATCGCTTGAATAGCTTGCATTGTTAAGTTTATCTGTAATTTCATCAACAGTGTATTCTTCTGTATTTTTGTGAGCAAGCAAAGCACATCCCAAAGCAACGGAAACAAGAGCGTATTCCGGAAAAATAGCCTGAGAGGGTGACAAATCAAGTGTTTTTACAAAACGTTCCCTAAGACCCTTGCAGTAGTACAAAGGACCGCCCAAAAACATAACATTACCCGAAATTTCATAACCCTGAACAAGACCTGAAATTGTCTGATTTACCACAGCCTGATAAATACTTGCGGCAATATCTTCCTTCTTTGCACCCTGATTTATAAGTGGTTGAACATCGGATTTTGCGAAAACACCGCAACGGGAAGCAATAGAATATATTTTTTCGTGCTTTAAGCTAAGCTCATCCAAGGTATCGTTATCAACATTCAAAAGTGTAGACATCTGGTCAATAAATGCACCTGTACCCCCTGCACACGTACCGTTCATACGTTCATCCGTAATGCCTTTAAAAAAGATAACCTTTGCGTCTTCACCGCCAAGCTCTATAACAACATCTGTTTCAGGAGCAAGAGTCTTTACCATTTCACCTGTGGCAAAAACCTCCTGAACAAAGTTTATACCCGTAGCGTTTGCAAGTCCTAAACCTGCTGAGCCGGAAATGCACACCTTTATTTTTTCATTTCCCGTTAAATCCTTTATACGATTAACAAGCTCAACTGTCTTTTTACGTACCTCAGACATATGACGTTCATAGCAGCTGTATAAAAGCTTGCCATCTTTGATAAGTACAACCTTAACAGTTGTAGAGCCGACGTCAATACCGAGTGTTATTCCTTTTATGTCGTTAAAAGTAAAATTTTCATGCATAATATCACCATAAATCATTTTTTGCGAATTTCTACCTATTTAATATTATACTACAAAAAAAATCAAAATCAATATTTTAATAAAAATTTAACATTTTTCACAAAATTCTGTCCATGCTTCCGCTGACAAAACCCTCCAAATCTAAAGTAACGTATAAAAAGCCAAGCTCTTTTACAAAGAGAATAATATCGTCTTTTTTATTTACAAGTAACGGTATATCTGATGAATCAACTTCTATTCTCGCAATTTTACCGTGAACACGAAGACGTACATTGTAAAAGCCTAAAGAACGTATGTACTCCTCGGCTTTTTCAACCTTTTTTATTTCCTCATAATCAAGCTTCATACCATATTCAAACCTTGTTGCAAGGCAAGGTGTTGACGGCTTATTGCTTGCCGACACACTGTGTGCTTTCGCCATTTTACGTACCTCTTCCTTTGTCATACCCACATCTGCAAGTGGGCTTAATATTCCAAGTTCAGCTATAGCCCTGATTCCCGGGCGGTACATACCAAGGTCGTCGTGATTTGTTCCCTCTATAATCACTTTTACACCTACCGTTTTTGCATAATCCTTTAACCTTGAAAACATATGTTTTTTACAAAGATAACATCTTTCCTTTGGATTTTCTTCAATCCCGGCTTCACGCAGTTCGTCAATTTCTATGATTTTATGAATTACACCATATTTTTTTGCAATTTCTACCGTAAAGTTCTTTTCCTTTACAGAATGTAACTTTGTGTGGAATGTAACTGCATAAACATTAGTTTTGTTTAATTTTGCACTTTCGGAGGCAAGTTTTAAAAGCAAACTGCTGTCTACGCCTCCCGAAAATGCTATTACAACATCATTTTTTGTGTAATTTTTCATTAAATTGGTCAATTTATGACATTTTTCATTAAAATTCATCATTGTTGCTCCATTTTTTTACAAGCATTTACCGCTTCACTATAAGCGTCCTGAAAGGAAATGCCGAATTTATCACATATTCCGGATATACTTTCGTATTCGGGATAATATTTTATAGCGTTATTAAAACAACATTTTTTTACATTCACTGTACCATATTTGGTTGAAACCTCAATTATATCACGTTTTAAAACTGTTCTTTCAACCTTGTATCTGCGTATTCCAATTGTTGTTGTATGTTTAAATATTATTTCCTCTACCTTTGAAATATCCTTACCATCACACAAAACATTAAGCTCGTATGCAGGTCTGTTTTTCTTCATAAATACCGGTGTAAAGTAAATATCCTTTGCACCTGCCTCGAATACTTTTTTTACAATATAGCCCATTGCTTCTCCCGAACAATCATCTATATTTGTTTCAAGCTTGTAAATTTCCTCATTTTCGGCGTCTTCTATTATCATAGCACGAAGAAGACTTGGTTTTTCATAATTTCGTTTTCCTGCACCTATACCAACATTTACTATATTAAAGCTTTCAGGTAATTTTTGTGATGTGCAAAGGGCGGCAACAATTGCAGCACCTGTAGGAGTTACAAATTCGCCTTTATATTCCGTTATATTAAGTTTTATGGAATATTTGCTTACAATATTCAAAACCGCAGGTACGGGAACAGGAAGCATTCCGTGCTGACAACGTACAAAGCCTGTACCTTCATACAAAACGGGAACTATAACATCTGTTATACCAAGATTGTCTGCGCATACGGCAACGGAAACAATATCTATGATAGAGTCTACCGCACCAACCTCATGGAATGCAACCTCTGTCTTGGGGACATTGTGGGCTTTTGATTCCGACTCTGCAAGTACATCAAATATTTTCAGGGAAATATTCTTGGCATTTTCACTTATGCCCGAATTTTTTATTATATCTGTAATATCCGAATATTTTCTGTGTTTATGATGATGATGGTGGTGATGCTCTTCTGCCTTATTTCCGTGAAGATAATCCATATCGTGGTCGTGATTTTCGTGACATTCGTCTAAAACAACATTAAAATCATAAGCCTTTATGCCGTTTTTTAAAACATCCGTTATTTTAATTTCGTATCCCGAAAGCTTTAAGCTTTCTATTGCTTTTAAAAGCACATTTTTATCTGCCCCAAGGTCTAAAAGTGCCGCAACGGTCATATCACCGCTGATACCCGAAAAACATTCCAAATACAGTTTTTTAGCCATATTAATTACCCTTTCTCTATTTACAAGCAAGATGATTTATTTGTGATGCAATGTAACCTGCACCGTAGCCGTTGTCTATATTTACAACGGAAATTCCGTTGGCGCATGAGTTTATCATTGTAAGAAGTGCAGAAAGTCCTTCAAAACTTGCACCGTAACCAACGGATGTTGGTACTGCAATAATCGGCTTACTTACAAGCCCGCCTATTACGCTGGCAAGAGCTCCCTCCATACCTGCAACCACTACTATGCAATTTGCCTTTTGTATTACATCTATTTTAGAAAGAAGTCTGTGCAAACCGCTTACACCTACATCATATACGCGTTCTACATCTGAGCCGAGATACTGAGCAGTTTGTGCAGCTTCCTCCGCTACCGGAATATCTGCTGTACCTGCCGTACAGACTGCAATGTTGCCTACAAGCTTTTTGTTTTCTTTTTCTTTTTTTAATATTTTCGAAATACTATCGTATGTAATATCGGGAATTACAGCTTTTACAATATTGTACTGATGTTCCGTCGCCCGTGTACCGAAAACCTCACCATCTGCTTCATACAGCTTTTTATATATATTGACAAGATATTCGTCGGATTTACCCTGACAGAACACAACCTCATTTACCCCCGTACGTATTTTACGGTGAGTGTCAAGCTTGGCATAACCAAGCTCTTCAAAAGGTCTTTTGCGAAAGTAGCCTTCTGCCTCTTCAACAGTAATTTCATTATTCCTTAACTTTTCCAAAATTTCGTATATTTCCACAATATCACCTCTGAAAACAACATATAATAATTTTATCACACTATAATAAATTTTTCAACAAAAAAGAACTCCGAAGAGTTCTTTTAATTATATTTATTCTATAGAGAAAAAGCCTATACTGTCCGTTTCATTATACAAAGCATAGCAGGACAGTGTATTTATATTATCCTCTTTATAATTATAACGATGTGGCCACCACATCAAAATATCATCGGAAAGGACTTCTACCGGTGTTGCATCCGTATACAAAATGTATTCTGTACCCTTAATTACTCCGTAAGGTTCTGAATATACATATTTGATGCTGTCATCAATCCATTGGGTGTCCTTATCCTTTTGGGCAATTACTTCCGTAAAATTTAAGCTATAGGAATAATCGTCAATTTGTTTCGTAATTTCATATTTCCCGGAAAATTCACATATGTAAACCGTGTATTCAAAACCCGGACCGGAGCTGCCAAGTTCGGAGTCGTAATAATCACCTACAAAAGTTCCGTCGTCTTTAAGGGTTATTTGTGTTCTCCAACCACCTGCACCGCTTGAAAAAACCATATTCATAGGAAATATATCAAGTTTTAGTGTGGTTTCTGTATTTTCTTCCGTTACCGGTTCCTGAGGGATAACTACAGGTTCTTTTTTACCGCAGCCTGCCAAAAAGCTTACACAAATAACAAAACAAAGCAGTAATAGAAACAATCTATTCTTTTTCATACTTAATCCCCCTTGTATAATTTTTGAACATTACACACAAAGTAACACTTATGGAATAAACAAGCACAAAGTTTATAAGATACATTCTGAGCTGTCCAAATGAAAATACATTTGATGTAAAGCCATTAACTGCGTATATTACAAACACGTGGAAAAGGAATATTGAAAAAGTTGCGTTGTTGATTTTTTCAAACAGTTCTGTTTTAAATAATTTTGACCTGTAAATTGTAAAAAGTCCATACATAAAAAGTATCATTGTATAAAGATACAAAAGGCGTACATAGTCAAGTACGGGATATGAAGCATTGTAATAGCTTGTGTTATACGCCATATATACGTCTGCAACAAGTAAAACCAAAGCCGCTATACCAAATTTCCAGAAATGAGTTTTTATAAATTCAATAAACACATCGTAATACTTACCGCATACACAGCCTAAAATCCATACAAAAATGTACGATGTAAAAAGACCGTGATTATAGTAAAAGTTTATATGCAACAACGACAAAATATCAGTAAGGTGGCAATAGCACACAATGTTCAAAACCGCTGCAACCGCAAGTAAACCAAACACATTTTTTGTGTTCAGCAATTTTCTCCACAGTGGGAAAAGCAAATAAAACTGCATTATAACAAATATAAAGTAAAAATGACTTTCACCGCTACCGAAGAGAATAAATTCCAAAAGCTGAGGTATGTTAAATTCATAAAATCCTCTTGTAACCTCAAAAAGATAGTATATAACAACAAATATTAGATACGGTATATAAATTCTGCTGAATCTTCCCTTAATGTATTTGCGGTAGTCTATTTTTGAAGTATCCTTCAAAAACAGTTTAACAGATGACAAAAACACAAAACCGTGTACCGCGACTCCGCACATACGGTGAATAAAGAAAAGTATTCTGCTTACGTGTTCAGTTGTATTATGTCCTGTTATAGGTGCCGCAGTTACATGAATAAAAATAACCATAAGACAAAACAGCACATTTAAAACGGAAATTTCATTTTTCTTCATAATTTTTACCACATTCTTATAGATTATATTTATATTCTAACATAAAAATATATTTTTTTCAACAATATTATATCAAAGGAAAATTCTCATGAACCGATTTTTTTACGATTTTTAAGTAAACCTATAAGCATAATTAATCCCGATACCAAAACACCTGCAAAAAGCGGGTCAAAGGGAAGAACCTTCCACAAATTAAACAGCAGTACGGTTAACGGTCCGAAAATTATTGAAAGACCTGCATAGGGATTTGAAACCCGTCCGGACAAAAATATTGCAAAGCACAGCGGAACAAAAACTGTTGCTCCCCGAAGTCCCATTGACATAAATGAAAAGTTTAATATGGTATCTCCTATTGGTCCCATTGACATAACGCATGCCAAAAGCAAAATGAAAATTGTAAGCTTATTTTCTGTCACTTTACAGTGATTTACACTGCTTTTAACCATAGGCAAAACATCTTTTCTTATAACAGATGCAATACCAAGTGCTAATCCTGCGCCCGTACCGACAACAGCGATAAACAAAGCTCCAAGCACTATGCCTCCCAATAGCGGTGGCATATATTCCGTTACAAAATAAGTAAGTGCAATTTTTGAAGTAATTTCCGGATGTACACTGCGCATAAAAAGTCCAACCAAAATTCCACCTATTCCTATAGGCGGAACAAGCACGGCACTTAAAAGTGCACCCTTAACTGCCTGTTTTTCTGAATTTGCCATAAAAATTGCCTGTGCATAGCTTTGGGTGGTAATGACACCCAGAATAAGCGAAAGACAAGCACCTAAATCCTTGCCCATGCCACGTGCAAACAAGTTGTAAAATTGAATATTTTGTGGATTATCTATTTTATCAACACTTTCGAAAAAGCCCGACAAACCGCCGCAAAGATATAACACCAGAATACCCACAGACAGCATACTTACATAAAGTAAAAGCATTTTTAAAATTCCTACCAAGCCACTGCCCTTTACTCCGCCAAAAGCAATATAAAGAATCATAATAATTGCAGAAAAAGTCAACGAAAGGTACAACGGCAAATTAGGAAAGACCACTGCAATAATGGCAGTTGACGCTATAAGCTGTGAAATTATACTTATAAAGCTTCCAAGTGACGAAAGTGCAGATGCCATTACACCTGTTTTACTTCCGTACTCACCTGTAATAAAGCCCATTAAGGTTGTATTGCCGCTTCTGTAAAATGGTTTTGCATATACCAAAGCCAAAATAAGGCAGGCAATACCTCCACCGAGAGTAAACCACCATGCACTCATACCGTATTGATAGGCAAGCTGTGCTGTGCCTATGGTTGAAGAACCGCCTACAAGAGTACCCATAATTGCACCTGCAACCACAAATGAATTTGCACCCTTTTTACTTTTAGCCATTTTACCGGAAAGAACACTTACAACAACAAGAGTAATAATTGTAATTACAATTCCAATAATCATTTCTGTTTTCATTATGATACTCCTTTCCGTAAAATCAACAAATACATTCTAACACAAAAAAGAAAAAAAGACAACAAAAAAACGGCACATCCGAAAGAATGTACCGTTCAGAAAACTTTAATCAGTTAAGCTATGCAGTCAAGGAAATTATGTATTAACGTATATAAGGCCATATAAAATCATCTGCACTTCCGGTTTTAGACCATACTGTTTGCTCCCATTTATCATACTTCCATTCACCGCTCTTTTTGGAAAAAGTTAATACATCACCACCCGTTCGATTTTTAGAAACATAGTAAACACGTGCATAAGTATCTGAATACTCTAATACTTTTAAATATTCTATTTCTCCAATCATAGTGTTTTCCTGATATATCGTATTAAACTGATACCCATATTTATATGTTAAAATTTCGCATTTTAAAATTGCAATACCCCAAATCAACATAAACAGAACTATAAACGCCAAAAAAATTCTAAAGCAAATTTTTTTCATAATTAACCTCCTATTCAAATCCCAATAGCACTGTAACGGAAAGGACAGGGGGACGGTTCTCTTGTCTACCTATTTCAGGACGGTAGAACCGTCCCCTTGTCTTTTGTGTTTGTCAAAAACAACTAAATGTTATTACTACCTTATCAAATATATCTTCCAACTTTTCACCATCCACACAATATTTTCCAACATCATTTGGATTTTGATATATTTTTTCTGTTAAATAATTATAAAATTCCATAACATGTATGCCTTTTTCGGAATGTGTAATAGAATAATTTTTATTAGCGTATGTAAATTCTATTTCTCCACCACGCATAATGTTATTATATAACTCAATTATACTCATAAACTTAATTCTCCTTTTACTTTGTGCAAATACTGGAGGGCAGAATATCCACCCTCCTGCCATTGGTCGTTCAGTCAGTAATTAAAACCAATTTATTGCGTTGTTGTTGGATCCATAATCCATATACCTTTTGTTTGCCCTTCATTTTCAAAAAAACAATGTCTGATACCACATACACCATTGTCATCTTCGTATATTATAATTGCAGAGTTATCTTTCAAATGATAATAACATCTTATAATTCCAAACCCTGTAGTACCATTGGGTTCTCCTAAAACACCTACAATTTCCTCAATACTCATGCCTTTTTTAACAAACAAAAAGTCATCCACTTCTAAACTACGCTCAATATGCTTATAATCATTTGTAATAATTGGTATTTTCACTAATTCTTCAACTAATTCCTGTTTGTTGCTCATTGCTTCACTACTTTCCATCTCATAGTTTTTATAATACAAATTGAAACTACTTAAACAAACTACAATAAATGCAAAAAACAAAACCCTCAAATTACCCCTCCTTAGAAATGGCATAATATCCTACAAAAGATGTATAGCCAGCTTTATCTGCAGATACCATTGGATTTCCAAAAGGACAGGGGGACGGTCAAGACAGCAGAACCATCCCTTGTCTCATTGATTAGAAAAAACAATGCTTCCCCTTAATTTTTCATATACTACTACATAATAAAACAAATCTCCAAATTTCAAATTATAATTCTTTACATATTCAATTGCTTGATTAAAGCTTATATTTATATTTTCTTCATAAGTTAATGCATAATTATAATTATAATACCAATTATCATATGTGTAACTCAAATCCTTATTAATAACATCCCCACCTAAAATAAGAAATTGATTTTCGTATAACGATTTAATAACGTAAACAATATCAGAATAATTCCACGCCAATTCCCCAGTACAAACGTTTATAGCTCTGTTTCTTATTTTTTCTTGTAAAAATTCCAATTCTAATCACTCCTTAAAGGACAGGGGGGACGGTTCTCTTGTCTACCTATTTCAGGACGATAGAACCGTCCCCTTGTCTTTTTATCTTTTTTCCATATTCATTGGTTTTCTAACAAAATTAATCATGTCTTTTTTTATAGCTCCAAATTCCAAAAAATTTTTTTTTGCTTCATTTAATGACACTCCATTGGAACCAAAATTTTTATCTGGGTTTAAATATTGTAAAGAGTCATCTTCCCATCCACATACCTCACATATTTCAAAAGTCCCAGGATATTCATATGGTTCAAGTGGTTTTTCTAATAAAGTGTAATAACCGCAACATTTACATTGATATTTTTTCATAAACCTCGCCTCTATTTATCTGTTGAATCCAATAATCCATACCATTAGTTGGTTTAAAATATGTTGATATTGCAAGGACAGGGGGGACGGTTCTCTTGTCTACCTATTTCAGGACGATAAAACCGTCCCCAAAGTGTCTCACTTTATTGGGTCACCTCAATCCGTCCCCTGTGTTTTGTTATTGATTACGGCATCAATAATTTTTTATCTTTTTCTAATAAAAGTGCTAGAAATCCATCTTGTTCATAAGTCATTTCGTCAATTTTCTTTTTTTCTATTTTTGATATTACACCATTTTTATTACAATGTACTTTAACTTTGTACCCATCGGAGGTATAATGCGTTGTGTATTTTTCTATATTAACCATTCCAAGTTCAAACATACCATACTCGCCATAAGGATCTATAGACTTAACATCATCAAAGGTGTTTTTACCTATATTAAGGCTATCGAAATCTGACAAAGCAACCCTTTGTCCCAAGTAAAATAGCGAAAATGGATCAATTTCGTTATTCTCAAAAGAATAAAAACAAAATGCATACTGACCATCATCAGACTTATATACAAAATATGCATATTTGCCATCTTCGGATAATCTGACACATTCCGGTGGCATTTTTTCTAAAACCTCATTTACATAATACGGCATATTCATCAAATCATCAGGAGAATATATTGTCCATATAACATCATCCGCATTTACTTCATTATTAATCATACTCAATATTTTTTTATCCATTTCACTTTCATAAATATCAACCTTCGTATTTTTAGTTGATTTATCACAACCACAGAAAAGAATAATTAACAAAGTCAATACTATTAAAAATATATATTTTGAGTATAAGATTCTCACATTGCACACCTCTCTCAATAAATTTTTAATCTGTTATAGCCATATAAAGGACAGGGGGACGGTTCTCTTGTCTACCGATTTCAGGACGATAGAACCGTCCCCTTGTCTTAAGTAACTGTGACAAAGATACAAACCATTGGAAACATCTCATTATGCAAACGATAAAATATATAATATATAATGTTACATATTTATTATATCATACCCAAAGTTTTTTTGTAAACAAAAAAAGTGCACCCCGAAAGGGATGCACCGTTTGAAACTTAAATTAGTTAAGTTCAGCGAAGTATTTGATTGTTCTAACCATCTGGCTTGTGTATGAGTTTTCGTTATCATACCAAGAAACAACCTGTACCTGTGTGTAGTCTGTGCCTTCGATAGGTGATACCATTGTCTGAGTAGCATCAAACAATGAACCGTATTTCATACCGATAACGTCTGAAGAAACAAGTTCTTCTTCTGTGTAACCGTATGATTCTGTAGCAGCAGCCTTCATAGCAGCGTTGATTTCATCAACTGTAACCTTACCCTTAACAACTGCAACAAGAATTGTTGTAGAACCTGTAGGTGTAGGTACACGCTGAGCTGAACCGATAAGCTTACCGTTAAGTTCAGGAATAACAAGACCGATAGCCTTTGCAGCACCTGTTGAGTTAGGAACAATGTTTACTGCAGCAGCACGTGATCTTCTAAGGTCACCCTTACGCTGTGGACCGTCAAGAGTCATCTGGTCGCCTGTGTAAGCGTGGATTGTGCTCATGATACCGCTTTCGATAGGAGCAAGATCGTTAAGAGCTTTAGCCATTGGAGCCAAGCAGTTTGTTGTACATGAAGCAGCAGAAATAACTGTATCGTCAGCCTTTAGTGTTTCATGGTTAACATTGTAAACGATTGTAGGAAGATCGTTACCTGCAGGAGCAGAAATAACTACCTTCTTAGCACCGGCTTCGATATGAGCTGAAGCCTTTTCCTTAGATGTGTAGAAACCTGTGCATTCCAAAACAACGTCAACACCGATTTCGCCCCAAGGAAGATCTTTAGCATCTTTTTCAGCATAGATCTTGATTGTCTTACCGTCAACTGTGATTGAATCTTCACCGGCTGAAACAGTATCACCAAGAGCATATCTGCCTTGAGATGAGTCATACTTTAGTAGGTGAGCAAGCATCTTAGGGCTTGTCAAGTCGTTGATAGCAACAACTTCATAACCTTCTGCACCGAACATCTGACGGAAAGCCAAACGACCGATACGACCAAAACCATTAATTGCAACTTTTACTGCCATTTTTAGTTTCCTCCTAAAAAAATAATTTATATTGTTATAAAATTAACTAATATATATAATATAACATTTTTCAAAATTTTACAAGTGTTTTTTTAAAATTTATCAAATTATCCTATGTATATGGTATATTGAATGTAAAATTTAGCTATTTTTATCATTTTAGCTGTTTTTACGCAGAAATTTCAGCACATCAATTTTCTGTCCTTCCATACTGTTTGGACTTCCGAATGCTTCATTCCACAAGTCAAGTGCCTCCACAAGTTCTTCCGGTATTACTGCATAGTCGGAATTTTCAATATAATCAAGAAGAAAATGTATGGATTTTCTAAGATGCCATCTGTACATATTTACGCTTGCACAGTTTTTACAAAAATCCGTAACTATACCTGCGGTATGGAATGCTATTGCCTCCTTGCTTCTTGACGTTGGTGGGATAAACCTTCCGTTTGCACGCTGTTTTTTCATAATTTCCGCAAACTGAATTTCTCTGACAGAATGAATCATAGTCTTTTCGGCGTTATTAAGCGAAGGCTCGTACCAGTCTGAGGAAATCTGAAAGCCCTTATCTACATCACATTCAAAATTGTACCAGCCTGTTTTATCTGAAATTTTAAGCATTGTATATTTGCTGTGAACGGAATATTCTACCGAGCGGTTTATAACAGCCTGTTTTAACATATACTTATTCTGTTCGTCTGCATATGCAAGTTCTGACAAAAGATTGTTTATACTTTCATAACCGAAGCGGTATTCCACTTCCCTGCCGCCTTCAATAATCTGTTCAATACGTACAGAGGTTACAGTTTCTCTTCCTCCTACAGTACCCTTTATAAAAATTTCACTTGGCGGTGTATCTATAAACTTGAACATTATATTTATTTTTTCGCCGCAATGAATTTTATTAAATGACCTTGGTGTAACTTCGGAAACAGAGCTGTCAAAGCGTACAACCGCATTATCAAGAGACGGTGAAACAATAACATTGAAAGCCTTTACAATTGTATCGTCTATTCTTTCGGTATGACCTATAAGGCGTGTTTTACCGCCTGTTACCGCAGAAAGCTCGTTTAAAAATTCCTGGTTAAGTGCCATATCAAAGCCAAAGTTGTAAAAACGTATTCCGCTATGCTCCATTGCATAGTTTAAAATACTTGAATTTCCGCCTATTCTGCCGTCGGATATAAATATTGCAACAGCTTCCTTTGTCATATCATATATTTCCTTAAGAGGACGGAAAAATTCCGGCACACCCTGCTGAACATATGATGTTATCCACTTTGTTGCGGCACGTAAGGTATCGTCATTTAACGGTACATATTCATATGCAAAAAAAGTGTTTTCGGACTGAGTAAATGCTATATTGAATCTGTCTCCGTCTTTAAGGGCACGTATGCACAAGTTAAGAGCATTTTTAACCTGCTGTATTTTACGTGTGTTCATATCTGCAGAAACGTCTACTATAAACATATAGTCTCTTGGTGTATCCTCAAACAAATTAAGCTCCGGAACAAATGAACAGTTTATATAATTTTCGTACTTTATAAATTTAGGCTTGTACATTGCAACTGAAAATACGTCTAAAACAATATCCTTATCAGTTTGCACATTATCCTTTAAAAACACTTCAACACAGTTTTCACCGTATGCCGCCAAAATTTCATGTGTTGGGGAAACAACATTTTTAATATTGAAATTTTTACAGTTTACGTGAAGGTTTATGTTGTAATTTACCTCTTCAAAAAGACTTTCAAGACCTATCTGACTGCCAAAGTACATAAAACGGGGAGCAATGCCCGTAGGTATAACTATACGTGTACGTTCGTTATCGGAATCAAGATGTCTTACATATTGAATATCTATAACCACAACGTCTTCGGCATACACTTCTCCAAGTGATACCTCCAGACCGTTGGCGTGGTAGTGTGAAAAATATGAAGCTGATTCTGCCGATGTATTTTTAGGCATTATCTGTGAGGTAAACTGTCTGTCATTTACGGATGCTGAAAAAGATACCATCTGCATTGTGTCGGTTATGGGAAAAACAAATTTTATTTCTTCTGTCTTTACCTGTGTACAAACATATGTGTGCACAAGACGAAACAAGCCAAAATCGCCCGTTACATCGGCACTGCAATCTATTTTTTCGGGTATCAGCACATTTCCCGTATTGTCCAAAAGACCGTATGACATTCAAAAACCTCCCTTCATATATTATCCTTATTTTGCGTACTATTTTAATTATACTAAAAACTGTTGCAAATTTCAACAAAAAATGATAAAATATCTGAAAAGGAGAAGTTTATATATGTCAAATCAAAATAAAGATAATGAAATTTTAAAAAATATTGCTGCAATATCTCACGAATTACAGACGCCTATTAATCTTATAAACGCAACCGCAAAGCTTGTAAGCTATAAAAACAAGCACAATGAAGAAATAAGACGCTATACAAGAAACATTGCAAACAACTGCAACAAGCTTACAATGATTTTAAGCAATATTCTTGATATTAATATGCTTACACACCACAAGTTTGAGATTGTGAATTTAAGACAGTTTTTTGATGCTGTATACTACACCGTAAGACCTTATATGAGAAGTCTGAACGTGCAGATGAAGCTTGAGTTTAAAACGGAAATTGAATATGCATATTTTCCACCTGTTACAATGGAAAGGATAATTTTAAACCTTATTACAAATGCAGCAAAATATAACAACAAAGAGAAAAAAACAATCCGTTTTCGCATAAGCGACAAAGACGGTAATATTATTTTTTCAATTAAGGATAACGGCATTGGTATTGCTCCTGAAAATATTGAAAAGGTAACAGAGCTTTTTTACAGAGTTGATAAAAGTGCGTCAACCGGTGTTGGAATCGGACTTTCGTTGGTTAAAGAGTATGTTCAAAATATTAACGGTACACTTACAATAAAAAGTAAATTAGAAAAGGGAACGGATGTAAGCGTATCCATTCCCTGCAACATAGATTTTGAAACATTTGATTCTTCCGAGGCAAACTATTTTCATTATCCGGAAAAACCAACATATGATATTGAATTTTCACAGTTTTACGACGATGATTACATATTGTAAATTTTCAACACCTCGTCAGTATATGAGCCATCTTTGTTATAAATAACAAGGGGTGGCTCTGTTTTTATATACGGCTTTGCACACTTACGTCCTTCCACCATTACCATAACCGGTGGCTTCAGGGCATCTGAATGCACGTAACGTATACGTTTAGGCTCAAGCTTAAGAGTACGCATTTCAAACATTATGTCTGCAAGACGTTCAGGACGGTGAATCATAAAAAAACGTCCCATAGGCTTTAAAATACGTGACGCTGTGCTTATTACATCGTGCAATGTACAACAAACCTCGTGGCGTGATATTTTAAGCTTATCCCCGGGATTTACCAACCCTGTATCCGCCATTTTGTACGGAGGATTACAAGTAACTGCATTGTACTGCTGTGAGGTTTTAAAACCTACAAGATCGGCATTTATTATATTTATTTTATTCTCAAGTCCGTTAAGCTGTATGCTTCTTTGTGCCATTTCGGCAACTTCCGCCTGAATTTCAAGAGCATCTATTTGTGAAGCCTCGGTTTTTGCCGCAAGCAAAAGCGGAATAATACCCGTACCCGTACCAAGGTCCATAACGGTATCTCCCTGCTTTATATCAGCAAAGCCTGACAGCAAAACAGCGTCTATACCAAAGCAAAACCATTCGGGATTCTGAATTATTTTAAGATCTCTGCCATCGGGCAGTTTTCGTTGAAGGTCATCTATTCTTTCATTATTTTTCAAGTCCATAAAAATACCCCTAAAAAAGAGCAAACATCAAAAAATGTTTGCTCTGAAATATCAGTTATCTTTTATAACCACCACTACGTTTATTATCCATATTACGCTTTATTGCAGACATTTTTTCTTCACTGTCCTGCATAAACTGCTTCATTTTTTCCTCAAAGGACATATCTGCACTGCTTCCTCCAAATGAAACCTGAGCCGGAACCTTTGCCTGCTTTTTCTGTTCTTCTTCAAGTGCTTTTTTTATAGAAAGGCTCACCTTACCGTTGTCATCAACAGATAAAATTTTAACCTTTACTTCATCGCCTTCTTTAAGAAATTCTTTAATATCCTTAACAAAAGACAACGCAACCTCAGAAATATGTACCAAGCCGGTTTTTCCGCCTTCCATCTGAACGAAGGCACCAAAATTTGTTATACCGGTAACCTTACCGTTTACTGTCTTACCAACTTCAAGCTGCATTTAAATAACTCCTCCTGAGTAATTACAAAACATTAATTTCCGTAAGTGGGATCTACAAAAACAATTTCACCGGGTGCGGCATAACCTAATACCGAACGGGCATAACGTTCCTTGTATTCGTCTGTACCAACCATTTTTTTCTCTTCGGCAAGAGCATTTTGTTCACTTTTTTCAGCAGCAATCTGTTCTTCAATTAAATTAATTTCCGCATTCAGACTGCTTTTTTTAATGCCTTGTTCTATAAAGGTATATCCGGCAAATACAACAAAGCAAACCGTTGCAAGAACAACTATTACAGATTTCTTGACTTTTTTAGTTTTTTTCTTGTTCAAATGCCTTCACCACCCTTATTATACAATAAATATATTAAATTATACTATATTTTTTATTATTTGTAAATATATTTTTTGAAATTTTTTAAATTTTTTTGCGATAATTACAAAGATGTAACATCTTCCTCTTTTTCCGTAAAGCGTACTACAATCTTTGTCTTATAAAATTCGCCCGGTTTAAGGATTTTAAGTTTACCTTCCTTACGCATTACATCCCTGCCGTCAGGTGTACAGTTACCCGGTTCAAGACCTAATACATATTCGTTTTCGCCCATCATCTTCCACTGTGTAAAATTATCAAGGGTAGATTTATCAAAGGACATTGTAAGACCTTTTTTAATATCCGGATTATATATACCAACTGTTGCCATACCGTCTTTTTCCGCAACATCGTAGTAAAAGCACATTTCCGTATAATCAGCCTGAGGTTTTTCCATAACAAGGCGTGTATCTATACCGCCTTTTGCATGGTCGTTACGACCTGCAACACTGTTTGCGGGAATAACCACCTTTGCATTTTCAGAAAGCAAAGGATAGCCCATATTAAAGTGATAAAGAAGCATACAGGGTGCATCCAAAACACCTGTATTTTCAATTTCATCTGTAATAGTTACCGTGTTTGAAAGCTTTGAAAATTCATATGTACGCTTCATAACAAGCTGTGTACCGAAAAGTGCTGCATCACGGATGATGCCGTATACATTTATGGCTTCATCATCCTCGGTATAGTAAAAATTGTCGCAGGGAGTATTGGAAATTGTGCCGTGCATAGGTACTTCTTCACCGTTATCAATGCAGGGTGTACCTGCTCCGTCAAGTCCGCAGGTTGTAAGGAAGCCTGCTGTAAAGGATTTTAAAAAGCCATCTCCTCTGCTGTCATAAAAGGCAGGTGCAACATATCCGGCAGGTGCAAAGTATCCCATATTAATTCCCATATAGCTTACTCTTGAAATATCCATACAACGGTCCGGTGAAAGTGTAAACTGTAAGCCTTTGCCGTTTCTCACCTCTAAAAGGGTAAGCCCCTTGCCTTTACCCTTTGTAAGACACATTTCGTCTACACCGCAAATCTGCGACGGATGTCCGACATATTTTTTCATATTATAAACCTCCCGTTTATCTTTTGAATTTTATAAAAACTTTAAGCTTGAATTTTATTTTTTTCAGTATTTTAACAGCGTTGTTTTTGGTAACAGAAAGGGCAATAAACACAGGTTTGTTCAAAAGCTTTAACGGAATAAAAAGGATTTTTAACAAACCGACAACAAATCTTTTTAACAAATCCGCAACAAAGCCAAGCACAAAAACAACAAATCTGCTTAGTGTGTTAAAATACAAAAGAGCCCCGCAAAGCATACCCAAAAACATAAAAAAACGTATTTCCCCGTCATTGAATTTAAGGCAGACACCAAACATAACGACAGTTGCCGTTAACCAAAAAAGTATATCACCAAAAACAGTAAACACAGTCTTTCGGGGAACAAATCTGCCTGAAACCCTGAAGGTATCGTATACTAAAGCGAAAACCGCACCCATCACAAAGAAAACGAAAAACAAAAACAACTGATGCCATATATCCGTGTACATAAAAGCACCTAACGAAATAATTTGGAAAACAAGCTTTGGGACTTGCCTCCGTAGCTGTTGTTGAATACACAGCTGTCTATTTCTCCGTCCACTACAAGCTCTCCGGTATCTACATTAAGCTTGCTTATGTGAAGGTCCGCACCCTTTACAACCAATGCACCTGCACAGGTTATGGCGGTAAAATTTGTTTCGTCAAAGTTATCTATATCCTCTACTCCCGAAACACTTAATTTGCTTCTGTCTTCAAGTATGACATTACACACCTGGCGTTCTTTCTGAATTTTGCGGTCTTCCATACAATTCACTCCCAAAATATTATATTTTAATATATTGGGAGTGAATAACAAATATTACAATATAACTTTATAAAGCTCTGCAGCTTCGTTTTTCAACACGTGTTCTGCAACATTTAAAATTTCCGCCTTAAAAACCTTTTCTCCAAAGCGGATTTCAAGAACATCTCCTGCCTTAACGTCAACAGATGCCTTTGCAACACGTCCGTTTACCGAAACTCTGCCCTGGTCGCAGGCTTCATTTGCAACGGTTCTTCTTTTTATAATTCTTGAAACCTTTAAAAATTTATCCAGTCTCATATTAACACCCTCTTAAATTAAATGAAATTTGCGGAACAATTTTAAAATCTTTTCGCCCTTAGGAAGCATACGCACATCATCTTCAGTAAATGCTTTTACAACAAGTAAAATTGCAAAGTATACAAATACCGCCGCAATTACGGACACGCCAAGAGCCGCAACCGTGCCAAACCCCGATACGCCGTTGTAAAGAAAATGAACAACTACGCCCATAACTCCGCCTGCAAAAACAGGTTTTATTATATATTCCACAATGCTGAATTTGCACTTTGTTTCTTTAATAATCCAGAACATATTAAGCAGCATTACAGTACAGTAGCATACCATTGTGCCTATTGGTGCACCGTCTATATTAATTTCAGGTATTGCAACAAGATTATAGTTTATAACAACCTTTATAACGCCGCCAACAATCATATTAACAACAGGAATAACCGTTCTGCCGTATGCCTGAAGTATGGATGTTGTTATTTGCAAAAGAGAAACAAAGACAATTGAAATTGCAAGCTTTTGCAAAAGTGTGGTTGCAAGTGAGTCGTGAAAAACCACCTGTAAAATTGGTGATGCCAGAACATACATTCCTATTGCACAGGGAATTGCAAACATAATTGTAAGCTTTAATACGGTATTTACCGCACGCTGTGCACCAAGTGTATCCTTTTTAGCCAACGCACCTGCTATAACGGGAACAACACTCATACCAAGTGCCACAACCATAGTAAGCGGAAAATTAAACAATGTAAGTGCCTTGCCTGTATACATTCCGTAAAGGGAATTTGCAAGCTGTTCATTCATTGAAATGCCATCAAAATTCTTTAAATTTTCAATAACTGAACCGTACTTTTGCAAAAATTCAGGTGTAAGATGAGTTATATCCTGAAGTCTTCGCATTACCGTGAACATATCTGCAAGATTTGTAAGTGATGAAACCGATGCCCCGATTGTAATGGGCACAGCAATACGTATAAGCTTTTTGGTAATGCTTCTGTATGAATCCGTAACTTCACCGGGAATATAGGCTTCTCTTTTCTTCTTGTACAACATATACATTGCAAGAAGTGAGAAAAAGCCAAGAACAGTGCCCATTGTTACGCCAAACACCGCACCTGCGGAAGCTTTTTCAACGGAATGGCTAATAAACATCCACGCAAAAAGATAGCCGAATATAAGCTTACCCAAAGCCTCGGTAACTTCAGATATTGCAGTTGGATACATATTTTGTCTGCCCTGAAAATAGCCTCTGAAAACAGCCATAAAGGATACACAAAGTACCGCAGGAGCAATGGCACGTATTGCCATAAGTGAACGTGTATTTTTAATCCAGCCGGAAATAACATCTGCACCGAAGAATAAAAACAAGCTTCCGACCACGCCTATAACGGCAAGTATACATATTGCCACCTTAAAGACACGGTCTGCCTCTTGTCTTCTGTTAAGTGCAAGACTTTCCGCAACCATTTTTGATATTGCAGTAGGAAAGCCTGCTGTGGCTATAATAAACATTATTGTATAAATCTGATATGCGGAATTAAAAAGCCCCATACCATCATCATCTATTAAAAAAGTTAACGGAATTTTGAAAAAGAATCCTATAAATTTAACAAGAAGCGCTGCTGCAACAAGTATAAACGCGCCTTGTACAAAAGACTGTTTTTTATTATCTGACATAGGTTTAACCTCCCTGTACTATTACATATTACTACATTTATGATAAATTGACAAGAAAAATTTGCAAAAAGACTTTTATTTTAATAAATTCTTTGCTATAATATTATAATGTATAAATATGTAATGCGGTTTTTGGTGCCGCAAATTTTAAAAAGGTGATTGTATGAAAAAAAACATCAGTTTAATATGCCTGATTTTTTACATAACATTATTTACGTGCACATCCGTAAATGCAGATGCTCTTTATGACGAAAGCAATATGCTTTTATACTACAATGCTCCGTACAGCGGCTCTGAAGCAATGACTGTGCCTCAGATAAGCAAGCAGGCTGCAATTGACATTGCAGCTACATTTACTGAGGAATTTTGCCCCGAAATTGCCAACAGCTTAAGTATTGAAGCGGCAACCGTTAACCATACAAAGTCTTACCCTTACGGTTACAGCATTACAATTCCGAGAATTATAAACGGTATTGTATATCGCGAAAACGGTGTTTCCATATTTATTGACAGCAAAAACGGACAGGTTGTTTCCTTTAACAAAATTTTTGACAGCAACATTACTGTTGAAGAAAGCTCCTCCATTGCTGACGTTGAAACTGCAAAAAGTATTTACAGGATTGCTGTTGGTATGAACTTGCAATACAACAAAAAAATTGTAAACAACCGTATTCGCACTTATCTTACCTACACCGCAGACGATATTATTATAAATGCGGCAACCCACAATACGATTATAACACCATACAACATTCCAAAGGAAAGTTATTTTGATGTGCTTAACACTGCGGAAAAGGTGTCGGAATACGTTGATGACGGTACAGCTATTTCCATTTCCGAAGCAAATGACATAATACGAAACATTACAGAGCTTGAAATATCACACGAATATTCAATTTCATCTGTTGACTATCTGAAAAATCACGATGATACTTACCTTATATCAATTCTTTACAAAAACGGCAACAACACAAAAAAAGCTACTCTTAATGCCATAAACGGAGTTCTGGCAGAATATACCGATGCATCTGTGGATATTGTTACAAATTCCGGTAATTCAGAAACCCTTGCGGAAAGCTTTGCGGTAAAATATTACAGTGAATATTCTGACCAATTTATTAAACGCAAAAATACAGACAGCGAAAGCACTGCCCTTTTATATGAACGTACCGTTAACGGTATACCCTACAAAAGCAACGGGCTTTATGTATACTGTGTAAACGGAAAAATAAAAAATGTATCCTTTGCATGGGACAACACTGAGTTTCAACCGACAGATACCATTATTTCAGAGGACGAGGCCTATGAACAGTTTTTTAAAAAATGCGGTCTTGAGCTTACCTACTACAAGCGGGATAACGGTGTCCTTACACCTGTTTACCGTAAATCCTCAAAAGGTACGGGCATTTTTGATGCAGAATCCGGCAGACAGCTTAACTACGACGGAAACTTTTATATGAACCCAAAGGAAACAAACTATCCTGATATTGAACGTCACTATGCAGGTGATATTGCAAACAAGCTTTCCAATTGTGACATTTACGTTTCATCGGGCAACGTTTATCTTGAAGACTACATTACACAGCAGGAATATCTGTTGCTTATAAGCGAGTTTATAGAAGGCACAAAACCCGTGCTTAATACAACGGGCGTGCTTAGTGACGACCAGGCTGAAATGCTGTATGCGTATATGTATTCCAACGGTATTATGGAACGTAGTGAGGCAAACTATTCAGGCTACATCACAAGAGCCGATGCCGTTAAATATCTGCTCAGAATTTTAGGTCACGGTACTGTTGGAGATATGTGGGAAATATTTATTCCACACTTTGCGGATTCTGACCGTATACCCGAAAATCTTTTGGGCTATGTTGAGCTTGCAAGAAGTATGGGACTTGTAAAAGGCTCTACAGATAATCGCTTTAAGCCTGACGAGTATTTAACAAACGGTGACAGTCTTATTATCATATATAACTATCTGATAAAACAGGGATGATTAAATGGATTACAAAGAAATTATAAACAACAGATTTATAAAGCCTCTTTTAAACAAAAAAACAGGTACAATAGGTGTTGAACTTGAATTTCCGGTACTTAACACAAAAAAACAGCCCGTAGACAAGGCTGTTGCACTTGGGCTTTTAAATTTGTTTTTGCAAGACGGATTTAAAATTGAAGATAGGGACACAGACGGTAATCCTGCCTTTATTGCAAACAGCTTTGGCGACTGTATATCCTTTGACAATTCATACAACAACATTGAATTTTCAATGAACTACGGCAGCAACCTTCTTAAAATAAGGGAAAGATTTTGCAATTACTTTACAGCCGCTCAGATTTTTTTTGAAAAAAACGGATACATCATTACGGGAATGGGAACAAATCCATACAAAAAATACATCGACCAAAAGCACGTAAGCTATCCTGTTTATAATATGGTTGACGAATATCTGCACAAATTCCAAAGTGAGGAAACACACAGCTATCCCGATTTTCCCGCTTACCTTTCCTCTGTGCAGACACACCTTGACATAAATGCGGAGGATTTGCCAAAAACAGCTACTCTGTTTGCAAAAATCGACTTTCTGAGGGGTTTGTTATTTTCAAACTCTCCTGATTTTGAATTTGGCAAAACACTTTGTTACCGTGATTTTTTGTGGGCAAAAAGTGCTTTTGGAATATGCGGTACAAATACAGGTGCAGTTGACGAACAGTACAGTACACTTGAAGATATTTCCGAAAGCTTTTACAAAAGACATATGTTCAATTGTATAAGAGAAGGAAAATATCGATGCTTTTATCCCATAAAAATAACCGAATACTTTAATGATAACCCTCCTGAGGATATAGAACAGTTTTTATCCTTCAGGCACATTGAAATTACCTGCAGAGGTACTTTGGAAATACGCAGTGATTGCACACAGCCACTTTGTGATGCCTTTGCTCCTCCTGCTTTTAATCTTGGTATTGCACACAACATCAAAAAAGCAATATCCGCTACAGCTGATTTTTTTGGCAATATGAATTTGGAAAGCTCATATCTGCGTCGTTGTGTATCGGAAGGTATTGAAATAAAAGAATTTTCAAAAGCAGAGCTTTCGGATTACGCCTGCTGTATGGTAGCAATTGCCGAGGAAGGTCTTTTAAAAAGAGGTCTTGGTGAAGAAACCCTTTTAAAATGCCTGTACAACAGAGCTGAAAACCTACAGTGTCCTGCAATGTACACTTTAAAAAACACAGATAAAATTGAAGATGTAATTAAAAAATATTCACAAATATAAAGGAGACGTAAAAATGGAAAATATAATTCTTGCCTTTAAGGTTGTGTTTCCTATCCTTGTTTATGTATCAATCGGATACTTTTTTAAGATTATTAAGCTTTACGACGGAAACAGCATAAAAATTGCAAATGACCTTGTTTTTAAACTTTTTTTGCCCTGTCTTTTGTTTTACAACATTTACACAACCGAAATTAATGAGGTATTTAACGTAAACCTTATAGTATATGCAGTATCATTTATACTTATACTTTTTGTATTACTTATGGCTGTTGTGCCATTGTTTATAAAGGATAACGGTAAACGAGGTGTGTTTATACAGGGCATTTTCCGTTCCAACTTTGTTTTGTTCGGTCTGCCTGTAACAACAGCACTTCTGGGTGAAGGCAATGCGGGACTTACCTCTATTTCCATTGCATTTATTGTTCCGCTATACAACGTGCTGGCAGTAATATGTCTTGAAACCTTCCGAAAAAGCAAGGTTAACTTTATGAATATATTAAAGGGAATTATTAAAAATCCGCTTATAATATCTTCTGTTCTGGGTGTAATATTCCTTGTATTTAAAATTGAGATGCCTGATTTTTGCAGTAATGTTATCCGTGACCTTTCAAGGGTTGCAACACCGCTTGCACTTATAGGTCTTGGTGGCTCATTTACCTTCAGTGCTGTAAAGGGTAACATTAAAACACTTTCATTTTTACTTGCTTTAAAGCTTATTGTTGTTCCTGTAACTGCAATATTTTTAAGTGCTTATGTATTCGGCTTCCGCGGTGCGGCAATTGTTATGCTTATAAGTGCATTTGCTTCACCCACTGCAGTTTCTTCATTTACCATGGCTCAGTCTATGGGTGGTGATTCCGACCTTGCGGCACAAACCGTTGTATTTACATCAATATTTTCAATTTTAACCGTATTTATTATTGTTGCGGTTACAAAAACTTTAAATCTATTTTAGGAGTGATAAATTTGACAGTGGAACAGCTTTTAAATACACTTGCCTCCTGGGCTGTGAGTGTTGCGGCAAGACTTGTGCTTGCAGGAATTGTACTTTTTGCAGGTTTTAAAATTGCAAAAATAGTACTTAAGATAATGGATAAAAGCCGTGGATTTGCAAAAATTGACCCTGCAGTACGGTCATTTGCAAAAAATTCGGCATCAATAGGTATGAAGGTTTTGATTTTACTGACTGCCGCAAGTATTCTTGGGCTTAATATGACATCATTTATTACCATTCTCGGTACTGTTGGTGTTGCGGTAGGTCTTTCACTTCAGGGCAGCTTGTCAAACATCGCAGGCGGTCTTATTATACTTATTTTCAAGCCGTTTAAAATAGGTGATTTTATTACCGTAGACGGTTCAAGCGGCACCGTAAGGGAAATAGGTATTTTCTATACACATCTTACAACTGTCGACAATTCAAAAATTATAATACCAAACAGTCTGGTTTCAAACGAAACTCTGATAAATGCATCGGAACAGGCATTTAGACGTGTTGACATTAATGTTACCGTAAGCTATGATTCCGATATTCAGACAGTTAAAGATATACTTCTTGGAATTGCAAACAGTCATCCCGATGTTTTGCAGGAGCCTTCTCCTCCTCTTGCACGTGTTGCCTCCCACGGTCCTAATGCTTTGGAATTCACTTTCCGTGCATGGTGCAAATCGGAAAATTACTGGGATGTTAAATTTGATATGCTGGAATCTATTAAAAACGAATTTGATTCAAAGGATATTTCAATACCTTATCCTCAGCTGGATGTACATTTAAATAATAAGGAAGTTAAATAATGAATAAATGTTTTTTAGATATGATAAAGCTGTTTTCTTACGGCTCTACAGGAATTGAAAAAGATGTGCCATATGATTTTGATTTCGAAAAGGTTATGGCATATGCAAACGAACAGGGAATATGGCAAATTGTATTCTACGCCGTAGAAATGCTGAAAAAACAGGACAAAATAAATATTGACGAAGGTTTTTTTGAATTCACAAAAATGCAGGTGCTTATTTCTTGTCTTAAAAGCAACGAAAGACTTGATTATTCACATAAAATCATTGAACAGTTCAACAAAAACGGCATTGAAAATTGCGTTATAAAGGGCGAAACACTTTCAAGACTTTATTACAAGCCCGAATGCAGAGTTTCAGGTGATGTGGATATTTATATTGGCAACGGTGACGAAAAAAAAGCCTGCGAAATACTTTATGATGCAGGTTATGTAATTGAACAGAAGTCTGATGATGCCAATCATTACAACTGTATGCACAAAACATACGGCGAGCTTGAACTTCATACAACCCTTTACTATAAAGTGATTCAGGATGCCTGGTTTAAAAATATAAAATTCGTATCCGAGCCATTTGTAAAATATGAAAAATACAATACCCTGGGGTATACAGATGCCTGCATTAACACAGCTCTGCACGCCATAAATCACTTCCTTGCATCAGGCTTTGGGGTAAGGCACATTATGGACTTTATACTGTATATAAACAATTTCTACGATAAAATTGACATTGAAAAATTTACATCTGTTATGAGAGACCTTAAATATTATCATTTTATCGAAGTTATAATAGGTGTTGCCGAAAAGCACTTTGGTATAGATTGCAGACTTAAGGCAAATTATACCGACGTGGAAGTTGAAAAGATACTTTCATTTATTATGGCAGGCGGTATTTTCGGACACAAACACGCCGATGCCAACACATTTGAAATATATACAAATATGAGAATTTCAAAAAACAACAATACAGACCCGGAAAAGTTTATGAGAAACTGGAGAAGGAAAAATGTTTTGAAGGCACTTTCCTTTGCACCGTCAAAAATGTATATTGAATATCCCTACTGCGGTAAAAACAAGCTTTTATTGCCTATTGCATGGTGTAATCATATTGGTTACATTTTCAAAACAGCTTTTACAAGAAGAAAAATTGTAAGCGATGTAATAAAGTACAAAGCTCCCGAAAAAAATAAAGAAATTGAAAAGAAGCTTGAATTATTCAAGGAACTTGATATGATTTAAAAAAGTGGTGTCGCAAAATAAAACTATTTTGCGACACTATCTTTTATGATTCCATTTGTTTTGCCAGAAATCCTGCCGCTGTCTGCGCAAGCTTTTCCTGCACCTCGCCGTATTTTTCACTTCCGTCTTCCGTCAAAAATACCACAGAGCCTATTGTGTCACCCTCGGAAATTATAGGGCACAAAAGACCTGCAAAATATCTTTCCCCACCGTCTATAATATTAAGCTTTTTAGACATACCCTGCTTTGAAACATAGGTTTCCTTTTCCTCTATTTTTGTTTCCATATCTACGGATATTTTTTTATCCAATAGTTCCTTTTTCGATGCACCGGATACTGCTATTACATTATCCTTATCCGTTATACATATCCCGTGACCGGATGTTTTTGAAAGTATTTCAGCATACTGACTTGCAAATACTCCAAGCTCTCCTATGGGCGAATATTTTTTGAAAATTACTTCTCCCTCTCTGTCAGTGTAAATTTCAAGAGGATCGCCTTCACGTATTCTCATTGTGCGACGTATTTCCTTGGGAATAACTACTCTTCCAAGGTCGTCAATTCTGCGGACTATACCTGTTGCTTTCATATAATAAATGCTCCTTTGGTTAATTTTACAATGTTATTTTGTGCAATCAAGGAATTTTTATGTAAGGAAAAAGGTGGATAAATTGACAATTTTAATTACTTGCTGTATTATATTTTCAAACAAAAAGCAAAGGAGAATAATTATGGAAGAAAAAATTTTTGAAGAATTAAAATATTTAATTTATTAAATGAGAGAGCTTCCCTACATTGATGAAACCCGCGTTCATATAACAGGATGCAGTATGGGCGGCTACGGCACATGGGAGCTTTGCATACTACGTCCCGACCGGGTTGCTTCAGCAATGCCTGTATGCGGCGGTGGAATTGGCGGATTTGCAAAATAATTGAAGTTTTTTATCAAAAAATATTGAATATTGTAAAAAAATATGTTACAATATTGTTACCAAATAAATTTAGGAGGTTTTTTTAGTATGAAAAAGATTATTGCTTTGGTAAGTCTATTGGTATTGGTTCTTT
>JAZQIO010000089.1:0-67750 GCA_045541135.1 Clostridia bacterium
CAAAGTAATTGTTCAATAAATTAAAATGAACCGTGTGAATATTCACACGGTTCATTTTAATTTATTGAACAATTACTTTGGTTTTAGCAATAACAAAGTGTATTATTGCAACAGAAATCATAACGCAAACAAAAGATATGAGCGCCATTACCTGCTGTCCGTACACAGGAATACCAAAAAGCATATTTCCGTTAGCCTGAACAAAATCCAGAATCCTTGCACCAACCAATGCGCCCGCAAAACCCACAATTCCTGAAATTGCACTGCGGAATGCCATTGCCTGTGATATATAGTCTGCCTCAATATAACTGTATGCAATATTGAGTGTATTCTGATTAACTCCCGCATACCCCACACTGTGTAAAACAGTATAAACAATCATAAGCCACCAGGTGTTTGGTACTGTAAAAATAATTGCCACAAACGATACGGCTATAATAAAATACCCAAGCTCCATACCCTTTGCATAGGATTTTTTGTCGGAATATTTACCGAATGGTTTTGATACAATCATACGTGCCGCACTGCCAATACTGGTAATAATTGATACAACACCTAATGTAATGAAAAGATCTTCTGTTTTATACACACCCAAAAATCCTGATGTAATGTACACACCAAAACTGAAAAGACTTGTAGCAATGATAACGGGCAAAAACTTTTTGTTGAAAAGAGTCTTTTGAAGAACCGTCTTCATAGGCACTTTTGCAGACTGAGCTGAGTTTATATCACAATTTTTTATCTTTGACAAGCATAAAAAGTTTGATACAGTAAGAACAAATACCATTATTGCAAGAAATAAAAACGCTCCTCCATTGTTCCCTGCTTCAAAAAATTTATCTGTTACCACACCCATTACAAAGCTGAATACAATACCTCCCAAAAGAGAAATCATTTCCTTTGTTGCAGAAAACGAACCTCTGCTCATTGGGTCCACATAGCTGTTTGCCCATCTGAAAAGTATCGATGCTACAACATATTTAAGAGCATAAGCCACCATTATAGCGACAACTACAAGCATACTTTTCAAAAACGCAGAAACAGGCAAAAACGGTATTACATATAAAAATACAAAACACAATTGACTTGATGTTTCAAATGCAATACACATAGCCTTTGCATTTATTTTTCTTTTAAGAATAAACACAGAAAGCAACTGAAACAAAAATGCAAAAGAAACAAATGAAGAAATTATGCCTGTAAGCGAATCACTCATACCGACATTTTTAAGAAGCTTTGCCAAAAATGCATCTGTTACAAGAATGGATATAAAATATTCAAACATACAATACCAAACATAACCATTTCTTGACGATTTGGCACCCTTGCCATTATAATTGATGTATTCCATGAATTTCACCTCAATTTATATCAATCGAAATTATACATCCAAACAATTAAAAAGTCAATAATTTAAAGGAAATTTAATATTTTGAAATACTTACAGGAAATATTTTTAATTGATACAACGTGCATCTTGACATAACATGGGAAAATTAATATAATGAAATAGTTGCCAAAGTATGCGACTACGCATCGGGAACAAATATGATATTTGATGATATGCATACATTCAGCATATATTTCTAAGGAAAGAGGTTAATTATGAAAGGCGCAATTTTTGATATGGACGGCACATTGGTAGATTCAATGCATTATTGGTGCAAGGCATTTATAAACAAAATGGATGAGGAGAATGTTCCATACCCTGATGATGTTATGAATATAATTACCCCTATGGGTGTTAAAATGTGCTGTGAGTATATGCACAATGAGCTTGGTCATCCCAAAACACCGGAGGTTATTTATAAAGAAATTGAAGATGCTATGATTAAAGAATATGCATCAAATATTCCAACCAAACCATATGCCGTGGAGTATTTAAAAAAACTTAAAGAACAAGGCATAAAAATGTGCGTATTTTCCGCATCCACACATAGAATGATTGAAGCTTCCGCAAAAAAATGGGGATACTTTGACCTTATGGAATTTGTAATATCCTGCGAGGAAATAGGAATTTCCAAATCTAACCCCGAAGTATTTAAAATTGTTGCCGAGAAAATGGGATTGCAAATTGAAGACGTAACCATTTTTGATGACAATGAAATTGCCGTGAAATCTGCAGCAAAATCGGGTGCAAAGGTGGTTGCTGTATACGACAAAGCTGCAGAAGAATATGAAGAAGAACTCAAAGAAGTTGCAGACTGTTATATATATTCATTTAAAGAATTAATTTAACAAAGAGGTTTTTTTATGTATACAAACACAAGAATAAAAATTGACATTGACAAGTGGTGTCTGCACAGTTACTATTCCCTTTGCCCTTATGCTCCCGACAATTCAGGCAGATTGCTATTTGCAGGCTGTGATCCTGACACAGGAGTAGGAAAAGTATATATTGCAGACAAAGACGGAAATGTAATAGATTCATTCGGTGAAAACGGTACATCATCTTCCTTCTTCCACACCGGCTACTGGCAGACGTGGTCTCCTGATGCAAAATATGTTTACTATCAAAGCGGTACAAACACAAATCCACTTATCGTAAAGCACAATGTCGAAACAGGTGAAGAAAAGATTATGAGTGGTGATATGGAAGGTGCTGCACCTTTCGGTGAGCCTATTACTACAGGGTATATGGGTATGCTATACGCCGCAGGCTACGGTGACGGAAACTATGCACCGGAAAAAGCACCGTTCCCCTTTCAGGCACGCGATAAACACGGCTTGTTCCGCTTTTATCCCGAAACAGGAAAGTCGGAGCTTGCGCTAAGCGTTGCAGAGGTTATTGAAAACCACCCTGACCGTGACAGACTTATGAAAGAAGATAAGGCAATCAAAACTTTGTATGGAGATAATGACGGTCTTACACTTATGTGTTATTGCCTGCGCTGGTCACCTAAGGGCAACAGATTTTTGTTCTATTTCGGAAACCACACAGTGCATAGTGTACGAAACGAACCGAAAGTGGGTTATGTTTTCACTGCCGATAAAAATATGAAGGATATTCACATGGCAGTGGATTTAAGCTTCGGAAGAAAAGGCGTGCATTGGAGTATGCATCCCGACGGTAATCAGCTTATAGGCTATGGTCCAAGAATTGACAATCCCCAAAAGCAGGCACTTACATTAGTTAATTACGATGGTTCTGACTATCATCACATCAGTGACCACGCAAGCGGAGGACATCCGTCAATTTGCCCTACTGATTATAATCTTGCTGTAACTGACGAGGTAAACGCTAAAATAGGCAGGGTTGTGTTTTTAGATGTAAAAACAGGCAAAGAGGTTGACGCTTATGAGTTTCAGCGTCAGAATGTTGACGAAGTTCCTTTCGGCAGAAATCCGTACAGAGTATGTCATCATCCCGTCTTTAATCAAAATGGTACAAAAGTGCTTTGCAACACATTGCCCGGCAAATATGCTAAGCTGGTAGAAATAGACGTGAAAGGAAGATAAAAATGAGCTTTTGGTCATATATAGAAAAAGGGCATTCCATACCGGGAAACGATACAAAGGGCAGAAAATTTTCAAGTTGGGCGGGCAGAAAAATTGCCTGCAGACACAAAAGAGTACATATAGATAAAACAGCGAAAATAAGTCCCGATTGCAGAATACATCCTCGAAAAGGTGAAATTTATATAGGCAAAAACAGCTCAGTTGCACCAAATGCGGTTTTACAGGGCAATATACAAATCGGAGAAAACAGTTCTGTTCAATACAATACCCTTATGACAGGATACGGTGAGCCCGGAGATACAAAAGGACTTATTAAAATAGGAAATAATGTGCGTATTGCACCTAATGTTATGATAATTTCTGCAAATCACATATATGAAAATCCCGACATTCCCATATGTAAACAGGGCATGGACATAAAGCCCATCACCATCGAAGATGATGTATGGGTGGCGGGCAGAGTAAACATTATGGCAGGTGTAACAATAGGTAAAGGCTCTGTAATCGGTGCCGGAAGTGTTGTTACAAAAGATATTCCTCCGTATTCCGTAGCAGTTGGTGTGCCTGCTAAAGTAATAAAAAAAAGAGGCTAAAAAAGTTTTGGCATATGAAGTGTACTGTTATGGATATTTTTTACAATCCCTCAGTCTTTGCCTTTGGCAAATCCAGCTCCCTTTACACAAGGGAGCCTTTTTTTATATGGCACAAAGTTTCCCATAAGCCAATACGCCGTAGAGTGAGGGATTGCAAATCGTTTCGAAGTTTTGAAAAAATTGGCGTAAAATTGCGAATATCATTTCCCTCTGCTTGAGGATGAGTCCAAATCTTTGATTTGGCTAACGAATCCCATACAAAGGATGTCCAAGAAAACGAGCATAAGCGAAGTTTGATTGGAAACAGCCGACTGTTGATGCGTAATTTTAGGGGCTCGCGCAAAGGGTTTGCGTATAGCCCCGTGCGACAATTTTAAGAAACTGACGAATTACGAGTTGCTGACCGAACGTCCCGGCGGTGGGTTTTGGGGCACTTTTGCCCACGCAAAAGTGCCTCCCCCGCGGACAGCGGAATAAAAGAAAAGCACAATAACAAATCAAAGTTACTGTCCTTTAGACTACACTCCATAGTACTCTGTGTTTTGTTTTTTATATCTCCTGTAATTTTATCGTTGCATTCTCCAAAGCTGTTTTGCAGAAATTACAGCTATTACAGTTTTTACTGCAGTTCATAACATATTCGCCAAAGTTTTGCGGCAGTTTATCGTTTTCAATAATATCGGGATAAAAATCACCGCTGTGGTTGGGTTCTAAAAGGTCTGTTACAGCGCCGTTATATTTTCCGTTTATGTAAGCTTTTAATGTGTTTATCGGATTATTGCTTACTCTTGTTGCAATTTTTGCAGCAACAAAATAATTTTCATAAAGGTGCAAATCCTCAGGTCTTACAAAATTGGTATCCTTTAAAATGGAAAGTCTGTTTTTTGCAAGATGCTGTTTGCATATACCCTGAAACTTATAGGCATTATCCATTTTTTCAATATCAGCTTCGTGCGATACAAGGTTATCGTGAAACGTATGCGCAGAGCAATCGTTAAGACACCCGCTGTTTGCAAGCATATAAAGACCCTTGCAGTTACGGTCACACCAGTCTTTTATTTCTTTTATTTTTTCTATGTTTCGGTTAAGCTCTCTTTGCATATAAAAGCTGTCAAAATAGTCCGAAACATATTCCATTCCCATTGGAGAACATATTCCCATATTTACCGATGCTCGTACATCCAAACCATCAAAATTTGAATGAATAAATTTTGCAATTATAGGAGATGTAGTGGTTACAGAGCATAGTCCGAATGAGCTTGAAATATAATCAATTGTTTCACCAATCTTAATAAAAAAGCTTCTGGCAAGGCTGTTTTCTCCGTAGCAGTTTCCGTTAAGTAACAAATTAAGCTTAATGTTATTTTTTGATAAATATTTTAAATCCTCAATTTGCTTTTGCTGTGCCTGCCATGGGTACAGCTGGCTGTTTAAGGTCATAACATTTCTGCCGTTTGGAATATCTCCCCAGGAAAAGTACACTTCGTGAATGTGTTCTTTGTTTTCTGCTATATATTCTATAAATCTGTTATCGGTATTGACCTGATATCCTACTGAAAATTTCATTTTATTTTCCACGCTACCTATCACATAAGCTTTGTTCCGCAATTCTGGCAGAATTTTCCTCCCTGCGCAGCTTTAAAACCGCAATTTGGACATATATTTTCAGGCTCGGGTGAAGCATCAAGGTCACCGGCTGCTCTGAAGTTCATACGAAGACGGCTTTCTTCCTGTTGAACAGGCTGAACAGGCTGAACAGGTTGAACAGGCTGAACAGGTTGAACAGGCTGAACAGGTTGAACAGGTTGAACAGGTTGAACAGGCTGTACCGGTGCAGTATAGTTGCCTGCAGAAGCATAGCGTTCAATATACATTGTAGACGGCATTTCTTCTTTTTGTGCAACCTCAAGAACAAATGAATTTGTCCAGAAACCGGGCTTCATCCACACCTTTGTGAAGAAAACACGGTTTTCGGGTGTTATGTCGATTATAAGGTCGTTACATCTGCGGTTCATACCGCATGCAACGTGAAGCCTGTGAGTACCGTATGAAACGGGGATGTGCAAAGATTCCCTGTTGCCTATGTGGCCAAAGGGCTCTCCGTCTATGTATATTCCGAAACCTCCTGCAATACCCAGGGGTGAGCCTTTACGGTAAAGGTAAATAATACCGTCCTCAGGGACTTTAAGCTGTTGCTTGCACTTTGTACAACAAGCACCGAATTCTGTATTCATAACGTTCCCGCAGGAACACTTTGCTCTTATAGGCATATAAAAAAACCTCTTTTCTTTTTTCTTTATTTTAACATAACAGTAAAAAAGCTGTCAACTGCTACTTGAATATTCCCGGTTATTGATAATTTTGCAACAAAAAACTATTGACATATAAAATTCAAAGTGTTACAATTATGATAATATAAACCGTTGAGGCAGAAAAAAGTCAGTAAACAGTTTTTCAGCGAGCGGATTACGGTGTGAGTTCCGCAAAACTGCCTGAGTAATATGGACTGCTGAGGGCGATGTAAAATGCATCGACGTCTGACCTGCGTAAAAGGTCAGGGATATGTTGGTATCTCGCTGAGGGGCTTTGCCCGAAACAAGGTGGCACCGCGGAATTTATATTTTCGCCCTTGATTTGCATATGCTTATCAAGGGCTTTTTGTTTTTCGGAGGCGATGTTATGTATATTTTTAAAATTAATCCCGATTTTCGATGGCGTCTGTGATTTTTGCCATTGATTAAAATTATTATAAAGGAGAATTATTATGAATAAATATAAAGATTTTGATAATTATTTAAAGGAATATCCAACAGCAGACGGATATTTTGGTGAATACGGCGGTTCTCACATTGCCCCTGAGCTTCAGCAGGCTTTTAAGGAAGCTGACGATGCTTACGAGGCAATATGCCATTCCGCACAGTTTATAAATGAACTTCGCAGAATAAGAAAAGAATTTCAGGGCAGACCTACTCCCGTTTACCATTGCGAAAGACTTTCCAAAATTTTCGGCAATTGCCAGATTTATTTAAAGCGTGAAGACTTAAACCACACAGGTGCTCATAAATTAAACCACTGTATGGGTGAAGGTCTGCTTGCAAAATTTATGGGCAAGAAAAAGATTATTGCCGAAACAGGTGCAGGTCAGCACGGTGTTGCCATTGCTACTGCTGCGGCATATTTTGGTATGGAATGCGATGTTTATATGGGTGAGGTTGACATTGCAAAACAGCATCCGAATGTTATCCGTATGAAAATGCTTGGAGCAAACGTTATTCCTGTAACACGCGGTCTTAAGACTTTGAAGGAAGCTTGTGACGCGGCTTTTGAAGCATATCTCAGAGAATATGAAACAGCAATTTACTGTATAGGTACTGCGGCAGGTCCGCATCCCTTCCCTAAAATGGTACGTGACTTCCAGTCTGTTATCGGTATTGAAGCACGTGAACAGTTCTTAGAGATGACAGGCATTATGCCCGATGCCGTTACAGCCTGCGTAGGCGGTGGTTCGAACTCTCTTGGTATGTTTGTTCCGTTCCTTGCAGACCCTGTTGAAATTTACGGTGTTGAGCCTTTAGGCAGAGGTGAAGGTGTAGGTGACCACGCGGCTACAATGAAGTTTGGTACAAAGGGTATAATCCACGGCTTTGAAAGCTATGTTTTGCAGGATGAAAATGGTGAACCGTTGCCTGTTTATTCAATTGCCAGCGGTCTTGATTATCCGGGTGTTGGTCCTGAGCACGCTTTGCTTCGTGATATGAACAGAATTCATTACGAAACAATTTCTGACGAAGAAGCTATGGAAGCATTCTTCCTGCTTAGCCGTTACGAGGGTATTATTCCTGCAATTGAAAGCTCTCACGCAGTTGCTTATGCTATAAAGTATGCCAAAGAGCATAAATCAGGCTCTATTCTTGTCTGCCTTTCAGGTCGTGGGGATAAGGATATTGACTATGTTTATGAAAACTACGGCTGTGGAGAGAAGTTTAAATTAGATTATAATATCTAAGGCTTAAAAAAATGCACATAATGTCCCTATCTCACCACTCGCAGTATCTTGATACAGCGTCGGGTTCGATATGAACATTCTGCACTATTTTTCTACAGCCTGTTAATAATTGAAAAATGCACATGGAAATCCGTAATTTTACGGATTTCTTTTTTTGCTATTGACAATGAAAAATTTATGTGGTATATTAACTGTACTAATACAAGTAATACAGTTTTGAGGTGAAATAATGATAAACCTTGACTACAAAGACGGTCGTACCTTGCACGAGCAAATAGAGGCGGGCTTTAAAAATATTATAATCAACGGAGTATTGAAGGCTGATGAACAGCTGCCCTCGGTGCGTGAGCTATCCGTAAGCCTTACGGTAAACCCTAATACAGTGCAAAGAGCATACAAGCAATTAGAGCTTGACGGTTACATATACAGCGTTAAAGGAAAGGGTAACTTTGTTGCGCCCATACAGGGAAAATTGGACAGAAAAAAGGCAGAGGAATTATATTCGGGCTTAATGGCAATTGTAAAAGAGCTTATGTTTATGGGTGAGGATAAAAAGACGGTTGAAGATATTATAAATTGCGTTTACGGTGAGGAGGGCAACAAATGATTAAGGTTTCGGCAGTAACAAAATATTTTGATGATTATAAAGCACTTGATGAAATATCTATCCATGTACCAAAGGGGGCTGTGTATGGAATTATAGGGTCTAACGGTGCGGGAAAAACCACACTAATAAATCACATAAACGGTGTTTTAAAACCTGCAAGTGGCGAAATAACAATAGATGGCGAAAGTGTTTACGAAAATGAACGTATAAAAAGAAGAGTGCTTTCAATTTCTGATGAATGGTTTTATTACAACACCTACAGTGTAATGGAAATGGCAAAATTTTATGCAAGTATGTACCCAACCTTTAAGTGGGAACGTTATGAGGCAATAAAAGAAGTGCTTAAAATAGATGAAAAAAGACCAATACGTAAATTTTCAAAGGGTATGAAAAAGCAGGTTGCATTCTGGCTTTCGCTTTCATCAATGCCCGATGTGCTGATACTTGACGAACCCTTAGACGGACTTGATCCCGTAATGAGAAAACAGATTTTAAGTCTTGTTATAGCTGACGTGGCAGACAGGGAAATGACAGTTTTGGTTTCGTCACACAATTTGAGGGAGCTTGAGGATATCTGCGATTGGGTAGGCATTATTCACGAAGGAAGGCTTATAGTTGAAAAGCCTTTGGACGATATTAAGGGGAATATACATAAATATCAGGTTGTGTTTGGTGAAAAAGGTGTGGAAGAACTGAGAAATGATAAGGATATTCTTCACATTTCAAACACAGGTACAATATACAGCATTATAATACGTGGAGATATGCAGGAAACCATGAATAAAATTAATTCATTTTCGCCTGTGCTTTGTGAAAGAACATCACTTACCTTAGAGGAAGTATTTATATATGAGTTGGGAGGTTTGGGTTATGACTTCAAAAACATCATTTTTTAGTATGGCTATATACAAATCACTTTTGAAGCGCTACAAATGGGGCTCTATTTTGTATTTCGCAATTTTGTTTCTTACTTCTGTAAGACCTGTAGTGTCCGACCTTCAATATTATTGGATATATTCCGGCTCCAATGTGGTTTATATGGATACGGGAAGTATGCTTTCAAATGCACTTCTGGTAGCTATGGGTGTTGCCGTAGTTGTGGGACTTTTAGTTTTCAGATTTATGCATTCAAAAAAAGAAGGCGTTTTTATTCACAGTATGCCGATAAAAAGAACAACTGTGTATATATCCGCCCTTGCGGGAGCATTTACTCTTATGGCAATTCCCGTTGTTGTAACGGGAATTATTCTTGTTATTCTTTCTCTTACATCATACTCACATATCCTTTCTGCAGGAGCGTGCTTTGTGTGGGTTGGAATAAATTTACTGTGCCTTTTTGTAATGTTTTCCTGCAGCTGCTTTATTGCAATGCTTACAGGCAACAGTTTTGCATATGTGGGGCTTAACATAGTGTTTCACATAGCCCCCTCCATAATAGCTCTTTGTTTTGGAGTTATTGCAGAAAACTTTTTATACGGCTATGTGCCCCACAATACTGTTGTGGATTCAGTTATGGACAGCAGTGTTTTTGCGTGGATGATGAATATGGTTTCAGACCCTGCAATTTCATCGGTATTTGATTTAATTACCTGTGTAAAGTTTGTAGGAGTATCGGTTTTGCTTTATGTTGTTGCAGGTGTTCTGTACAAAAAACGCAATATTGAAACTATCGGAGACGTAGCAGGCTTTAAATGCCTTAACGTGGTTTTTAAATATTTGCTTACGTTTATAAGTGCAACGAGTATGCTGATGATTTTCGGTAATATGTTAGCCTATAACATAGTGGTATTTATAATAATATATTTTATAGTTTGCGGTATAACATATTTTGCATCGGAGATGATTCTTAAAAAATCCGTCAGAATATGGAAGAAAGCATCTTTGGGCTTTGGGGTTTTCACCCTGCTGTTTGGTATTTGTGTATATAATATTGCGTTTACAAGTTTTTTTGGCTACGAAACTTATGTGCCGGATAAAGACGATGTTGCGATGATTTGTACAGATTATTATTACTATGACTATATAGACGACTATGACGTTATAAGCAAATATATAGAATTGCACAAGGAAGCGTGTGCAGATGCTCCGGTTTACAAAAAGGGTTCTTACAGTCCCTTTGATTTTCACGTGGTTTACCGTATGAAGGATGGCAGGGAAATAAAAAGAACTTATGATATGGATTCTGACGAGATGAATAATGTGGTTAAAGAGCTTTATGAAGTCGAGTCCTATAAAGCTGATAAGGAGCCGCCTCTCGGTATAGATGAAAAGTATATTCACTTTGTTGTATACAAATCTGCAGATAATCAGGAATGGATAGTAATAGACGGTAAGGAGTTTCAGGAATTAAATAAATGTGTTAAAGAGGATCTGAAAAGCCTGAGCTTTGACCAAATTTACTCTTCTTCGTCGGGAGATACCTTGGAATATGTATATACAGATATACATGTCAACAGTGTCATTTACACACTGAACAGTAATTTTGTAAGAACAAACAAATGGCTTTCAGATAACAAGAGCAGACTTCACGGTCAGTATTATTTAGGACCTTATGAAATTGACTCTTTTGCTGATTTCTTTATAGTTGATAATGAAGTTATGGCACGTTTGCAGGAAACATATTCCAATGCAGGAATAGTCGGACTTGCATTTGAAAATTTCCGGTATGATAAGTATATTTTCGAAGGTGAAGCAAGTGAGGAATTTACTGCCGATACACTTGAAAATGAACATGTACTATATGCAAAGGATGAAAATGCAGATAAGGTTTTTAATTACCTTTACTATGCTGACAATTCCATAAATTCCAACGGTGAACTGTATATATTCGGAAAGACAGCAGTAGGTAATTATGTAATTGTAGAGTCCATAACCACAGAAGAGCTTGAGGAATTTAAACAGGCTGTTTTGGAATAATAACAGCACTGTTGAAAAATAGCATCATTTGTGATAAAATACATATAACAATACGAAAGGTATTTTCTATATGATAAACGAATTTTCAAGAACAGCGCTTTTGCTGGGTGAGGAAAAACTGAATAAGCTAAAAAATTCCACAGTTGCGGTTTTTGGCGTAGGCGGAGTAGGTGGCTATGTTGCGGAGGCTTTGGCACGGTCGGGCATCGGGCACATTGTTTTGGTTGACAAGGATGTTGTAAGCCTTACAAATTTAAACCGTCAGGTTGTTGCCTTGCACTCTACTGTCGGAAAGCCTAAAACAGAAGTTATGGCAAGCCGTATAAAAGATATAAATCCAAATACGGTTGTGGAAGTAAAGGATTGCTTTTACCTGCCTGAAACAAGCGGGGAATTTGACTTTTCAAAGTATGACTACGTAGTTGATGCAATAGATACCGTTACGGGGAAAATTGAACTTGTAATGCAGGCAAATTCCTGCAACACCCCCATAATTTCATCAATGGGTACGGGCAACAAGCTTGACCCTACGGCTTTTGAAGTGGCAGATATTTATAAAACTTCTGTATGCCCTCTTGCAAGGGTTATGCGATACGAGCTTAAAAAGCGGGGAATTAAAAAGTTAAAGGTTGTATATTCAAAGGAAAAGCCCATAACACCAAATGAAAATGCAGAGTGTGACAAGGCAGGCAAAACTGTTGGAAGTATTGCATTTGTGCCTTCTGTTGCAGGGCTTATTATTGCCTCGGAGGTTGTGAAAGATTTATGCCAAGACAGTTAGAAGCATATCAGCTTATTGAACGAAGCTTAATTAAAAAATACAGAAAAGAGATATGGAATCCCTTTATCGCAGGTGTGAAAAGATATGAAATGATAAACGACGGTGACAAAATTGCCGTATGTATATCAGGCGGTAAGGATTCATGGATTATGGCGAATTTACTTCGTCATCTGCAAAGAATAAGTGACACAAATTTTGAGCTTGTGTACCTTTGCATGGACCCTGGTTACAAGGACATAAACCGTAAAAAAATTGAAGATAATGCAAGATTGATGAATATAGACCTTGAGATTTTTCAGTCCGACATTTTTGATGCAGTAAACACAATGGACGGCTCGCCCTGCTATATGTGTGCAAGAATGAGAAGAGGTCACCTTTACGCAAAGGCAAAGGAACTTGGATGCAATAAAATTGCACTTGGGCACCATTTTGACGACGTTATTGAAACCACACTTATGGGTATGATGTACGGTGCACAAATTCAGGGAATGCTTCCAAAGCTTCACAGCACAAACTTTGAGGGTATGGAGCTTATACGCCCTCTTTACTGCGTACACGAGGATGCAATAATAGCGTGGAAAAACTATAATAATCTTGAATTTATACAGTGTGCCTGCCGCTTTGTGGAAAGTCGTGACGCTTCCGAAGACGGTATAGGGGAATCTAAAAGGCAGGAAATAAAGTTTTTGATTCGTGACCTTAAAAAGGTAAATCCCCTTGTGGACAGTAATATTTTCAACAGTATTCACGCTGTAAATGTAGACACAATGCCCGGTTATAAGATGAAGGGCAGGGAATATTCATTTTTAGATAATTTTTAGGAGTTTATATGGATAAAAAAATTATTAATCTTATTATAGCAGCGCTTGTGCTGGTTGTGGTTTTGCTTTTACTTGTGGTCTGGAAGCTTTGCGGCATAAAGCCCGAAGCTGTAACGAAGCCTGCAGTACCAACCGAAGGGGAGGAATTACAGGCACAGCCTATTGAAGACCCCGTCGGAGAAGACGGTATGAAAATACATAATTCTGAAAACGGATATTCTGTAAAATATCCCGACAGTATGACCGCAAAAAGTATGGCAAAGTCCATAGATTTTATACTGGAAGATGACGAAAGCGGATCAAGTCTTAACATAGTAACTGCAAAAAATGACGGCTCGGTAAAAAAACTGACCCGTGAGGAGTTTGAGGCTTCTCTTGAACAATCATCGGGAAATACAGAGCTGATAGGCTACGATGATGTTATGTTAAACGGGGCAGAGGCTGTTGTGGCGGAATATATTTATATAGATGCCCGGGTAAAGCAATATATTATAATAACTGAAAGCTATGCATATAATATTACCGTAATGGAAAGTCCGTATATAACTGAGGAAATGTCTGAGGTTTTTAAAGGCGTAACAGAATCATTTGTGCTTAATTGATTTTATACCGGATATAACCTGACACATTCCCACAGTCAGCAAAAATACGGCAAATATTTTACTTAACATATGGGTTGAAATAAATTTTATGCAGTAAGCACCTATACCTGCACTTATTATGCCGGTGGAAATTATTTTGGCGGCAATTTTAAAATCCACATTTTTGTTTTTTATGTGTACAATAAGCGCAAATATTGCGGTTGGAATAAAGTAAAGAAGTGTAATTCCCTGTGCGATTTTTTGGTCAAAGCCCAAAAATATAGTCAGAACAGGGATTAATATTATTCCTCCGCCTATACCCATACCGCTTATTATACCCGATATAACACCTGCAATTATAAGATAAATCATAAAAATGTTTTAATACCTCCTGCAATCATAGATATGCCGAATATTATTTTTAGGTATGATGCAGGAATTTTTTTCAGGAATTTTGCACCTATAACTGCACCTGTACTACCTGCTATTGAAAGAATAACCGTAGATTTTAAATCGATATTCCCCTGACGGAAGTAAAAAAAGGCAGACACAGCCGTTATGGGAAGTATTATTGCAATAGCAGTAGAGTGAGATTTTTTTGTATCTGTACCAAGCCATTCTATACAGGGAACAACCACGGTGCCGCCCCCTGTTCCTAAAATTCCGTTAATAAATCCGGAAATAATTCCAATAATATAAAATGCGTATTTTTTCATATAAAACCTCACTTTTTTAGGTTTAGTATGTGTAAATTTTTTGAAAATATCAGCTGTTTTTTTAAAAAACAATTGATATTTTTTGATTTTTGTATTACAATATAATTAAATATAGCAATATGGGATTATATGTTCTTTAATCCTGTTATGCTTATAGGCTTAGAAATATTGATTTTAGGTTTTATCAGCCTACGGTAAAACTTTGTTCGTTTTTTATTATAAAATGTGGGCAGAAAGGCTATGGGATTACTATGAATGCTAAAATTGAAAATGAAAACGGTATAATAACAATTTCCAATGACGTTATAGCAAATATAGCAGGTGAAGCTGCAACCCGTTGCTACGGCGTAGTTGGTATGGCTGTAAGAAGCAGAGTTGACGGCATTGCATCACTTCTTAAAAGGGATGTTATGTCCAAGGGTATTAAGGTTACTGTCGATAACAACGAACTTGTCATTGACGTTCACGTTATTGTAGGCTATGGCATCAATATTAAAAGTACATCGGAAAGTATTATTGAAAGCGTAAAGTACAACGTTGAAAAGGTAACAGATTTTTCTGTTAGAGAAGTAAATGTTCACGTTGAAAGTGTCAGAGTAGACGATTAAGGGGTGGAGTAATGATAAAAGTTTTAGATGGCAGTATGCTTAAAAAGGCTTTTTTAAGCGGTGCAAACAACCTTGAAAACAACAAAAAAATGGTTGATGACCTTAACGTTTTCCCTGTGCCCGACGGTGATACAGGTACAAATATGTCTATGACTGTTATGGCTGCGGCTCGACAGATTGCCGCAATTGATACAAACAGCATTTCAAAGGTTGCCGAAATTATAGCTTCCGCATCACTTCGCGGTGCAAGAGGTAACAGTGGCGTTATTTCATCTCAGCTTTTCAGAGGCTTTTACAAGGGTCTTGAAAAACGTGATGAGGTAAATTCAGTTCAGCTGGCGGCAGCATTTAAAAAGGCAAATGAAACTGCATACAAAGCGGTTATGAAGCCAACAGAGGGTACCATTCTTACTGTATCCAGAGAAACAGCTGATTTTGCTGTGAAAATTGCTTCAAAAACACCTGATATTGCAGAATTTATAGCACTTGTTGCGGAGCATGCGAGAAAGGTGCTTAACAAAACTCCGGATATGCTTCCTGTTCTTAAGCAGGCAGGTGTTGTAGATGCCGGCGGTATGGGCTTGGTTACTATTTTAGACGGCTGTGTTAAGGCAGCTCAGGGTGAGCCTGTTGAGCTTTCTGACGGTGCTTCTGTTAAGGTTGCACCTACAGTTGTTAACAGAACTGAAATTGATACTGCAGACATTGAATTTATGTACTGCACAGAATTTATTATCGCTAAAACTAAAGACTACAGCATCGACAAGTTCCGCAATGACATTTCACCTAAGGGTGACTGTATGCTTGTTATTGATGATGACGATGTTGTAAAGGTGCATATTCATACTAATAACCCCGGCTTTGTTCTGGAACAGGCTGTAAAGATTGGTGAAATGGAAAGCATCAAAATTGACAATATGAAAATTCAGCATAACGAAGGTGTTATGGAAGAATCTGCACCTGCTCCTGCTGTGGCTGAAGAACCAAAAGAGCCTGCTAAAAAGTACGGTATGGTTGCTGTTGCCGCAGGTGAAGGTATGGAACAGATTTTCCTTGAAATAGGCGTTGATAAAATGGTTGAAGGCGGCCAGAGTATGAACCCAAGTACAGAGGATATTCTAAAGGCTGTTGAAGCTGTTAATGCCGAAAATGTTTTTGTATTCCCTAATAATAAAAACATCATCCTTGCGGCTGAACAGGTTGAATACCTTACAGAAAAGAAGGTTATTGTTATTCCTACAAAGACTGTTCCTCAGGGCGTAAGTGCAGTGCTTGCATTTGACGAATCTGCAGAACCGGATGACATTAAAGACACTATGCTGGAAGCAGTTTCTATGGTTAAAACAGGGTCTGTTACATTTGCGGCAAGAGATTCTGAAATTGACGGTATGACAATTAAAGAAAATGATATTATGGGTATGGAAGAAGGTAAAATTACGCATCTTGGTGAAGAACCTTCCGATGTTGTTATGGAGCTTCTTGGTGATATGGTAGATGAAGAATCTACTATGATTTCCGTATTCTACGGCAGTGATGTTACTGAAGAACAGGCTGCAGAGCTTGAGGCGGAAATTAATGAAAAATATCCAAAGCTTGACTGTATGGTTCACAGCGGCGGTCAGCCACTTTACTACTATATTATTTCAATAGAATAAGAGGATAATATGATTAACGACAGTATTAGTACAATAAAATCAATCGGCCCCGCAAGAGAAAGGCTTTTCAATAAAGTAGGGGTCTATACTGTCGAGGATATGCTTAAGTATTATCCCAGAGCATACGAAGACCGTTCTAAAATCAAAGATATATGTGATGTTAAGGACGGTGAAAACGTACTTATTAAAGCCTGCGCGGTTACGGTTGTGAAGAACAACCGTATTCGTCGTGGGCTTTCTTTGCAAAAGCTTAAAGTTACCGACCATACAGGTATTGTTGAAATCACCTGGTTTAATCAGGATTGGATTGCAAAGGGCTTTGATATAGAAGCGGAATACTTCTTTTTCGGGGAAGTAAAGGTTAAAAATCACAGGGTGGAAATGAATAACCCTGTTTACGAAAAATGTGACAAGGCACAGCTTACAAATAAAATTGTGCCTATTTATCCCCTTACGGCTAATCTTACACAAAAAATTGTGCAGACTACCGTTTCTGAATGTGTACGGGCTATTCCGGAAATAGAGGAAACAATTCCAAGCTTTTTACGTGAAAGGTATACTCTTTGCGGCATAGATTATGCTGTGGAAAACATACATTTTCCAAAGTCGGAGGAAAAGCACGGCTATGCAAGAAGACGTCTTGCCTTTGAAGAGCTTTTCTATCTTCAGCTTGCAATGCGATATTTGCGTACAAGACGCAAAACCCACGAGGGTATAAAAATTGAAGATAAAAATTACAGCTATGACTTTGTGTCCGGTTTGCCCTTTAAGCTTACAGATGACCAGTTAAAGGTAATTGGTGAAATTACTGAGGATATAAACGGCGAAAAGCCTATGAACAGGCTTGTGCAGGGTGATGTTGGTTGCGGTAAGACTGTTGTTGCCGCTGCCGCTATGTATGTTGCTGTTAAAAACGGATATCAGGCGGCTATGATGGCACCTACGGAAATTCTTGCAACACAGCATTTTGAGTCATTGCAGAATATGTTTGGGAAATATAACATAAAAACCGTTCTTTTAACGGGAAGTATGACAGCTAAGCAAAAACGTGAGACTTATGAAATTATTAAAAACGGAGAAGTGGATGTAATAGTGGGTACTCACGCGGTTATACAAAAAGAAGTGGAATTTAAAAATCTTGCACTTGTTATAACTGATGAACAACACCGTTTTGGCGTAAAGCAACGTTCTGCACTGGCTGAAAAAGGCGAACATCCTCATATGCTGGTTATGACTGCAACACCAATACCAAGAACCTTGGCACTTATTTTGTATGGTGATTTGGATGTATCCTCAATTAAGCAATTACCACCGGGCAGAAAGCCTGTAGATACCTTTGCTGTTAATGAGCAAATGCGTACCCGCATAAATAATTTTATGTTAAAACAAATTGGTGAGGGCAGGCAGGTTTACATAGTATGTCCTATGGTTGAGGAATCCGAAACAATGGAGGATTTAAAGGCTGTTACTGATTTTGCGGAAAAATTGCAAAAAACTGTTTTCGGAAACTACGTTGTAGGTGTTGTACACGGTAAAATGCCTGCAAAGGAAAAAGATAGAATAATGTCGGAATTTTACAAGGGAAATATCCACGCTCTTGTAAGTACAACGGTTATAGAAGTGGGCGTAAACGTGCCGAATGCAAACACTATGGTTATTGAAAATGCAGAGCGTTTCGGTCTTTCACAGCTTCATCAGCTACGAGGCAGAGTAGGCAGAGGAGAATATCAGTCCTATTGCATAATGTTTTGCGACTCAAATGGCGAGGTTGCAAGGGAGCGTATGAAGATTATGACGGAAACAAACGACGGCTTTGTTATTTCGGAAAAAGACCTGCAAATCCGTGGCCCGGGTGAGTTTTTCGGCACGCGTCAGCACGGATTGCCTGAATTTAAAATAGCCAATATTTATGAGGATACGGATATTTTGGTTGCATCAGGTCAGGCAGCAGAATATGTTATGAAAAACGGTAAGGATATGTCCCTTGATGATAGAAAAATGATAAAAACGGGACTCAATAAAATTTTTGAGAAAATGGATACGGTTAACTTTAATTGATAGTTAAAATGGGAAGAAGATTGTTTTTACATAAAATAGATGAAGGACAGTGGAAATCCACTGTCCTTCAAGCATCCCCCTTATTACATAAATCAAAAAAATTATATTCTTTCAAAATACGGCAATACATCTATTGGTGAATCAACTGTTACAGTCTGACCGCCTTCGTAAATTTTTCCGTCGACATATTTCCACGAATTGCCTGCAGGAAGTTTAACTGTGCGTTTAAACATACCTTTTTCCAAAACAGGTGCAACAAGGTATTTATCCGCACACATAAAGCAATCTGTTGTGTGTTCAAATCCCTGATTTGGGAATTCATATTCCAAATGTCTTACCAAAGGTTCACCGCTTGCGCGTGATTCATTAACCTTTTCAACAATGTATGGTGACATTTTTTTGTGTAGTTTTGCCATATCAAGGCAGATGTTAAGGTTTTCTTTGTTAATGTATTGCCATGGTGCAAGTGAAAACTGCATCATAGGGAACAATGTTGAAACCTGACACATTCTTACAAATAATTCTTCATCAATTGTTATACCGCGAAGGAATATGCTCCATTCACCGCCACCGATCATATCGGGGCAGATGAATACTGTGCCGATAAGTCCCTGAGCAAGAGAATATGGCAAGATTGTATTTATGCCTTCTCCGTCCCAGGAATGCATACGGTCCATAAGACGCTGAATGCCACATTTACCGCCACCTTTAAAGGTGTCTTTGTATTCGTGGAATTTGTACTGTCTGCCAAATTCGTTCCATGCGATATTTCTTTCGTACTGTGTATGTTCTTTTGAAGGTATGCCGTTTGCACAATGTCTTTCTGTGTAGTGATAAATCTGACCACCGTCAAACTTAAAACCGTCTATGTTATATTCATTTACCAATATATCAAGCTGGCATTTTAAAAATTCTGCATCGGTAGGATTTGTAAAGTCTAAAATTGCGCAGTAACCGTTCCACCACTCTGTAAGTGCTACTTTACCTTCTTCTGTACGAAGGTATAGGTTTGTGTCAATTTTCTTTTCTTCAAATTCTGCACCATAACGAAGGCTCTTTATGTATTTTTCACCTGAGCATGTAACAAATGGGCAAACCCAAAGCATAACCGTAAAGCCAAGGTCGTGGAGTTCGTCCACCATAGCTTTTGGATCTGGGAACTTAACAGGATCAAATTCCCATTGACCGTAAGGCTTGTGCCAACCCTCGTCAATTATAAGTATGCCGGGCTCAAATCCGTTGTCTACAATACCGTGTGCATATTCAAGTACATTTTCCTGTGTTGGGTTGTATGTAACTTGCATCCATATGTTGTACTGTGCTGTTGTAAAGAATTTTTCAGGCATTTCCTTTCCGTCAAAAGGAAAATGCTTTTTAGAAGCCGCAAGGTAGGCATCCTTTAGTGTTTTCCCTGCTTCATACATTTCAATGTTTTTACCATCTGCATGGATTTTGCCGTCTTTAAATTCAAATACAAAATCTTCATCACACCAGATGTATCTGCCTTTGTTGGAAACTAAAAACGGCATATTCTGATTGGCACAGTCAGGTGTTTCTATACCTCTTAAGTCTACTTTTATTTCAGTATCCTTTGTAAAAGGCATTTTTGTGCCGAATCTTATGCCACCGCCCCACCAGCATTCGTTTTCTAAAATATTCCAGATTTTCATAAAAACCCTCTTTTCAAATGATTATATTTATAGTATAATTATAAAAAAGGCCTTTGTAAATATGGATGGCATACATTTTTTTACAACATCGGACATATTATTTATAATATCAGTCAGGAGGATTATTTATGAAAAGCCCATTAGAAGTAAATAAGTTTTGTTCGTATTATCATTACTACCTTGGAAAGGAATATTTCTTTGCAGGGCATTGTCACAAGTCCTGGGAAATTAATGTTATAGTAAAAGGAGCACTCAGGTTTACATACGACGACCGTGTTGTGACATTGCGTAAAAACATGCTTGTAATATGTGAAAATGATGTTTTCCACCGAAACTGCGTGTGGTCCGACCATGGTGCCGAAATTTTTGTGTATCAGTTTTATACAGACCATATTCCACACAGTGAAAAGCCCAGAGTATATGAGCTTGACGAAAAAAACCTGCTTCTTACAAGACTTATTGCAGAAGAGGCGGAAAAGAATGCAGTAGCAACAAAGCCAGACGGTTTGCATTGTTCAAACTTAAATTATCAGGCTCACACGTTGCTTGAGCTTTTGCTTATAAGACTTACGGAAAATGAACACGCGGTAGAATTTGAAATAAGCTCCGATGAAAAAATTTACAGAGCGGCTGTAAACTATATGAAAGAAAATATAAATGAAAATATATGTATAAACGATATTGCAAAGCTTTGTCACGTAGGACCTACAAAAATGAAAACTGTGTTTTCGCAGTTTACCGGCGAAGCAATAATGACTCACTTTTATAATATGAAGATTAATGAAGCTAAAAAGCTTTTGGAAAATGGTATGACCGTAGGAGAAGTAAGCGATACTCTGGGCTATTCATCCCAGGCGTATTTTACAACCTGCTTTAAGAAGTTTACCGGAATACCGCCTAAGGAATTTAAACAGAGATGCGGTTGACTACTTTTTAGCATGCATTTTGTACTGCTTTTTAATAAAATCAAGTAAAAAATCGTAAAATTCTGTGGCGATTTTTGAGCCTGCAGAGCTGTTATGTAATCCTATTATTAACTCTCTTTGACATACAGGATTACTTATGGGTATAAGGTTTACGTCGGAGGTTGGAAATTCACCCCATGAAAACTCGGGCCAGAAGCCTATGCCCGAGCCTGCGCGGATAATGTTTTTTACCGTTGCGGGAGAGTCAGATTCGAATATGACATTTTGCTTAAATCCAACGGATTCGCAAAATTTATCACACACTATGCGGAATAGTCGTGAACCTGACAGATTTACAAATCCTTTATCTTTTACCTCTTTTAAATCTATTGTTTTTTTATTTTCGTATTCTGGATTTTTAGGCACTGCAAGATATATTTTTTCCTCTATTATGCACCGTTTGGTAAAAGGAGGAAGGTTTGCAAAGTTTACGGAGTTGGTAGTGATTGAAATGTCGCAGTCTACCTCCGTATTTTGTATAATTTGAAAAATTGCGGATTTATTCTGCTTTGTATATTCCACAACAGCATCGGTTGCTATTGTTGTTGCGGCAAGTACATTAAGCTTTATTGTGTTGCTTGCCTCGTTTTTCATTTTGTTAAGTTCGTCTGTAATGCCTTCCATAATAGCGAACATTTTATCTGTTCTTTCTTTTAAATATTCTCCAAATTCCGTAAGATAAATATTTCTTCCCTTTTTACAGAAAAGCGGCAAACCTAATTCTTTTTCCAATCCCTTAATCATTTTTGTAAGTGCAGGCTGTGAAATATAAAGTTCCTGTGCCGCGCGCGTAACATTCTGATGTTTTGCAACAGTATGAAAATAAAACAGTTTGTTAAGTTCCATTTTTATCACCCATAACTAAAAGTTATAAAACATATAACAATTATATATTTTACATTATGAATTGTCAAGAGTATAATAAATCAAAAAGAATAAGGAGATGTAAATGATGGTACAGATTTTTGAATGCATTATGCTCGTTTGTTTTGGTATATCCTGGCCTGTGTCGGTGTACAAAAGTATTGTTTCCAAATCCACAAAGGGGAAAAGTGTAGTGTTTATCATTGCAATATTGATAGGCTATGTGTCGGGCATCGTGGGAAAGGTTGTAGGGAATAATATAAATTATGTTTTGGTGCTTTATGTGTTTAATTTTATACTGGTAAGTGTAGATTTGTGTCTGTATTTCATTAACAGAAGAAACGAAACATTTGTAAGTTAACAGTAAAGGAACAGGAGGTTTTTTATGAAAAGTTTAATTTTGGAAAAAAGTAAAATTTATAAGGTGTGTAACGATATTGCACTAAAGGGTGAAATTGTTATTTTCGGTTCTACCTACACAGCAAACTTCCCATTTTATGAGCTGTCTCAAAAATACTATCTTAACAATGCGATTTATAACAGAAGTATTGAAGGACTTACGCTGGATGATGCAAAAAACGTTCTTGAAGAATGTGTGCTTAATATGAAACCGTCAAAAATATTTTTGTCAATTGGTGAATGTGATGATTTTAATGATTTTTCTTTGAATACCTACAAATTAATTGTTGACAAAATAAAAAAAGAACTTCCGTATTCGGAGGTGTATGTGATGTCTGTAAGCGGTAGTGAGATGTTTAATGACAGATTAAAAGAAATGTGTGCAGAAATAAATACAAAATATATTGGAATAGATTATGGAAAATCTTATGAAGCAGTGTTTAAGCAGCTTTCCTGTTTTTTTCGTAAAGGCAGGATAACTTATTGTGAGGCATTTCAAATTTCCTGATATATTTAGTAAAAGAGGGCTGACAAAAACGACGTTCACATAGCAGGAAGTCGGTTTTGCCGGTCCTCTTTGTCATATGGTCAAATTTCCGTTTGCATCTTCTATATAAAGTAAAATCTCTTCCTCGTGCCCTGTTTGAGTATTCACATATATAAGAAAATTTTTATCTTTGAATTTTGCCTTTATTTCATAACACCAGCACTCTGTACCGTTGTTCCGTGGAATGCACGCCATATTTACCTTTTCAACTTCAAGGTTAGGATTTAAATTTGCAAGTGCGTTTTCTTTTGAAACTACAGGAGTTGGCACCGTACGCTTTTTGTGGTTAAAAAGATATCCGTTTGATTCAAAGCCGCAAATTGTACCGTCGTGGAGGGACACCTTGACTTTTATAAGGTCGGAATACACCATGTAGTCCTTGTATGTGTATGCATAGGCAAGATTTACAATGTTGCCCTCCAAAATATAGCCTGTCTGCTTCATATCCTTATATAAATTTTTTGCCAAAAAATCTGAGGCGATTTTTTCTGCATCACTAATTTCAATTTGTGGATTTTTAACTGTTATGTTGTTTGTCATCATAACAACCTTACCGCCGTTTTTTGATATTTCCACAAAGATTTTACCGTCCTTTGAGGAAAACATATAGCTTGGTATATCACCTTTGGAATCACCTGCATATTCAAGGGCAGAGCCTGTGAATTTTTCTGCCTTTTCCAAAGCGTATTTTTGTGAAATTTCGGGATGTGAAAGTACTTCTGATTTTCTGTTTAATATGTGTTCTGCAAAAGGGCCGTCATATATAATTGTCGGGTAGTCTTCAAAGCTTTTTTCTATTGTTCCCAGACCTTCGGTTAATTTTAAATGGCTGTCGTCGGAAAATGCAGACTTTACAAGCTTTTCGGAAAGCTGAAGATTTCCGTCCATAAATTCGTTTTCCATTTCTTTAAGGTCGTTATTTAAAGAGTCGGAATATTTTACCAATGTAGCTATTTGCGTTCTTTCGTCGTCGGTTATTGTTTCTCCGTTTAAAAGTTTTTTTGTAAGTGTATGCACATAATCACTTACCTGAGTTATAAATGCCGAGGTTTTTTCAAGCTCTGCAGTTGCAACAGGTAACTGACTCAATGCAGATTTTGCAAGGGCTGTTTCCGACCACAGTTGTTCCGAAAGCTCTGCAAGCTGAATATAGTCGTTGGATACAAGGGCTTTGTTTAAAATTACATCTATATTCCCTGCATAATCCACAAGCTCTATAAATGCACGTTGATATGAATGCTCCATATTTTTACGGTATATTTCACTTCTTCTGTACTGATAAACAGCTGCAGCTGTTGTGATTACTGCGATTACGGAAATGACTGTAATTATTCTTTTGGTGTTCAAAATATCACTCCTCGTTTAATGTTTGGGCATTGCGTTTTATTTTTACATCGATGTGAACTGTGTACGTGGAATTTTCATACAGTTTTTGCCAGTTTTCCTTTTCCCAGCTGTGCATTGTAAGGTAATTTACCTTTGCAAGCTTATGAAAATCAAGTATATCAGCCTTGTAAGTGTCTGAACATTTATTCAGAAAGTTTTTAATGTCACTTTCTATTTTGGCTTTTGCATATTTTTCGACGTTTGATGAATCTGTATTTGTTTCCGACCACACTATGTTTCCCTCAAGACTAAGTTTTACTGTTATGTTGGGAGGGCTTTTCGACATATCGATTTCAAAATCCCAATATGTTTTTTTGAAATTGACGACAATTTCGTTTGTTATTGTAAAATTACCGTCAAATCCCGGTTTTTTTAGTAAGTTATAAATTAGTGTCTGGTTTTCATCAGCAGTGCCGGTTAATTTAAAGTTGCTTGTTATTGCCATACCGTTGTTGTTTATAATCGGTATTGCACAACCGACAATATGAGAAGGATATTTTTTCTGAATATCCTTAAGCTGCGTATCCGGCGAATATTGAGTAAATTCAAATCCGGATATGTTTTCATAGTATTCTGCAGGGTTTGCATCTAATGGGATTTTCATATTTTCCATATAATCAGATGCCTTTCCCTCGCACATTGCAATGTTTGTGTTAGGATGAAATTCGTTGGATTTTAACATTGCATCAACTTCTTTTTCAATTCCTTTTTCAAGTACGTTGCGTGAAAAAATAACCATTTTCATATGTGAATAGTCACATACCTCGGATACCTTGGAATTTAATATGTTCATGGCATCATATACGTTTGATGAATACACGGTTTCGGTTAAAAGTGGCGAATCTTCCAAGCCCTCACCCTCAAAGGCGGAGGGCTTTACAATCTGAAAGCTGTAAGAATTTTCGTCAAAGCCCACAGCTATTACAAATGCAATTCGTGAAATTTCCTTTGAATCGTAACAGCCGTTTAAGGTGAGGCATAGTACAAGTGATAAAATTAAGGCAATAATTTTTTTCATTTTCTTTTTGCCTCCCTGTATTTTGATACGCTCAATATAACAACAGGAATAATCATACATAAAATAAGCCGCGGTATAGAAAAGTAGTTTGAATACCGTACAAGTGTGTTTATGCCACTTGGAATAAATGATATCACCGAAATTATGACTGCAATAACATACATAAACGGTCTGTAGCTCTTTGCTTTAAAAAGCCTTCCTGTAAGCATGGCTGTTATATAAAGATAGGTAGAGGAGGTTAAAAAATAGCTTAGCATCCACCCTATTGTAAAAGCAGATTCCACTCTTGCCATAAAGCTTTGAAAGCTTATATACTGTGCAATTCTGTAAACAGGTATAAAAAAATTATCCGATGCACCGGTTGGGATTACAAGAGTGTATACTCCTATTACCGCTATAAGTACAGCAGAGGATATTGCATAAGACGGATACACTATTTTTTTAATGTCTGCTCTTTCGGATACAAAGGGTATAACGAAAAGTAAAATTACAAAATCTGCAAAATACGCAAGTAACAGAGGAAGGTACGAAAACATACCGTAACCGTTACCCATTACGGGAAATAAATTGTAAAAATCAAAATTTCCCGCTGAAGATATAACTAAAAATATTACCAGTACAATTGTAAACGGTGTTACAAATGAATGTGCCCTTACTATGGCTTTAAGTCCTGTATGAGCACATATAACCACCCCGGCAATGAATATGAATGTTATAAAAACCAACGGTGATTTTGGTAGTATGCTTATTTTAAGGCTTTCGGACACACTGCGCACAAAATAACCCTGATTGCATATAAAAAGAGATATCAAAAGTACGGAAAATATTATATTTAAAGCCCTGCTTTTGAAAATTGACGAAATGTCGGGCTTGTTTTTCAGCAATCTGACAAATAAATTCATAAATACAAATCCGACAACCGCTGTTATTACGGCAAGCAACAGGCTTGCAGAAGCACCAAGTGCGGCAAATGCAGTGGGGTAAACTAAGAAAAGTTTGGATATTACTAAGTTTGAAATGACAAATACAATTTCGGTATTGCTGAATTTTGTAGAAGTTTCCAATGTATCGCCTGCCTATTCTATTTGTGTTTTTTTTATAGGAGTTTTGGTGCTGTTTGTACTTTTTGCCCACTTGCGCGGATTTTTAAATGAATACCTTTGCCATATGGGTTTTACAAAAAGTCTGCCGTAGGTGTTTTGGGTGCTGTCCGAAAAAGGGGCAAGAAACGGAACACCGAAGGATTGCAGATTACAAAGTGTAACAAGGTGTATTATCATCCCGAGGGTAATGCCTAAAAATCCGCAGGTTGCACCAAGCACAATATAAATGTACTTTATAATTCTGTATGCAAATGTAAGTGAATAGTTTGGTATTGTAAAAGAGCATACACCCGTAAGTGCAACTATAATTATAACTATAGGGCTTACAATGTTTGCCTCTATTGCCGCCTGTCCTATTATAAGGCCGCCTATTATTCCCATTGCATTTCCTGCAGAGGAGGGAATGCGTATACTTGCCTCACGTATTATTTCAAATGCCGCTTCAAAAAGTATAAGCTCGGTCATAAGTGTAAACGGTACACTTCGCCTTGATGCCGATATTGCAAAAAGCAGATGTACGGGTATGGATTCCTGATGAAAATTACACATCGCCACAAATACCGCAGGTAATAAAAGAGAGATAAAAAGTGAAATTATGCGCATAATACGCACTAAATTTGCATACGGAAACCGTAGGGCTTTGTCTTCAGGAGTGTGGATAAGCTCAAATGCGTTTATCGGAAGTATAAGCACAAAGGGTGTGCCGTCTAAAACCACTGCAATTTTACCCTCCATAAGAGCCGATGCTGTGCGGTCGGGTCTTTCTGTAGCTATAATCTGAGGTGAAGGGAAAAATGAAAAATCTTCAATCAATTGCTCAAGCTCTCCCGAATCCGTAATAACATCTGTGTCTATGGCATTTATTCTGCGACGTATTTCCGTAACTGTTTTGTTGTCTGCAAGTTCCTTTATATACATAAGATTACATGGAGTTTTACTTTTGTTTCCAAGCTGAAAGCCTTCGCATACAAGCTTTTCCTGCCTTACAAGACGGCGTATCATACCTGTATTTATTCGTATCGTTCCCGTAAAACCTTCCTGGGCTCCCCTTATTACATTTTCACTTACGGGGTCGGACACACCACGACGTTCCCAACCCTTTACATCAAGTAAAAATGCACAGCTTACACTGTCTACAAACACTGCACATCCGCCGTAATTTACCATATTGAAAACATCTTCAAAGCTTTCGGCTATTTTAAGCTGATTAGATGACAAAAGCTGTTCGGCTATGGTTGTTTTAAGGTCGTCGTTTCCTTTAGGTGGAATGAGATGCAGTGATTGCATTATATAGTCGTCTATTCGGGTACTTGTGACCATGCCTTCGTAGTATATAAGAAATGCTTTATGTTTTTTTTCGTTAAAAATTATTGCAAATTCCCTTAAAATTGCATCGGCACTTAAGGGGATGGACATTGAATTTTTTACATGCTCAAGGTTGGTTTTTATGTGTGATGAAATTTTCATAATATACCTCCCGCTGTATTTGTATTTTTTCCGTTAAATAGTAAAATATGTATTGAATAATTTGAAAAAATGATATACAATTAAAACGAGGTGATTTTTGATGAATAACATAATTGAAAAGACAATGAAAAATCTTGAAAAGAATAATATGAACGCATATTATGTTGAAACTAAGGAAGAGGTTATTCCTTTAATAGAAAAGCTGGTTGCGGAAGGCTCTACCGTTGCGGTGGGAGGTTCTGTAACTTTGGGAGAACTTGGCATTTTGGACTATTTAAGAAGCGGCAAATTTACATTTTATGACAGATATACACCCGGATATACCCAGGAACAAATTGACGAGGTTTTTATAAAGTCTATGGGCGTTGACGCGTATTTTTGCAGCTCTAATGCAGTTACCGAAGAAGGCGAGCTTTATAATGTGGACGGTCACGCAAACAGAGTTGCCGCAATAGCTTACGGACCGAAAAAGGTTATAATGCTTGTGGGCGTAAATAAAATTGTTAAAAATCTTGACGAAGCGGTAAAGAGAGTTAAAACAGTTGCCGCTCCGAAAAATGCAGTAAGACTAAACTGCAAGACATACTGCCTTGCAAAAGGTCATTGTGTGGATATGGAGGGCGGTATAGGCAAAGGCTGTGACTCTCCTGAAAGACTTTGCAGAAGTTATCTTGTAAGCTCAAAACAAAAACATGTAGGAAGAATAAACGTTATTCTGGTAAACGAGGAACTTGGTTATTAAACTTGCAAAAAAGTATATATTGTGATATAATATTGCAGTTAATGACAGGAGTGTTTTTTGATGGTAAATATACTTGGTGTAAAAGTTAATAAGCTTACTATGGCACAGGCTGTGGAAAGAACGGAAGCTTTTTTTGACGGCAAGCCACATATGGTAGTTACTCCGAATCCTGAAATAATTTTAGAATGCAAAAAAGATGAAGAACTAAAGAAAATTATAAATTCTTCAGATCTTGTCTTGCCCGATGGCATAGGAGTGGTTATAGCTTCTAAAATACGTAAAAATCCCGTACCCGAGCGTGTGCCGGGCTTTGACTTCGTATGCGAGCTTTTAAAGACAGACCGTACATTTTACTTCTTTGGCGGAAAGCCGGGTGTTGCTGATAAGGCTATGGAAAATATGAAAGCACAGGGTGTGAATGTTGTAGGATGTCATCACGGCTACTTTAAAGACGGTGAGGACGAGGAAATAATTAATGATATTATCGAAAAGAAACCCGACGTGTTGGTTGTTTGTCTTGGTGCACCAAAGCAGGAAAAGTGGATTTATAAAAATCTTGAAAAATTAAATGTTCCCATAAGCATAGGTGCGGGCGGTTCTTTAGACGTTCTTGCAGGTGTGGTTGAACGTGCACCGAAAATTTACCGGAAGCTGTGTCTTGAATGGCTTTACAGAACACTGAAAGAGCCTAAAAAAAGAATACCCAGGGTAATTAAATTACCGGTTTTTATATTTGACGTTTTGTTTAACGGAAGAAAGTACAAGGATTGAGAGGTTTTAAGCAATGGAAGCAAATTTAAAGGTTAAATTACTTGCACATACCGAAAATCCCGAAAGGATAATAGCAACCGCTGCAAAGCTTTGCTATTCTTCTTCGGATATTGAGCATATACACGAGGGACTTGATGATGAAAAAACCGAGGCTTTTATCCAAAGGCTAATGGATTTGGGGCACGAAAGTCCAACTGAACACGTTACCTTTACCTTTGGTGTGGAAGGTGTAAGCCGTGCACTTTTGGCACAGATTACACGCCACAGACTTGCAAGCTATTCAGTAAAATCCCAAAGATATGTTACAGAAGGGCAGTTTTCTTACATTGTGCCTCCTGCAATAAAAGATGACGAGGTTGCGTCAAAAAAATATGTTGAAACTATGGAATATCTTCAAAAGCAGTATGACGACATTACTGAAATTTTAAAGAAAAAATACATAGAGGGCGGTATGACTGAAAAGGCAGCGGAAAAGCTTGCAATAGAAGACGCACGCTTTGTGCTTCCCAACGCTTGTGAAACAAAGATTGTTATGACCTTTAATGTTCGTTCTCTTATGAATATGTTCCACCACCGTTGCTGTGAACGTGCACAGTGGGAAATCCGTGCAATGGCTGACGAAATGTTAAGACTTGTAAAAGAAATTGCACCGACTTTGTTTAAATATGCAGGACCTCCTTGTGTTTCGGGACCGTGTCCCGAAGGCAAAATGTCCTGCGGTAAGATGAAGGAAAAAAGGGAGAAATACCTATGTTAGTTGTAATAGAAGGTGTTGACGGCAGCGGTAAGCAGACCCAAAGCCAGATGCTCTACGACAGATTAAGTGAAAAATTTGAAGTTAAAAGACTTGCTTTTCCGAATTATGAAAGCGATACTTCCACCTTGGTTAAAATGTATCTTGGCGGTGATTTCGGCACAAAGCCTGAAGATGTAAATGCCTATGCTTCCTCAACATTTTATGCGGCAGACCGTATAGGCAGCTTTTTAAAAGAGTGGAAAGTTGATTACGAATCAGGGAAATTTATTCTTTGTGACCGCTACACCACATCTAATGCGGTACATCAGGCAGGCAAGCTTGAGGGTGAGGCAAGGGATAAATATTTAGAATGGCTTTTTGACTATGAATATAATCTTTTAGGACTTCCAAAGCCTGATTTTGTGTTTTTTTTGGATGTGCCCGTTGAAGTAAGCAGAAAGCTTATGGAAAACCGTAACAACAAAATTACAGGTCAGCAGGAAAAGGATATTCACGAAAAAAACAGCGAATATCTTGAAAAATCCTACAACAACGCACTTTATGTTGCAAAAAAATGCGGCTGGAATGTAATAGAATGTGTAAAAGACGGTAAATTAAGAAGTATAGAAGATATTAATGACGAAATTTATAATTTGGTGATGAATGTATGATGAATTTTAAACCCATTGAGCTTGAAGATAAGGAGATTATAGATAAATACCTTGCGACAGAGCAAAATATGGGATGTGAAATGTGCTTCAGCAGTCTTTATATATGGCGTAAGGCGTATGATATGCGTTATGCGATAATTGAGGACTGCCTTGTGCTGTGGTCAAAAGACGGCGAAAATCCTGCAGGGCTTCGTTTTCCTGCCGGTAACGGTTATAGGCTTGGAGCGGCACGCAAGGCGTGTGACTATATGGTGTCTGTTGGTGAAAAGCCACAGTTTTATGGTGTTACTGCCGATGTTGTTGACTTTATAAAAAAGAATAGCGATGAATATGAAATTTTAGATATGAGTATTTATTCCGACTACGTTTATGAAACGGAAAAGATGATAAGCCTGTCAGGAAAGAAGCTTCATTCCAAGAAAAATCATCTGAACAAATTTAAAAAGACGTATAAGTACGAATATGTAAATATAACACCTGAGGATAAAGAAGATATTTTAAATGCTTACGACGGCTGGGCGGATTTGGGTGACGATAAATATTTGCTTGCCGAGCGTGAAGCTATCGGTGAAATAACGGAAAATATCAATGCCCTGGGCATAAAAGGTGCAATGCTTAAAGTAGACGGTGAAATTGTAGCATTTACCTTTGGTGATAAATTAACTGATGATATGGCAGTTATTCATATTGAAAAGGCAAATACTGCTTATGACGGTGCTTATGCCGCAATAAATCAGATGTTTGCCGAAAATGAGTGGAGCGAATACAAGTATTTAAACCGCGAGGATGACTGCGGTCTTGAGGGACTTGAAAAAGCTAAAAAATCCTATCAACCTGTGTTTATGGTTGAAAAATATAAAGTTATAAGGAGATGACAACAATGGTAGCATTATTGTTGGCAGACGGTTTTGAAGAAATTGAGGCACTTACTCCCGTTGACATCTTGCGTCGTGCAGGTATAGATGTAAAAACCTATTCAATTAACGGCGATTTGTGCGTATGCGGAGCCCACAACATTATGGTGGACGCAGATGACATAATTGAAAACGTAAATTATGACAGCGTAGAAGCTGTAATATTACCCGGCGGTATGCCCGGTGCGGATAACCTTGAAAATTGCAAAGAGGTGCAGGAGCTTTTGGAATATGCTTCAGAAAACGGAAAGCTTATGTGCGCCATTTGTGCCGCACCAAAGGTTTTGGGTAAATTCGGCTACCTTAAGGGTAAAAAGGCTACTTGCTTCCCCGGCTTTGAAGAATGTCTTTTGGGTGCAGAGTCAACGGGAAAAAGAGTAGTTACAGACGGTAATGTAATTACCTCTAAAGGTATGGGTACTGCCATGGATTTTGCGCTGGCAATACTTGAATATATGAAAGGTAAGGAAGTAGCGGATAAAATGGCAGCTACTACACAGTATAAGTAAGGTGATTTTATGGGTAGAAGCAACAAAATAGTGCCACAGTCTATGTGCAATTGGCTTTTGCTTTTGGTTTTTATAATGCAGTTTGTTGTTTCTCTGTGTGCAAGAAGCGTGTGGGGAATATTCAGCAGTAAGCCTCTTAATCAGTATGAATATATACTGATTGTTGAAATTCTTGCTGTTGCAGTGCCCACTGTTTTGCTTTGTATTTTTAACGAATCGGGCTTTGTTAAAACCTTCGGAGTAAAATCGGTACATTTTTCCAAGGTGTGGAAATGTGTGTGCCTTGGTCTTTGTCTGCAACCGGTGGCGGTTGTTGCAAATTTGCTGTGGCAAAGGCTTGTGGGCATTGCAACTTCCCTGTCCTATGTATCGGCTCCGTGGAGTATTGAAAGCTTTGTGATGATTTTTGTGTTTACCTGTGTTGTTCCGGCTTTGAGTGAGGAATTTTTATTAAGGGGTATGTACCTTTCTTCAGTTAAAAGAAAGGGTTATACTTTTTCCATTGTTGTAAGCACTTTGATGTTTGTGCTTTTACATTCGGACCCGTCATCAGTTGCGTCACATACCATACTTGGAGCATCAGCGGCTTTTGCGGTGTTGAATACAAATTCTGTTTTTGCCGGAGTTTTTGTGCATCTTTCTTTTAATCTTGGGGGAATGCTTGCAGATTACACAGTTGGTAATTTCTACACGCCCGGTGGATTTATAGGGACTTTTGAATTTTATCTTGTTCTCGGTGGAGCTTGCCTGGTGCTTTCGAGTCTTTTGTTTAAAGGTATTTATGCCAAAAAAATGAAAAAGACAGCATCTTCGGAATTTATTCCGAATTTATTTAAGGCGGTTTTTAACTTGCCTGTTTTAATTATTATTTTAATTTACATATTCAGAATTGTAGGGTGATATATTGTGGATTTTCAGGAAAACAAAGAACTGTTTGAAAATTTTGAAGAAAAAAATAACAACGACGAAAATATAAATACCAAAGGCTTTGATTCTGCAAATCCCCTGCCGCAAAATAATATCAATAAAAAGCCCGGAAAGAAAAAATCCTGCCTGGGTACTTTGGTAAAAGCAGGCGTTTCCGTGGCTTTTATAATTGCAGTTTGTTTTGCCGTTTTTTGTCTTGCGGACATAAACGGATGCGGTGGTAACGAAAACGCAATTTACATTGAAATTCCCGAAGGGTCAAACCTGAAAGAAATTTCTGCACTTTTAATTGATAAAGAAATTATAAGCAATGAAGATGTGTTCTATCTGTATGCAAGAGACCGTGCAACGGATTTTAAAGCAGGACTTCATATTTTTAACACCGCTATGTCTTATGATGAAATATGTAATTCACTGAGTGAAATACCTAAAAAGGAAACCGTTAAGGTTCTTATTCCCGAGGGCTATGAACTGCGGCTTATGGCTAAGGCGTATGAAGAAGCGGGACTATGCACTGCCGAAGAATTTATGGATGCGGCTGAAAACGGTGAATACAATTATGATTTTATTACGGAAAAAAGCGGTGTAAGATATAAGCTTGAAGGATTTTTGTTTCCTGCAACTTATGAGTTCGAGTACGGAGTATCTGCATATGATATAATAGATAAAATGCTTTATACGTTTGACAGCTTCTATACCGATGAATATGCCGCAAGAGCAAAAGAGCTTGGTATGACTGTTTACGATGTTGTGACACTTGCATCCGTTGTGGAAAGGGAAGCCGCAAGTGTTGAAGAGCATAAAAAGGTTGCAGGAGTATTTTATAACCGTTTGAATATTGGTATGAAGCTGGAATCCTGCGCTACTGTACAGTATATTTTAAAAGAACGCAAACCGGTGCTTTCCATTGCTGATACAAAAACAGATTCCCCTTACAATACCTATAAATATTCGGGCTTGCCTGTGGGACCTGTTGCATCGCCAAGCCTTAGCGCAATAGATGCAGTGCTGTATCCGGAGGAGCATGATTACTTCTTCTTTGTAGCAAAGGCAGACGGCAGTGGACATGTTTTTTCACGTACACTTGAAGAACACAACAGAGCAGTTAGTCAGAATCAGTAAAGGAAAATAAAAAATGCAGAATAACGAAGAACATAACATAAATTATGAATATATAACCCGTTACATAAGACGGACAATGAAGAAAAACGAAGGCTTGCTGGCTGAAATGGAGGAATATGCAAAAATTAACGAAGTTCCAATTGCACAGCCGGAAACAGCAAAGCTTATTGAAAATCTTATTCATATGTCGCCTTCTAAAAAGGTGTTGGAAATAGGCTCTGCAATCGGTTATTCTTCAATTATTATGGCTAATGCGGGAGCGGATGTCACTACAATAGAACGTGACGAAAATATGTTTGAACCGCTGTTTTCCAATATAGAAAAAGCGGGGCACAAGGATAACATTCACGTTCACCGTGGTGACGCGTTAGAAATACTTGATACAATAGACGGTAAGTTTGACTTTATATTTGTAGATGCCGCAAAGGGGCAGTATCTTGAATTTTTACCCCATTGTATGCGGATGCTTAAGGTTGGAGGAATAATGTTCAGCGACAACATCCTTTACAAAGGTATGGTTGCAACCGATGAGCTTTACAAAAGAAGAAAGGTTACGATAATAAGACGCCTTCGTAATTATCTTGATACAATATGCAATATGGACGAGCTTAACACGGTTATTGTGCCCATAGGTGACGGTGCGGCAATAAGCTATCGACTTAAATAGGAGGATTTACATTGATTAAAAAACCCGAAATTTTAGCTCCTGCAGGAGATTATGACAAATTAGTTGCCGCAGTACAGTACGGTGCAGACGCAGTGTACCTTGGCGGTGAAGAATTTTCCATGCGTGTTGCATGTAACAATTTCAGCGATGACGAGCTTAAAAGAGGCATAGATTTTGCCAAGGAAAACGGCAAAAAAATTTATATTGCCACAAATGTTATTATGAAAAATAATGACCTGGAAAACGTGGGTAGATTTGCGGAAAAAATCTATTCCTACGGTGCAGATGCGGTTATTCTTTCGGATATTGGTGCTTTTGATATTGTAAAAAACACCGTGCCGAATCTTGATATTCACATAAGCACACAGGCAAATACAAATAACTATGCAAGTGCAAATATGTGGCACAAGCTTGGAGCAAGCCGTGTTGTGCTTTCCCGTGAAATGTCATACCCTGAGGTTAAAGAGCTTCGTGAAAAGACGGATAAGGACTTGGAGCTTGAGCTTTTTGTACACGGTGCAATGTGCGTTTCCTATTCGGGAAGATGCTTGCTAAGTAGTTTTATGACGGGCAGAGAAGCAAACAGAGGTGCCTGTGCTCAGCCTTGCAGATGGAAATATTATCTGATGGAAGAAAAAAGACCCGGTGAATATATACAGGTTTTTGAAGAGGATAACGGCAGTTATTTCTTTAACTCAAAGGATTTGTGCCTTATTGAATTTATTCCGGAGCTTGTGGATGCAGGTGTTACAAGCTTTAAAATTGAGGGTAGAGTTAAAAGTGAATACTACGTGGCAAATACTGTAAAGGCATACCGTCACGAAATTGACAGATATTATGAAAATCCCGACAAATACGTTTTTGACCCACGTCAGCTTGAAGAGCTTAAAAAAGTAAGCCACAGGGTTTATTCTCACGGCTTCTGGCACGGTGCACCTACATCTGACGGTCAGGTATACGACAGCAGTGCATATATCCGTGATTATGAGGTTGTTGGTGTTGTAAAGGAATGCGATGATGATGGCAACGTGGTGGTGCTGCAGAAAAACAAGTTTTCTGTAGGCGAAACCTTAGAGGTTATGCAACCTGTAAACGATACAATTGAGTTTGTTGTAGAGGCTATGCAGGATGAAAAAGGTAATGAAATAGAAACAGCTCCACACGGTAAAATGCTGGTTAAAATGAGGTTGCCTCAAAAAGTAGAAGTAAACAGTATGTTAAGAAAGAAAAAATAATATTGACTATTTTTTACAATAGTTGTATAATTTAAAAAGATTTTATTTGTATAGGAGAAATGAAAATGAAAAAAGTATTGTCCTTAATTTTAATGCTTGTTGTTGTTTTTACAATGGGTGCAAGCACTGTTATGGCAGATGCGTATGTTGAAGAATTGGTTGCTACCTATGAAAGCGCGGGTATGGGAGAACAGGAAGTTCAGGCTTTATTTGCCGAAATGGGTTTAGATCTTAACCTTGAAACAATGCAGATAACAGATGCATCCGGTGCAGTCCTTTCAGAAGAAGAATTTAATGCTTTGATGTCCGGTGGTGCTGTAACTGAATCAGCTCCGACAAGTACTGCAACTCCCAATGAAGAAGATATTAAAAGTCAAAGAGAAGTGTACCTGTTTGAAAAAAATGGTGATAAAGTAAAGGTAGATATATATTTAACCGGTACAGATAATCTTTTGAATTATGTAAATGAACAGGCTCAGGTTAACGGAGCGTCTTACGAAGATACAACGTTTGATGGCAATAGAGCTATATTAGTTAATACTATTGATGTTACACTTGACGAATTAGTTAACCAGGTGGGTGTTGGTTACTATGCAAAAGAAGGCTTGTTTGCAGATACAGAATATTTCTTCGTTCCTGTGGGTACTTTGGAGGGTTATGGTGAAGAAGGACAAGTTCTTCTTACGTACGCCTTTAAATTTGGTGGAAGAATTGAAAAGTTTGATATTGTAGTTGGTCAGTTAAATTCTTTTATAGTTGAAAATACAACGGTTAATTGGTTACCGATACTTATACTTGTTATAGCTTTAATTATTATTGCTCTTGTAGTTGTAATTGTGGTACTTACATTAAAGAGCAAAAAAAAGGTTGATAAGCAAAAGGCACTTAAGGATGAAGAGTTTGTAAGTGAAGACGAAATTTTTGAAGAGTTGATTGAAGAAGCAGGCATCGAAATTGAAGAGGTTGAAGAAGTCGAAGAAGTTGAAGATGTTGAAGATGTTGAAGAAGAAACTGCTGAAGACGAAGAAAACAAATAATTAAATAAACAATTAAAAAGGAGTTGTCCGATATGTTCGGGCAACTCTATTTTTTTGCCTTGAAACCCCATTATTTTGAAGAAAAAACAGTGATTTATACCAAATGTTGTAAATTTCAAAAAATGTAATAAAAATGTAAAAAAACACTTGATTTTTTCAAAAATATGCTATATAATAAAATCAAGTGGTTAAATTGTGGCAAAAAGTGGTGGCAATTCCCAAAAGGAAGGCGGTGACGGAATGTTAGTAGGTGAGTTTCAACATAATATTGATGCCAAGGGCAGAATGATTATGCCTGCTAAGTTTCGTGACGAATTGGGAGAAAAATTTGTTATCACAAAAGGTCTTGATAAATGTCTTTTCGTTTTTTCGCAGGCGGAATGGGAAAAGCTTGACCAAAAGCTTTCGGAACAGTCACTTTCAAAGGGTAGAAAAATTCAGCGTTTTTTCTACGGCGGTATGACAGAATGTGAGCTTGACAAACAGGGACGTGTTCTTGTTCCACAGACACTTCGTGAATATGCAGAGCTTTTCAAGGATGCGGTTATTGTAGGTCTTGCGAAGCGTGCAGAAATATGGAACAAGGAAGAATGGGAAAAACAGAATGCGGAATTTGTTGAGGATTCTGATGATGTTGCACTTCAGATGGAGGAACTTGGAATATGACGGAGTTTTCTCATATACCTGTTATGCTTAATGAGTGCATTGAAGCACTTGATATTAAAAAAGACGGTGTATATATTGACGGAACACTTGGGGGTGCAGGGCATTCTTCACACATTGCTCCTAAATGTGCAAGACTTATCGGCATAGACCGTGACATTACGGCAATAAATACCGCTAAAGAGCGTCTTAAAGGGTTTAATGTTACTTTTGTTAATGATAATTACAACAATATAAATCATATTATGGAAGGTCTTGATGTTGACGGTATTGACGGAGTGCTTTTGGATCTTGGGGTTTCGTCTTATCAGCTTGATACTCCTGAACGTGGCTTCAGCTACCGTTATGATGCACCTTTGGATATGAGAATGAATGTAAACGACCCCGTGTCTGCTTATGATATTGTTAATACCTACGGACAAAAGGAGCTTGAAAAGATAATTTTTGAATACGGTGAAGAAAAATTCACCAGACCGATTGTTCGTAAAATAATAGAAAAAAGACAGGAAAAACCCATAGAAACAACATTTGAACTGGCAGATTTGGTTAAAAGCTGTATTCCTTTTAAAACACGTAAGGATGAAAAACATCCCGAAAAAAGAGTTTTTCAGGCTATAAGGATTGCGGTAAATGACGAACTTTCGGGATTAAGCCGGACAATTAAAGATTTTTGCGGATACTTAAAGCCCGGCGGAAGAATGGCAATTATTACATTCCATTCTCTGGAAGACAGAATTGTTAAAACAACATTTGCTTCACTGGCTCAGGGGTGTATATGTCCTAAGGAATTTCCGGTTTGTATGTGTAACAACAAGCCTAAGGCAAAGATAATTACAAAAAAACCTATACTTCCTACAAAAGAGGAACTTTTGATAAACAGCAGGTCAGCAAGTGCAAAACTAAGAGTTTTGGAAAAGCTTGATGCTGAATAAATTATAAGAAAGGAGAAAACTTAATGTACGTGCCTAATTACTCAAGCAGTGCTTATCAGCTTGACAGATATGTTGAACAAAAAGTTGATAAAAAGGCTGAAGCGGAAAAGAAAAAACAGTTAAAGCTTAAAGCTGCAAGACGCAAAGTGGCAGTGTGTATGGTGGTTTTCTTCGCAGTAATGTTTGCAATACTTTGGGGCTATGTTCAGATTTACGGCTTGCACAGCGAGCTGTCAAGAAAAACGGCTGAGCTTGAAAACTTGCGTATGGAAAATGAGCAGACTATGCTTACAATAGAAAATATGACAGATAAGGCAAAAATTCAGGAGTATGCGGAAACACAGCTTGGTTTGCAGAAAATGACAGATGCACAGATTGTGTATCTTAACCCTCACAAAGGAAGCTATATGGTTAATGTGGCTAATGAAAACGCTTCCGGTATTGGAGGAACAAACGGGATTTTTGCGGGTTTTTTGGAATATTTGAAATAAATTGTTAATAGGTATAAGAGGAGTCCTAAGACTCCTCTTATAGTCGTTTTTGCTGTGGACTAAAATATTGTAAATGTATGTAAGAAGGTGATGTTTTGAGCAGGACTACTATGGATGTAAAGAAAAAAATGCTTATAGTGTTAATAGTTTGCGTTGTAGGCTTTTTATATGTTTTGGGACATGTGGTTTACTGGCAGCTTGTACGTGGTGCAGAGCTTTCACAGGCGGCTTTGGAACAGCAGACAAGGGATAAAACCATAAGCTCTAAAAGAGGCTCTATATTGGACAGAAACGGAAATGTTCTTGCAGCATCTGTAGCTGTTGAAACAATTACCGCATCGCCTGTTGATGTAAAGAAAAATGATAAAAGTATTGAGGAAATATCCCAGGGGCTTGCTACCGTTCTTGAAATGGAATACGAGGATGTGTATAACAAGCTGAACCGTGATACGTCATATGTAATTATAAAACGTAAAGTGGATAAGTCTGTAGGTGATAAGGTAAGGGCATATCTTGATGATAACGATGTTTCCGGCTTTTCTCTTATTTCGGACACAAAAAGATATTATCCCTATGACAACCTTGCTTCTCATGTAATAGGCTTCGCAGGTACAGATAACCAGGGACTTGCAGGTATAGAGCTTGAATATGACAGTTACCTTAAGGGTGCAACCGGCAGACTTATAACTGCAAGTGATGCATCGGGCAGTGCAATGCCTTTTGATTATGAAAAGCTTGTAGACCCGGAAGACGGGCTTGATGTTGTTCTTACAATTGATGAAAACATACAGAGAATAGCGGAAAAATATCTGGAACAGGCTGTGGAGGAAAATCAGCTTGCAAACGGCGCATGTTGTGTTGTTATGGAGGTTAAAACAGGCGAAATACTTGCAATGGCAACAAAGCCTGACTTTAATCTTAACGACCCGTTTGTAATAACCGATGAAGAAAAGCTTGAGGAAATAAATGAATACCCTGAGGGGGATGAAAGAAACAAAAAATATTCCGAGGAATTAAACAGACTTTGGAGAAACAAAGCTGTTGTAGATGCATACGAGCCGGGCTCTACATTTAAAATATTTACATCTGCAATGGCAATTGAAGAAAATGTAATAACAAGTAATGAAATTTTTTATTGTAACGGCTACAAGCATGTTGCAAACTATAATATCAACTGTTGGAAGCACGCCGGACACGGGCCTCAGAACTTTGTAAGGGCTGTACAGAATTCCTGCAACCCCGCATTTATTGAAATAGGCGCAAGAGTTGGGGCAAGCAAGTTTTACGAATATATGTCCGGACTTGGCTTCAGAGAAAAAACGGGTATAGACCTACCCGGTGAGGACTTGGGTCTTATGCACGAAAGGTCGAGTTTTAACGAGGTAGAGCTTGCTACATATTCATTCGGACAGGGCTTTACCGTAACACCTATACAGATGATAACTGCAGTTAATGCTATTGCAAACGACGGTATGATGATTAAACCTCATATTGTAAAGCGTTTTGTGGATAGCGAGGGTAATGTTGTCAAGGAATTCGGCAAAGAGGAAATAAGACAGATTGTTTCCGAATCTACTAGCAAACAGCTTCGTGAGGTTTTGGAATCCGTTGTATCAGAAGGCTCCGGTTCCGGCGCTTACATAAGAGGATACCGTGTAGGCGGTAAAACAGGTACATCGGAAAAAACTCCCCGAGGAAACGATAAATACGTTGCGTCATTTATAGGTATAGCACCTTCAGACGACCCTGAAATTATATGTCTTGTGCTTTTGGATGAGCCTACAACAGGCGTTTATTTCGGTGGTATTATTGCTACGCCGGTGGCAAGAAGTATTATGGAAGAAACGCTGGCGTACCTTGAATTAGAGCCTTCTTACACCGTAGAAGAGCTTGCAACAATGGAAACAACTGTTCCTAATGTGGTTGGTATGACAATAACGGAAGCAAATATCGCACTTGAAAATGCAAGCCTTAAATATGCTCTTGACGGTAGCGGTGACGTTGTTCTTAACCAGCTTCCTAAAGCAGGTGTTAAGGTTAATCAGAAGTCTACGGTTATGCTTTATACTGAAGAAGAAATGACAAATACCACAACAACGGTACCCGATTTGCTAAATATGACGGTAAGTCAGGCGGCTACTGCAATATCAAATGCTAAGCTTAATATAAACGTAGTAGGTGCAGGCTCAACAACTTCAAATGAAGCGGTGCTTTCATACAAACAGTCTGTTGAACCCGGAAGTGTTGTTGAAATAGGTACAACAATTACCGTAGAATTCAAACGAATAGAAGCAGGTGAATAATTTAGTCTATAGTCCATGGGAGGAATAAAAATGAAATTAAAGGATATTTTGTTGTCGGCAAATGTTGACATAGAGATTTCGGGTATTTCCTACAACTCGAAACTGACAAAACCCGGTGATGTATTTGTTGCAATAACCGGCTTTCAGACAGACGGGCATAAGTATATAAAAAGTGCTGCGGAAAACGGCGCTGTGTGCGTAGTGTGTGAGCGTGAACAGGATGACGTTGACATTCCGTGTGTAATTGTTGAAAATTCACGTAAGGCTCTTGCGGAAATGTCCTGCAAATTTTACGGTAATCCTACGGAAAAATTTAATTTAATCGGCGTTACGGGAACAAACGGTAAAACTACCGTTACGTATCTTGTGAAAACAGTTCTGGAGGCAAACGGTGAAAAAGTAGGCCTTATGGGTACAAACAAAAATATGATTGGTGATGTGGAATACCATACAGAGCGAACTACTCCCGAATCCTTGGAGCTTCAGCAGTTTTTTGCGGATATGGTAAAGGAAGGGTGTACCTACGGTATAATGGAGGTTTCCTCACATTCTCTTGAACTTTACAGGGTTTTTGGCTGTAACTACAAGGTGGGTGCGTTTACCAATCTTACTCAGGACCATCTGGATTTTCACGGTGATATGGAAAATTATTTCATTGCAAAAAGTAAGCTGTTTAATATGTGCGGTACGGGCGTTATAAATGCAGATGATATCTATGGTGCAAGACTGTGCAAACAAGCAGGTTGTCAGGTTATGTCGTACGGTATAAAAAACGGAGACCTTAAAGCTGAAAATATTGAATATAATGATAAAGGCGTACGCTTTGAATGCGGAAGTATGAAAATAAATCTGGGAATACCCGGTGTGTTTTCTGTATATAATGCACTTACAGCAATAGGCATTTGTAAGTCCTGCGGAATATCCGACGAGGTTATAGAAAAGGCTCTTAACAGTGCACAGGGTGTAAAGGGCAGAGCAGAAATTGTAGATTGCGGAAAGGACTTTACATTACTTATAGATTATGCACACACTCCCGACGGGCTTGAAAATATACTTGAAAGTGTAAGAAAGTTTGCAAAGGGCAGAGTTGTGGTTGTATTTGGTTGCGGAGGAGACCGTGACAAAACAAAACGTCCTAAAATGGGCAGGGTAGCAGGCAGAATAGCAGACTTTTGCATTGTTACTTCAGATAATCCCCGTACGGAAGAGCCTGACGCCATAATAAGAGACATTCTCGATGGTATGGACGATGCTATGGCGGAATATGTTGTAATTGAAAACAGAAGAGATGCCATAGAATATGCAATAAGACATGCACGTAAGGATGATGTTATTGTTCTTGCAGGTAAGGGACACGAGGATTATCAGATTTTAAAGGATAAAACAATTCACTTTGATGAAAGAGAAGTTATCAGAGACATTTTAAGTAATATGTAAAAGGTGATAATTTTGGATAAAATATCAGTTGAAAAAATTGCCGCATATATTGGCGGAAGGTTAGTGGGAGACAGTACCTTCATAAGCTGTGTAACCACAGACAGCCGTGAAGCAAAGGAAGGAACCATGTTCATAGGTATAAAGGGAGAACGTGTTGACGGTAACGACTTTGCTGTGGATTTTTTGAAAAACGGCGGAAGCTGTGCGGTTGTGGAAAAGGCTGTTGAAATACCTGACGGCAAATGTGTAATACGTGTTGAGGATACAAAAAAGGCGATACGTGACATTGCGGAATTTTACAGAGAAACTTTAAATATTGATGTTGTTGCCGTAACGGGAAGTGTTGGTAAAACAAGCACAAAGGATATGCTGAGCTCCGTTATTTCACAAAGCTTTTGCACCTTTGCTACAAAGGGGAATTTTAACAATGAAATAGGCGTACCCCTTACTGTTTTTCAGCTTGACAGTACATATGAAAAGGCAATTGTTGAAATGGGTATGAGCAATCTTGGGGAAATAAGCAGACTTACAAAAATTGCAAAACCACAGGTTGCGGTTATAACTAACATAGGCACAGCTCATATAGGAAATCTGGGCAGTCGTGAAAACATACTAAGAGCAAAGCTTGAGGTTTTGGAATGTCTTGAAGGGCTTGCTGTTTTAAACGGTGACGACAGCTATTTGTGGGGTGCAAGGGAAAGCATTGAACACAAAACCATATTTTACGGCATAGAAAATAAAGAAGCAGACTATGTTGCCTACGGTGTGGTAAGCAATACAGAGGGCAGCTCCTTTAAAGTAAAAATAGACGGTGAAGAACACAGCTTTTTTGTTCCTGTTATTGGTGTGCACCACGTATATAATGCGTTGGCGGCAATAATATGCGCTTTGCATTTTGGTATGAATATAGAGGATATTGCAAAGGGAATAAGTGCTTACCGTACCTCGGGAATGCGTCAGCATGAAATACAGATAGGAGGAATAAAGCTTATTGAAGACTGCTATAATGCAAGCTCTGATTCAATGAAGTCTTCGCTTAACGTTTTAAAGTCTGTTTCCGATGGAAAAAGAAGCATTGCCGTTTTGGGGGATATGCTTGAACAGGGGGATTTTGCGGAAGAAAATCACCGTCTTGTGGGAAACTATGCGGCATCAAGCGGTACAGATACCCTTGTGTGCATAGGAAATGATGCTCGCTACATTGCCGATGAAGCAAGAAAAAATAATCTCAAGGATGTTTTTGAATTTTCTTCAAATGAAGAGGCAGCGGAGTTTCTTTGCAGTTATGTTAAGGATGGAGATACTGTACTTTTTAAAGCATCAAGAGGTATGGCACTTGAAAAGGTGTCATCTGCATTGCAGGAGTTTTTGAAAGGATGAAACTGATATGGAATATATTTATATTTTAGCATTGCTGATTGGTTTTGTTGCAGCAACGCTTTTGGGACCGGTTTTTATACCGATTCTTATAAAGCTTAAATTTGGTCAGAGTATACGTGAAATAGGACCAAAATGGCACGAAAAGAAAAGCGGTACTCCCACAATGGGCGGCATTATATTTATGCTTGGTTTGATTATTTCTGCCGCTGTTTTGTATAAGTTTATGGACCTAAAGGCAGGGATTGTTTTGTTCTGTGCACTGGGTTTTGGTATTGTGGGCTTTCTGGACGATTTCATTAAGGTTGTGCTTAAAAGAAACCTTGGTCTTAAGGCGTGGCAAAAGCTTGCGTTGCAGATAGTTGTGTCTGTTGTATTTGTTCTCGTTGGTCTGGACAAGGGAATTTTGTCAGTTGCAATAGACATACCTTTTACGGATTTTGTATGGAATATGGGTTGGCTTTATATTCCTTTTGCAATATTTGTATTGCTTGCTGTTGTTAACGGTGTTAACCTTACGGACGGAATTGACGGCCTTGCAACATGCGTAACTGTTGTTGTAATGCTTTTCTTTGCATTGGTTACATCACTTTTAAACAGCTTGTCCGTAAGTCTTTTATGCTATGCTCTTTCAGGCGCATTGCTGGGCTTTCTTATTTATAATAAAAATCCTGCAAAGGTATTTATGGGTGATACGGGCTCACTTATGCTTGGTGGTATGGTAGGTGCTTTGTCACTTATAACAGGAAATCCGTTAATACTTATAATTGTGGGTATAATATATTTTGTTGAAACACTTTCTGTTATTATGCAGGTTACTTCTTTTAAACTTACGGGTAAAAGAATCTTTAAAATGAGTCCGATTCATCATCATTTTGAAATGTGCGGATGGAATGAAAAGAAGATTGATTTTATATTTACCCTGGTAACCGTTATATTCTGTATTATCGCTTATTTTGGCGTTAGGGTGTGATTGGATTTGAAAAAAAAGGGACAAATAGATTTTTATTTTTTAATAGTTGTGTTTGCTTTGCTTGCATTCGGGCTTATGATGGTAATGTCTGCAAGCTCGGAATCTGCAAGAAATGCAAGCTACACCGGAGGAGATGCTTACTACTTTATTAAACGTCAACTAATCTGGGCAGTTCTTTCCGTTGCAGCTATGTTCTTTTGTTCAAGATTTGATTATCATAAGCTTACAAAATGGTCAGGTGCAATAATTATACTTGCATTTGTTTTACTTATAATGGTACCTGTTGCAGGTACAGAGGTAAACGGAGGACAGCGTTGGTTGCGTCTTGGACCTGTGCAGTTTCAACCTTCGGAGATTGCTAAAATTGCATTGATTATTTATCTTGCAAGTTCTCTGTCTAAAAACAAAAAGTATCTTGAAACTGTTTCAAGAGGTCTGCTTCCTAATCTGATTGTTATAGGCGTAACTGCTGCACTGCTTATTATACAGCCTCACTTCAGTGCTACCATTATTATTGTTGCTGTGGGTGTAATAATGCTGTTTGTAGGCGGTGTAAACTGGAAACATCTGCTTGCGTTGGCGGCTCCTGTGGTTGCTGCCGGTGTTATGATTGTTATGACGTCTTCATACAGACGTGCACGTGTTTTTTCTTTTCTCGACCCCTTTGCAGACCCTTTGGGTGACGGGTATCAGGTTATACAGTCACTTTATGCAATAGGGAGCGGCGGACTTTTCGGCGTGGGACTTGGACAGAGCAGACAAAAATTTTTGTATATTCCCGAGCCTCAGAATGACTTTATCTTTTCCATTTTGTGCGAAGAACTTGGATTTGTCGGGGCATTTGTTGTAATAGCACTTTTTGTCTTTTTGGTGTACCGTGGTTTTAAAATTGCAATGAATGCAAAGGATAAAGAGGGCTCACTTATAGCTGTTGGTATTACATCTCTTATAGCCTTGCAGGTTATAATGAATATAGCCGTTGTAACATCGGCTATGCCGGTAACAGGTATTCCGCTACCGTTTTTCAGCTATGGCGGTACCGCACTTTTTATTATTATGAGCTGTATGGGTATTATGCTTAATATCTCAAGGCAGGGTAACCAGTAACGGAGGGATTTGGATGCGTGTTTTACTTGCAGGAGGAGGAACAGCAGGACACATAAATCCGGCTATTTCTATTGCTGATACAATAAAAACTAAAGAGCCTGACAGTAAGTTTTTGTTTGTGGGAACGAAAAACGGTATGGAAAGTAAGCTTGTGCCAAAATCCGGGTATGATATAGAATTTATTGAAGTAAGCGGATTTAAAAGAAAGCTTACACCAAAAAATGCAGTTGCGGCTTTTAAGGCTTTAAGGGCATTTGTCAAATGCCGCAGTATTGTTAAAAAATTCAAGCCTGATGTTGTAATAGGAACGGGCGGATATGTTTCCGGACCCTTGCTTTTAGCGGCGGCAAAGCTTAAAATTCCTACACTTATACACGAACAGAATGTATTTGCCGGTCTTACAAGCAAAATGCTCAGCGACAAAGTAAACACCGTTTGCATAAGCTTTGAGGAAAGCAGAGTAAAATTCGAAAAGGCAAAAAATGTTGTGCTTACGGGCAATCCTTTGCGTAACGAGCTTTTTGAAATCACATATAAGGATGCAAGAAAAAAGCTTGGCATTGACGAAAAGCCATTTATAGTTGCCTTTGGCGGAAGCCTTGGTGCAACCCGTCTTAATGAAAGTATGGTAAGCTTTATTAAAAGGGTTGAAGAAGGTAAATGCAACATTCTTTTTGCAACGGGCGAAAGAGAATTTGACGAGGTTTCAGCAAAGCTTGAAAATGTAAAGAAAGACGGAATAGATGTTGTTAAGTATATTTACAATATGAATGAGGCAATGCAGGCGGCAGACCTGCTTATTTGCAGAGCCGGTGCAATAACGGTAAGTGAGCTTAATGCACTTGCAAAACCGTCTGTGCTTATACCGTCTCCTAATGTAACGGATAATCATCAGTTTTACAACGCAAAGGCTCTGGCAGATAAAAACGCTGCTGTGCTTATTGAGGAAAAAGACTTAAACGACGAAATGTTTTTTGAAACGGTAAGCAGGCTTTCTGAAAATATGATAAAACTCAGGGAAATGAGTGTTTGTTCAGGCAATATGGGCATAAGAAATGCCAATGAGCTTATATATAATGAAATTAAAAAAATAATATAAAATATACAAACGGACTCGGTAATTTGCTTATTATCGGGTCTGTTTTTATGTCTAAATTTCACAATAAATTAACAAATGTCACAAAAAAAATTAAAAATTTTATTGATTTTTATGTAAAAAAGGTGTATTATAGATAATGAATAAGTATTTCTAATGGGTGTTTTAGGCGAATATAGATAAAAATTCATCCTTAAAAAGGAGAGTGTTATTGTGGCAAACAGATTATTTCAAACAGTTATTCATCAGATGAAATCTGCTATGCTGGGAAGAGAAGCGGGCGTCATTGACGAAAGTGCAACAGTTATTGCGTGCACGGATGTTAATGAAATTGGTGCGGTACGTGAGCTTGCCGCTTCAAGAGCAAAGGAAATAGGAGATGCTATTGTAGTTGACGGTGTTACATACAGACGTATAGGTGTACGCAACCGTTCGGAATATGTTGTGTTCTGTGGTGGTAATGACGATTTTGCAAAGAGCATAACAGAAGTTCTTTCTGTGTCTTTTTCACAGATAAAACAGTATCATGACGAAAAGTATGATAAAAACAGTCTTATTAAAAATATTCTTGAAGACAACATTATGCCGGGTGATATACATATAAAGTCAAAAACTATGCACCTTAACGTGGATGCATACAGAATTGCTTTTTTAATACGTATAGAAAATGACGAGTTTTCAGCTCACGAAATTATACGCGGTCTTTTCCCGGATAAAAACAAGGATTTTGTTATAGGTATGAACGAATCCGATGTGGTTCTTATAAAAAGTATTGAAGAGGATTCTACTCAGGAAGAATTTGAACAGATTGCCTCTACAATTGTAGATACTTTAAGCTCTGAGCTTATGACAGGTGTAAGAGTAGGTATAGGCTCTGTTGTATCAAATATCGTTGAAATTAACCGTTCATATAAGGACGCAGTTGTTGCACTTGACGTAGGTAAGGTTTTTGATGGTGATATGCCTATTATAAGCTACAACAATCTTGGTATCGGACGTCTTATATACCAGCTTCCCACAAAGCTTTGCGAACTGTTTTTAAACGAAGTGTTCAAAAAAGGTTCTTTGGAAATGCTTGACGAGGAAACAATTATAACAATTCAGAAATTCTTTAAAAATAATCTTAATGTCAGCGAAGCATCAAGAAAGCTGTTTGTTCATAGAAATACTCTTGTATACAGACTTGATAAAATATACAAACTTACCGGTCTTGACCTTAGAAAATTTGATGATGCAATTGTGTTTAAGGTAGCAATGATGGTAAACAGATATCTTAATTCCGATTCACTGAATCTGTAAAGAGGTGAATGATTTATGGTTTTTTTCAGAGATGTAAGTAAAAAATATGAAAAAACAAATACTCTCGCCTTAGACAGAGTAAGCTTTTATATAGAAAAAGGCGAATTTGTGTTTATTATAGGTTCGTCCGGTGCAGGTAAGTCTACTCTTACAAAGCTTATGCTTGCTGAAGAACAGCTTACCGACGGAAGCATTACAATAAACGGTGTGGAAGTAGGTAATCTTAAACCTAAAAACATTCCTATGTACAGACGTTCAATTGGTATGGTTTTTCAGGATTTCAGACTTCTTAACAATAAAAGTGTTTATGATAACGTTGCGTTTGCTATGAAAATACGCAATGCTTCCAAAAAGGAAATACGACGTGCCGTACCTGCTATTTTAAGTATGGTTGGTATTTCGGACAAAGCCAAGGCTATGCCTTATCAGCTTTCCGGCGGTGAACAGCAAAGAGTTGCACTTGCACGTGCTATGGTTAATAATCCGGCTGTTTTAATTGCTGACGAGCCTACAGGCAACCTTGACCCTGCAACTGCAGATGAAATTATGGGGCTTTTTGAATCAATCAACAGACGTGGAACAACGGTTATTATTATAACTCACGCTAAGGATATTGTTGATAAAATGCAAAAACGAGTAATTGAGCTTGAACACGGCTCAATGATCAGAGACGTACCAAAGGGAGGATACATAGATGAAGAAGAGCAGTAACTTCAAATATTTTGTGTCCGAAGGGTGCAAAAGTTATGCTAAAAATACTTTGATGACATTGTCATCTACAATAATAGTTGTTGCATGTCTTATTGTTTTCGGTTTGTATCTTTTGTTTTCAATGAACATAAATTCCGTTGCGGAACAGCTAAAGTCAGAATGTGAAATAAGAGTGTACATTGAAGAAAGTATTGAACCCGGAACATTGGAAATGGATAAGCTTGAGGATGCTGTAAAATCCGTAAGTAACGTAAAGTCTGCGGAATTTTATTCCAACGAAGATGCTCTTGACGAATATAAAAAAGAGCTCGGGGACGAAGCTTATGTAATGGACGGCTTTGGTGATGACAATCCATTAAGAGACTCTTTTAAAATTAAGCTTGAGGATTTGTCAATTTCCGAAAGTACAGCTGAAAAGCTTAAGCATATTGACGGTATAGCAAAGGTAAATGATAACCAGTCAAGTGCAAACAAGCTTGTTAGTGTAACAAATGTTATTAAAAGCATAAGCTTCTGGTTTATGATTTTCCTTGGAGCTCTTGCAATATTTATTATCTCAAATACAATTAAAATTACCTTGTTTGCACGCAGAAGAGATATTAATATAATGAAATATCTTGGCGCAACAAACAGCTTTATAAGCTGGCCTTACATAATTGAAGGTGTAATTATAGGCTTTGTAGGTTCCCTGATAGCTATGACAATTATGCTTATTGCATACAATACATTCCTTTCGATGGATGTTATGCTGTTTGAAACCATGAATTTGAAATTCTGCGGAATTTCGGAAGTTGTTTTGCCTCTCGTATTGTGGTTTATAGGCATAGGTGTATTGCTTGGTGCGGTGGGCAGTGCGGTTTCTATCAGACGTCATCTTAAAGTGTGATGGGAGGTATAATATGTTTAATTTCAGTGAAAAATTTAAAAGAATTGTTGCATTGACTGTTGTGGTTATGCTTTTTGTTCTTATGATTTCATCTGCAGTTGTATATTTTACCGGTAGTGCCGACCAACAGTCTGACCTTAAAAACAAACAGCAGGAGCTTACCGAAGATAAAGAAGAGCTTCAGGACGAAATTGATGTTCTTGAAGGTGAAAAGCTTTCCGTAATGGAAGAAAAAAAGCTGCTTGATGATGAAGTATCTGCACTTGAGGCAGATATTGCTGTTGTAAATACTCAGATTGAAGAGCTTGAAGTTAAAATAGAAGAAACAACCGTTGAGCTTGAAAATGCAACTGTTGCTATGGAAACTCAGTACGAATTGTACGGAGAAAGAGTAAGAGTAATGTATGAAAACAGCTCTACGGGATATCTTGATATTTTACTTTCATCAAAAAGCATAGGAGATTTTTTTGAAAAGCTTGATATAGTTACTCAGATTGCAGAGTATGATAAAAACCTTACTGAAGAGCTAAAGGCAGAGCAGCAGAGAATAATGACAATGAAGGCAGACCTTGAAACGGATAAGCTTGCATTGGAAGATTCAAAGGCTGTGCTTATGGAAGCAAAGGCAGAGCTTGATGAAAAAATGGCAGTACGTGATGCTATGATTGCCCGCATTGAAAGCTCTCAGAGTGCTCTTGAAGAACAGCTTAAGGAAATTGAGGCTGAAGAAGCAGCAGTACGTGCACAAATTGCAAACCTTGCAAGTGGCGGTACGGTTTATTCAGGCGGTACAATGCTTTGGCCTACACCAAGCTGTAAAATTATCACATCATATTACGGCTGGAGATTGCACCCCGTTCTTAAGTATGAAAAATTGCATACAGGCGTAGATATCGGTGCAGGCTACAATGCAAATATTATAGCAGCTGCATCAGGTACGGTTATTACGGCTACATATAATTCCGCGTACGGAAATTATGTGGTAATTGACCACGGCGGTGGTGTATGTACTCTTTATGCACATCAAAGCAGTATGGCAGTTGGAGTAGGTCAGTATGTAAATGCCGGTCAGGTAATCGGCTATGTAGGAAGTACCGGATATTCCACAGGACCACACCTGCATTTTGAAGTTATAGTAAACGGTTCAACGGTTGACCCGTTGGGATATATCGGATAATCAAATACAGTGCAGAAGCATAAGTTTCTGCACTGTTATGTATAAATAGGTAGTGGAGGTGTAGTTTCAGCAATTATGTTTAAAAAGTCATATCCTATTATTATTACGGCAGTTATTACGTGTATTGTTACTGCAATGCTTACTTTTGTTTTTACAACTGCATACAATGCCAGAGTATCCGATAATATGAAATTTCGCGTTATAGACGGCTATCTTGACAGTATATATTACGGCGATTTTAACAAAGACCGTGCTATGGAATATGCCTACAAAGGCTATGTGTCATCGTTAGGAGACCCATATACGGAATATTTTACTGCTGAAGAGTATGAAAGTTTCAATACCTTTATGGACAATTCCTATTGCGGAATTGGTGTGGTGGTACGCAATGACACAGAAAAAAATATTATTATCGTAGACAGCGTTTTTGAAAATTCCCCGGCAATGGCAGCAGGCATTGAAGCGGGAGACTTTATAACCAAGGTTAACGGTTCTGCTTTTACAGGCGCTCAGCTTGACGATGCCGTAAATACTATAAAAGGGGAAGAGGGCACAGAGGTTACAGTGACCGTTGTAAAAGGCTCCACCGGTGAGGAAAAAAATCTTACCGTATTAAGAAAAAATGTTGTGATGAATACCGTAGAGGCTGAAGTACTTGACGGTAATATTGGCTATATTTATATTTTTCAGTTTGGAAATAATACGGCAGAAGAATTTGCGACACAGCTTGATAAGCTTAACAAATATTTTATAAAAGGACTTATTGTGGATGTAAGAGATAACCCCGGAGGAACAACAGTTGCAGTAGAAGCTGTGGCAAGTTGTCTTCTTCCTATGGATACTGTTATTTATTACACATCCGACAAGGCGGGAAACAAACAGTACATCAAATCCAAAATGGACGGTGTTGATATTCCCCTGGTTGTACTTGCAAACGAAAACAGCGCAAGTGCGGCGGAAATTCTTGTGGGTGCCGTTAAGGATAACGGAAGAGGTACTATAGTGGGAACAAAAACCTTTGGTAAGGGAGTTGTTCAGTCTCTTATAGATCTTGAAGACGGTACAGCTTTAAAGATTACTATTGAAAGATATTATACACCAAACGGACATTACATTCAGGACAAGGGAATAGAGCCTGATTACAATGTTCAGTTAGGCGAGGAAACAGATACACAGCTTGAAAAGGCAATTGAAATTTTAAACAACCGGTAATTATTAATGGCGTTTGTGCATATATTTGCATAAATGCTTTTAATATGAGGTGGTTTAATGAAAAAAATAGGTGTTGTATTTTCGGAAATTAATAACAAACAGGGTTTTTGGAAAAGACTTTTTTCAAAAAACAGGTTTCAGACTGTCACCGTAAAGGAATACGGATTGGAATTTTTGTGCGTTTACGATAACCAGAATTGTGCTAAAATTTTTAATAAAAATAGTGTGGAAAATATTGTACTTATGACGGATAAGCCGGTTGAAAGATGCAATTTCCGTATTCTTGACGGCGAGCGTATGTACAGAAAAATGCTTCCGGACTTTGTTCGTAAAACAGCAAAGAGCTTTGACGGTGATTGTACGGTTACGGTGGTGGATAAAAATCTTACAAAGTCCGGGATTCAGATTGTTGAAACCCTTTGCTCGGTGTTGGGAAATGTTACTGTGTGTACGGATAAAACCTACGATGCAGAAAGACTGTGTGATAGACTTTTTGATAAAATGGGCGTGGTATTAAATGTGGTAGACGGTAATGCTTGCATTACCAGCCATATTGTGGCGGTTTTGGAGGATTGCGGCAACAGCTACGGACCCGAAAGTATTGTAATTGACAAAAACTGTAAAAGAAGCTACGGCAGGGTTGTTAACGATTTTTACATACCCTTCAGTGTAAAACCCCTGTTTGGAATGTCGAACCTTGTTTTTGCCGAATGTATAGAATTAACAAACAAAAAAATTGTTGACATTCAATAAAAATTTGTATATAATATTAATATTGTGAAAAAATATCGAGTACTAAAATTAAGGAGTTGAACGTTTTGGCAGCTGCTAAACAGGTTATTCTCACAAGCGAGGGCTTGGAAAAATTAGAAAAAGAACTTGAATATCTAAAAACGGTTAAACGTCAGGAGGTTGCGGCAGAGATTAAAGTTGCTCTTGGCTATGGTGACCTTTCGGAAAATTCAGAATATGATGAAGCAAAAAATAAACAGGCACAAATGGAAATCCGTATTGTAGAAATTGAAGCTATGCTTAAAAATGCAAAGGTTATTGATGAAGCTGAAATCTCTACAGATACAGTTTCTTTGGGTTGTACGGTAACAGTTTATGATGTTGAATTTGAAGAGGAAATTCAGTACAACATCGTAGGCTCTACGGAAGCAGACCCTTCAAACGGTAAAATTTCAGACGAATCTCCCGTTGGAACAGCTTTGCTTGGCAAAAAGGTTGGAGATATAGTAGAAGTTCCTGCTCCTGCAGGTTCTATCGAACTTAAGGTTATAGAAATCAACAAATAAGATAAAACAGAAAGGCTTGAGTTTAATGGCAGAAAAGAATAATAATTCTCAGCAGATAGGTGATGTAGTTAAGGTCAGACACGAAAAATTGGCAGAGCTTGTTGCAAATAATGCCGATCCGTTTGTTATTACAAAGTTTGACAGAACTCATTCCACTAAGGAAATCAGGGATAATTATGCAGATGTTGAAGGTAAAAATGTTGTCATCGCAGGCAGACTTATGGCTAAAAGAAGAATGGGCAGTGTTTCCTTCGGCAATGTTGCAGACCTTGCAGGCAATATCCAGATTTTTATTAAAAAGGATATTGTTGGCGAAGATGAATATAACAAAATCAAAAAGTACGATATTGGTGATATCGTAGGTATTGAGGGTGTGGTTTTCACAACTGAAAAGGGTGAAATCTCTATCCGTGTTGAAAAGGTTACTTTGCTTTCAAAGTCACTTCAGCCACTACCGGAAAAATTCCACGGTCTTGTAGATACTGACACAAGATACCGTCAGCGTTATGTTGACCTTATTATGAATACAGAAGTTAAGGATACTTTCATTAAGCGTTCAAAGATTATTGCGTCAATCCGCAGATATCTTGACGGACAGGGCTTTTTGGAGGTTGAAACTCCTATGCTTGTTGCAAATGCAGGTGGTGCTGCTGCGCGCCCATTTGAAACACATTTCAATGCATTGGACGAAGACTTCAAGCTTCGTATTTCTCTTGAACTTTACTTAAAGCGTCTTATTGTAGGCGGTTTGGAAAAAGTTTATGAAATCGGACGAGTTTTCCGTAACGAAGGTTTAGACACACGTCATAACCCTGAATTTACTCTTATGGAGCTTTATCAGGCTTATACAGACTATCACGGTATGATGGATCTTACAGAAAACCTTTACCGTCATGTTGCACAGGAAGTTTTGGGTACTACAACTATTGTTTACAACGGTGTTGAAATGGATTTAAGCAAGCCGTTTGAACGTATTACAATGATTGATGCAGTTAAAAAATATGCGGGTGTAGATTTTGATGAAATACATACATTGGAAGAAGCACGTGCAGTTGCTGATAAGCACCATGTAGAATATGAAGACAGACATAAGAAGGGCGATATTCTTGCTTTGTTCTTCGAAGAATTTGCGGAAGAACATTTGATTCAACCTACTTTTGTAATGGATCATCCTATCGAAATTTCTCCGCTTACTAAGAAAAAGCCTGAAAATCCTGATTATGTAGAACGTTTCGAATTCTTTATGAACGGTTGGGAAATGGCTAATGCTTATTCCGAGCTTAACGACCCAATCGACCAGAGAGAACGTTTCAAGGCTCAGGAAGAGCTTCTTGCTCAGGGCGATGAAGAAGCCAACACAACAGACGAAGACTTTATGAATGCTCTTGAAATCGGTATGCCTCCGACGGGTGGTATCGGTTTCGGTATTGATAGAATGTGTATGTTACTTACAGACTCTGCCGCTATCAGAGATGTACTGTTGTTCCCCACAATGAAGCCGTTGGATAAATAAACCCAGTGTTTATGCGAGTTTGAAGGCGTTGAGTGGTAAAATTTACGCCCAATTTACGCCAAACTTACGCCATAATATGCAAAAGGTTATGCACTAAATAGGAACCTTAACTATTAAACTCCTTGCAAATGTATTGTTGCAAGGAGTTTTTACATATAAAATTCACCAAAATATTTTAATATTTGACAATATGATTGAAAATATTTCCTCTATATGATATAATATTAATCATAATTTGTTATTAAGTTCTAAAAAAATTATATAGAGGTGGAAGATGAGAGATCTGTGGAAAAGATTATCGGCGCCATTCCTAATTGTAAAACGTGAAAAACTTTATATTGGATGGGTCGTATATTCTGTTATTTTTGGAATGATTAACTTCATTGCTGCATTCCTTATGGGAGATACTGAAAATCTTAAAAGTTATATTCAAACTGGGCAATTGTATACTTTCTCAATTGCACTATGTTCTCCGTTGATTATAGATACCTTATTAAGTATTAAGGTGGAAAGAAAACTAACTGGAGCGACTCATTTCTTGGGCTATAAAATCACAGGAATTGCAATAGTTTTTATATCTGTTATTGCTATGGTTTTTTTGTGGATAGGAGAAAATTGTGGAAATCTTTTTACACAAGTAATATTTACATTGCTATCATTATTTATGGCTTATTATTTGTTTTTAGTCGGTCATATGAAAGAGCACGATTCAATTACTGGAGAATATGACGACCAAGAATATTTGAAATCTGAAAATAATAGAATAGAAGAAACGCAGAACAAATTAGAAGATGCATCAGAATATGACACTAAGGGAGGGAAAATTGCTATATGATTAATAAAATTAATGTTATAGAAATCACGCAACCCATAGGAACATTCTATGTGGGAAAGATAGCGTCTAAAGATCTACTCAAAGTAACAACTGTTAATCGAAGAATGGACGTGTCTGATGGAATACAAAGAGATCTTTCAAAAATCAGAGTAAAAGAAATAGCAGCATATTGTGAAGATCCAGATGCTACTTTCCCTACTCCGATTATCTTGTCTGTCAATACATCTGAATCAGAAAAAATTACTGTTGACGAATGTAACAATTTTTATTTTGAATTTGATGCTGAAAAAAGATTTGCTGAAATACTGGACGGACAACATAGAGTAGATGGTATTAGAGAAAATCCTAAAGCGGATTTTGAGCTACTTGTCGTTATCATGTTTGATTTAACACAAGAGGAAAAAGCATATATTTTTTCCACAATAAATAGTAACCAAGCAAAGGTTGATAAATCACTAATATATGATTTGTTCGAATTAAATGAAAGTAGGAGTCCATATAAAACTTGTCATGATTTGGCACGAATTCTCAATTCTAACCCACAATCACCTTTCTTTAATAGATTAAAAATGTTAGGGAAAAAGACCAGCGAAAACGAATCATTATCACAGGGTACGTTTGTAACGTATTTACTCCCATTAATAAGCCGAAATCCTAAAGATGATACAATAAAGCTAAAAAAAGGATGGCAATTAAAGGAGGATTCATATATACCATTTAGAAATATGTTTATCGAAGATCGTGATGAACTTATATTGAAGGTTTTAATAAATTATTTTGATGCCGTTAAAAGTGTCTTTAGAGATGAGTGGAATGATCCTAATAACTATATTTTATCAAAAACAACAGGATTTGGTGCATTGATAAAAGCACTAAAAATATTCTATGATTATGGAATACAACAAAAAACACTTACATATGAATTTTTTAAAGATCAGCTCTCTCAAAGTAAAAAAACTTTACTAGAACTAAATCTAGAATTAACATCAAAGGATTTTCCATCTAACGAGCATCAGCAAACCGAATTGAGTAGAATTTTCACAAAGCATATAATAGATAAATAACAAAGTAAGTCGTATCAGAAATGGTACGACTTTTTTGTTTGCAAAAAGGAGGTAATAAAATGCAAAAACTGAAAGGTAAATTTACAACTATACACTAAATATTATTTAACCACTTTCTTGGAGATAATCCAACTTGGTTTGCAAATGATTTGGAAAAATGATATACATCACAATATCCAAGTTCTGATGCGATTTCTGAAGCTGTGAAATATCCGCTTTCAAGCATTTCCTTTGCGGCGGCTATACGCAGAGAGTCGCGATATTGAAGGACAGTCATCCCTGTTTGTTTCAAAAACTTTCCACGTAAATATGAAAGTGAAACAGAACATTCCGAAGCTATATCGTTTCCTGAAAAATTCTTTTTGAAATTTCTGTGTATGTATTCCAGTGCATTTTTTATATCCGTATCAACATTTTTGTACAATGAGTTTTCGTCGATAATGTTTATGTAGAAATTCATTAGTTTTATTCTGCATTTTGCATAAGAGTCCCATGAACGTGATTGCCAAATATTACAGATTTCCGATATTTCGTCATACTCTTTTTTACTACATCGGTGTATGAAGGGAAACAACTTTTTATCCGTAACTATTGTAAGTCCGCTTGTTATATAAGAACAAGGTTCTTCAAACTCTATTTTGTAGCTATCACCTAAATTTACTATTATCATATCCCCTTTTGTAATACTTTGGCGTACCCCATCTGTACCTGTAACAAAGCCCTTCCCCGACGTAATCATTACAAAGCCGTCGAAGGCTCTTTTCGGATTATCGAAAACAAAGTTTTTTCCCTCGGTTTTATACGCTATAATCTGAATATTAGTTATATCAAGTGTAAATTTTTCTTTCATATATATCCCTCCGAGTAGTATTATACAATCAAAATTTATTTTTTACAATGCTTTTTTGCTTTTGCTATTTTCAAAAAAGTTGTTTTATACAAATAAAAAGTTTTATTATACATTGAACACATTAAATATGAGTAGTATAATTCAATCAGAAAGTTGGTGATTTAAGTGATTAAATTTGAAGATTATACTATGCTTGCGGCATCTATGGGAAATATGAACCCAATGCCCGACATAAAAAACGTAAGCTATATACACGCAGGCTATGAAATGACAGATAAAGTACGCGAAGACGAAAAGACATACCTGGGAAAAGGTATGATATCAACAATGCTTCCATACAAAATGCAGGACGGATACAATCGTGACAAAAAAGACCGTGCATTCAAGGCGGCAGTTCTGGAAAATGACTATATAAAGGCTGTATTTCTTCCTGAGCTTGGTGGCAGACTATGGTCAATTTATGCCAAAAAGTCAAACCGTGAGCTTTTGTATGTCAACCCTGTTTTTCAGCCCGGAAACCTTGCTCTTCGAAATGCGTGGTTCAGCGGTGGTGCAGAATTTAACGTAGGTATAAAGGGCCACAATCCCCTTACCTGCTCACCCATGTGGTGTGCTGTGGACAAATGTGATGAAGGCGAGGTTTTGCGTCTTTATGAATATGAACGCATACGCGGAGTTGTGTACAGCATAAGCGCATGGTTACCTGAAGATTCACCTGTTCTTTATATAAAGGGCAGAATCGAAAATACCACACCCGAACAAAAGCATATGTACTGGTGGTCTAACATTGCAGTTCCCGAAACAAAGGGCACGCGTGTGCTTGTCCCCACAGACGAATCATTTTTAAGTTTTTACGATGCAAACCACTATATTCTTGACAAGGCGACTATTCCCGTTCACGAAGGGCTTGATGTAACATACCCTTGCAGAATTCCATCATCAAGAGACTTTTTCTATAAAATACCAAAGGAAAATTACAAGTGGATTGCAACAGCAAATGAAGATGGAAACGGACTCTTGCAATGCTCAACACCTACATTAAAGGGCAGAAAGCTCTTTGTATGGGGTATGGGACAAGGTGGCAGAAACTGGAATGAATGGCTTTCCGAAGAAGGCTCTGCGTACATAGAAATTCAGGCAGGTCTTGCACATACACAACTTGAGCACATACCTATGCCGGGCAACACCGTATGGGAGTGGACTGAAGCCTACACAGCACTCAGCATTGATGCTGATACTGCACACGGTGACTATAAAAATGCAACTGAAGAAATTGAAAAGTATATGATTAATCGCCTTGGTAACCCTAACGAACTTATATTTCCCGATCAGGAAAATGCAAAAGAGTCCGAAATTATATACAAAGGTTCTGCGTGGGGTGCTGTTGAGGAGCTTGTAAGAGGTGAAAAGATAAGCTGTATTTGTAAGTTCCCTGTAAGTTCAGATAGCGAAACCGACGAATGGACAACACTGATTAAGGCAAACATATTCCCTGAACCTGAAGTAGAGGAAGAGCCTGTAAGTTATGTTGTGGGCAAATACTGGCTTGAAAAGTTAGAAGCATTACCAAAACAAGGTTGGTATAGTATGTTGCACATTGGTGTTGTAAAATATGCCGAAGGCGATGTAGAAGGTGCAAAAAAAGCCTGGGAAAAGTCAGTAGAATTAAAACCATCACCATGGGCACTGCGTAATCTTTCAATGATTTACAAAAATGAACTTAGTGATATAAAAACTGCAAGAGAATATATCTTAAAAGCATTTGAACTAAAAAAAGATTGCCCCGCTCTTTGCAACGAGGTTGCGGCACAGCTTACAACCGACGGCGGAGATGAAATGTGGCTTGAAATTTTTGACACACTTGATGAAGAAATAAAAGCCCTTGGCAGAATACGTCTTTATAAGGCTGTTGCTCTTATAAATATGGGAAAACTTAACGAAGCTACGGAAATTATAAACTCCGACTTTATAATGAGTGATATTAAAGAGGGGGAACTTTCCGTTTCACAGCTTTGGTTTGAACTGTATCGCAGACTTTATGCAGAAGAAAAGGGCATTGAATATAGTCAGGATAACACACAGCTTATAAAAGAAGCGGACGAAAAATATCCGCTACCTAAAAAATTGGATTTCAGAATGCACGATTAATGAGAAAATATTATGAGAATTGCAGACCCATTTTTACCGGTGAGAATAGAAACATAAGGACTTTGTCACACCGTAAAACTTTCAAACAAAAGCTATACTTTCGGTGCTGACGGTATGATAACTTCAATAAAAGCAGAAGGTCACGAACTTCTTGCAGAACCTATGAGAATAGTTATGGTTGAAGACGGGGAGGAATCCGTATTTGACAACAACTATCCTGAAAATGAAAGTGAAAGCTTTATCCAGAAGAGGTGCGATGAAGAAGCAATAATATGCGGATGCAAACAAAGTGACAGATTTATAATTGATTTTTGCAATACCGTAAGATATGACGGCAACATAGATATAGACCTTAAACTTATGACAAAAGGGCAGACAGTTGCACAGGCATTCGGTATTGACGAAACAAAGGAATTTTTGTATAAACTGGATAAATTGTGGTTGGAAATTCCACTAAAAAAAGAATATGCCACAATGTATCACATATTTGAGAACAGTGATATTTTCTTAAGTGATGGAAGCGTTATAGAAAAGGCACGGACAAGTTCGGGTGGTATAGTACCTAAGCTTGATGTGTCAGTTCCCTTTAAACCACTGCTTTGGCTTGGTAATGATGAAAGAGGTCTTGGTTGGTGTGCCGAAACACATAAAAACTGGCAACCTGACATCGAAAATAAGGCAATGGAAATCATTCATAAAGATGATAAGCTGATTCTTCGAATACACTTTTTAGACAGTCATCCCCAAAAATGGGATGGAGATTTGAAGAATGGCAGAGTTGGCTTCAAACCAATTGATTTTCAATTTGGATTAATTGCTACACCTGTAAAAAAATTCCCTGAAAACCCCTATATTCACAAGGCGTTGCACCTTGACTGCGGAATTAAAATAAAGGGAAATTATATGGACTTTATGTCGGCAGAAAACAGATTTGACAGACTTGTGGAAAAAGGTGTTGATACTCTTATTCTTCACGAAAAGTGGAACAAGTCTCAAAATTGGTTTGAGCTTTCCGAATATACAGCAAAACAGCTTACATACATAGTTGACGAATGTCACAAGCGTGGAATTAAGGTTTTGCCATATTTCGGATACGAGCTTTCTACAATGTCGCCTGTATGGTCAGACATTGGTGAAAATGTAATACACCTCAATAAAAACAGTGAGCTGAACTTCGGTTGGTGGAGAGTACCTTTCCAAAGAGACTACATGGTATGCTATAACAGTGAGTATGCAGACTTGTTTATAAACGGTATTGAAAAACTTATGGATACATATAACATAGACGGTGTGTACCTTGACGGAACATCAAGACCAAATTACTGTACAAATGTAAACCACGGTTGCGGTTGGTATGACGATAAGGGTGAACTTCAGGGAACTTATACAATAAAGGCTGTAAAAAAACTGTTTGAACGCCTGTACAATGTAGTAAAACCCCGTGGTGGAAAAATAAATGTTCACTGCAACGGCTTTGTGAACTATACTGTACTTCCATACATAGACCAGTCGTGGCTTGGAGAAAATCTGCAGTTTGAACTTAATAAGGGTACAACCGCAGATATGAATATGGACTACTTTCGTGCGGAATACAGTGGCAGAAACTTCGGCGATCCGACTGAATTTATTGCCTATGAAAATCGCCCGTTGTGGACTTTTGAACAGGCACTTTCCTGTTCCATACTTCACGGTATACTTCCAAGACCGAATGATATAGAATATCCACTTGAACTTATGAGTGGTGTGTGGAAAATATTTGACAGTTTTCCCGTTGAAAAGTCTGAGTGGGTTCCCTATTATAAAAACAGGGCAACAACCACCAACGAAAAAGTAAAAGTAAGCTACTATAAATACACTACCATTACAGGAAAAACAGAACTTTTAGCCTTTGTGGTAAATATATCCTCTGTGGATATTAAAAATGTGACTTTAAGTATTGATGAAAACGTTTCCGAAGTATTTAATGCAGAAACTTCGGAAAATATGAAATTTACATTTGATATTAATTCATATGGATATAAAATTTTATATTTGAGTTAATCATGACCACCGGTTCTACCGGTGGTTCAGACCGTCGAAAAAGTCGTTCTACCACAAGTGAGAGTTATAAATGAGCCTTCTCCTTGAGGAGAAGGTGGGTTGCGTAAGCAACTCGGATGAGGTGTATTAAAATGTTAATCCCAAGGAAAACATCAAATTTTCCTTGGGATTACTTGCTTTTTCGCACTCTGTCAGCGTATTCTTTTTAATAAACTCTTGCAGTTCGGGAACAAATTGATGTGTTTTTTTAAACACTTTTTTATTTTCTGCTGTTGTTTCTGTAATCGGTTGGGCATAGCTTTTCAAGTGACAAAAACATTTTGTTAAGGTGTGCACTATCGTAAAAGCCTGTGCGGTGTGCAATTTCAGTAATTGTCATATCTGTATTTTCAAGTAGACTTTTTGCTCTTGAAATTCTGTAGTTTACAACATATTGCATTGGTGGCATTTTAAGCACCTTATTAAAAAGCTTTACATATGCAGATTGTGACATATTCATATTATCCGCAAGTATTTTTAAAGTGATTTTTTTATCGTAATTATTGCATATAAACTGTATGTTATTTGCAATTCTTTTGTATTTTTCCGTGTTTTTTTCATATTCCGATACACTGTACTTTTCATAGTAGTGACAAAGTGCTTCTATAATATTAAGCCCCATTGAATTTATCATAAGGTCATAATTATTGCGGTGTACATCTTCGGAATTTTTCTTGACTTTTTCAAGAATGTCCGAAAGCTCCCTTATAAATTCAAGCTCTGTATCATCAAGAGTAAGAAAAAAGCTGTATTCCGTGTTGGAACGTATAATGGGCTCTATACTGAAAAGGTTAATATATCCGCCCATACATTCTAATTCTGAGGCATATCTTGAAAGGTATTTTGTTCCTACCAATATGTGGTAAACCTCAAGCTCACCAAGATTTTTATAGCCGTGGTAAATGCCGGGAGGAATAACAAATACATAACCCTTTTTTATTTTATACATATTATTTTCTATGTAGTGAATGCCCTTTCCCTTTAAAACTATGTTTATTTCATAAAATTCGTGAAGGTGCATTCCTATTTCATATTCCGTAAATGAACGTGTGTCCAAATGACTATATCTTCTGTTTGGAAAAAAGTAGTCCTCTGTGCATATTTCCATTTTACTCATAGGCAGGTTTTCAAAACTCATAATTATCCCCTTTTGATTATATTTTACATAAATTTATATAATATCTTACAATTATTATACAACGGTTTTATGATATAATCAACAAATAAAATACGAAAAGGAGTACTCTGATGAATAATTACTACTGCTCTTTTGGAGATTATATGGTAAAATTCCATGGTGAAACATTCACTTTTGACATTTTACACAAAGGTAAAAACATTGCAAAGAATATGGGATTTTACAATGACGGTAAAATATATAAATATGCAGAAGTTTTACACAGCTTTGTTACAGATTGTCACATAATGCATCTTAACGGCTTTTGCTTGGGCGTTGTTGTGGAAATAGAGCTTCAGCTTAATAATTATGGTGTGAAGGTTGTTACAAATACACCGGTTGAGCTTTGCGGTACAACGCTTATGAATGATAAATGCTACGCTATGAGTACAGAGGAGCATAACTTTATTCGTTGCGGTTATGGTTCTGTATGTACATCGTTGGATAATATGATTTTTGATGTTGAAAATGACTGTGGCTTTTTTATAAACGGTGCTTTGGGTAAGCGTTTTTCATTTAACTATGAAACGAGCTTGTATGAAATTAAGACAACAATACAAAAGGTTGCAAATATTGGCGTTTTGGAAGATGTTTACGCAAATAAATATAAAATTGACTATGCACCGATAAACAAGGGTGTAACCTTTAAAAAACCTCCTGTCGGTTGGATGACATGGTATTCCGTAATGTTTGATGCATCCGAAAAAACTGTTTTGGAAAATACAAAATGGATGGCAGAAAATTTAAAGAAATACGGTGCGGAAACTATATGGGTAGACTGGGAATGGTACCACAAGGACAAAACGGGCATAAGGGAGGACGGTTGCGACACCTTTAACCCGGACAGGGAAAAGTATCCCAACGGACTTAAATACCTTTCTGACGAAATAAGAAAGTACGGGCTTATCCCTTCTCTGTGGATTGGCTACACAAATGACCCCGCCGAAAATGAATTTGTTAAAAAACATCCTGATGCAGTGCTTGTACAGGAGCCATCATGGTGCGGACAGTACTTTTTTGATATATCACACCCTGCATACCTTAACGAATTTCTGCCAAAGGCGCTTGCTCAGATTGATGAATGGGGTTATGAGGCTGTAAAGTATGACACCTTGCCAATATGCATACATATGCACGAAAAGTATCACAAAAATATGTATAACCCTGAGCTTACAACAAAAGAAGCCTTCAGGGGTATGATTGCAAAAACACGTGAAATTTTAGGTAATGACAGATACCTTCTTTCCTGCTGTGGGCTGTATGATTCCGATGTTTTGTGGGCTTGTGATATGTTTGATGCCGCACGTGTGGGAAATGACATTTTTAACTGGAAGGAATTTGTAAAAGAAGGAATCGGACAGGTGGCAATGTATTATCCTTTACACAATGTGGTGTTCTATAACGACCCCGATAATGTAATTATCCGTGAAAAATACAGTAATATGGAGCAGGCAAAGTCACGTACTGCATTTGTGGGAATGCTTGGACTTCCCGTTACTCTTGGAGACAACTTGCCTGAACTTCCTGAAGAAAGGGTAGAGCTTCTAAAAAGATGCATACCTGTACTTGACATTCATCCAATGGATGTAAGCAGAATTAACATGGCTGATACATTCATTACAAACCTTGCTGTTGAAAATAAATTTCTTAACTATAATGTTGTTAGTATTCTTAATTGTAAGGAAGAAAGTGTCGATGCTGAAATTTCTCTTGCAGAACTTGGTATTGACTGCAAAAATCCACTTGCATTTGAATACTTTTCCTTATCTGTTGCAGAAATTAAAGACGGCATAATTAAAATGGTGCTTAACCCTTGCGAAACAAAGGTGTTTGCAATTCACGAAAACCGCGGTGTACCGCAAATTATCAGTACTTCAAGACACTTAAGTCAGGGTGCTTTTGAAATGGAAAATATGTGTTGGAATGATGTTGACAAGGTACTAAAATTTACAGTTGACCTTGTAGAGGGTGACGACTACACCATAACCCTTAATATTCCACGTGGTTACAAGCTTTTTGAACATTCAGGACTTGAAATTTGTAAGTCAGAGGGCAACATTGCAAGACTTTCCGTAACCGCAGGTGAAAATACTAAAAAAACATTTGAAATAAAATTCAAAAGATTAGTTTACCGATTGTGAGAAAAGGAGAAAACAATTATGATAATTTTTGAAGGAAATGACAGATATGCTTACCGTGATCCTGCGTGCACTCTAGTTGACGGAGTATATTATTTGTTTTTTACTGTCAGCGAAAAGCAGAATTCATATATGTATAACTACCTTGCAATGAGTAAGTCTACTGATTTGAAGGAGTGGTCCAAGCCACGTATTTTAACCGAAAAGAATCTGCTTGCTAACTACACCAGTCCCGGTAATATTATAAAAAAAAACGGAGAATATATTATCTGCCTATGCTCTTATCCTTTGCCGGAGCCATATGCCGACAGATGGTATGCTAATGATGATGCAAGACTATATACTATTCGTACCAAGGATTTTATAACCTTTAGCCAAGCGGAGCTTTTGAATCCAAAGGGGGATATACCGCCGAATAAAATTGGAAGAATGATAGATCCGTTTATTGTATGTCACGATGGCTATAAGTTGTTTTTCAAGCAAAACGGAAGAATTGCTATGTCTGAGTCCCGTGATTTTAAAAACTGGAAATACATAGGCGAAGCAGAGGGTGGTGAAAATGCCTGCGTTATAAGACGGGGTGATGAATTTATTCTGGTTCATTCTCCCGAAAACGGAATTGGATTTAAGCGTTCTGCTGATATGAAAAAGTGGGAAGATATGCACATTGTTACTCTTGGGCAAGATAAGTGGGAATGGGCAAAGGGGAGAATTACTGCAGGATTTATTATGGAGGCACCTGAAGATTTCAGATACAAATATATCCTCTTCTTTCATGGTTCGCGAGATATTTTTCCCGAAACTCATGGCAATGCAACACTTGCAATGGCTTTTACAAATGACTTTAAAAACTTTTGTTTCTAATTATAAGATGAGCAAACAGTCAGAAACAAAAAACCTCATTTGTAGGGAACGAATTTATCCGTTCTGCGAAATGCATGCCCACAGGGCACAAGATAAATGCATTCCCTACAATGTATGCCGATGTCATTTATCAAAGGCTCCACTGCGTAAGGGGTTCTGTCAGCAAAGCTGACTGAGGGGTTGTTTTTCAATTTAACAATCCTCCCGTCATGCTTCGCATGTCACCCTCCTTTACACAGGGAGGACTATAAATTACGTTTACTTTGCAAACTCATAATACCGCATATATATTTTTAAATCAACGAAAAGTGCAAAAACAGCTGTGATAAATTCACAGCTGTTCAGCGTGTCGATAAACCTATCGACACGCTGGCAGATTTTGAAAAAGGAAGTTATATTTTGTCAATTTGAATTCGTCGGCACACACAGGTACGGTAGAGTTCAAATTGGCAAAAAGCAAGTAATCCCAAGGAAAATTCGATGTTTTCCTTGGGATTTTATACATTTGAATTTCATTACGGCTATAGCAAGCCCTTGCCCTACATTCAAACATAATTATTAACTCTCTT
>JAZQIO010000090.1:0-5904 GCA_045541135.1 Clostridia bacterium
TTTTTCATAAAATTACTCTTTTCTTGCTATGAACAAACCTCCCCCGAGCCGTACCATCGTACTGTCTCGGGTCACCCCTTCGGTTCGGTTTGTCCATTCTGAAACATTTTTTCCTATCCCCTCTAAAACAAAATCAAGGGAGTGTAAAAAAACAAGTTTTTTTACACTGCCTTTTGTTATGTATAAAATTATTTATTAAAAGTAAAAAAATTAACTTTGGTCAAAATACTTGACAAGAATAAATTTATTTGATATTATTAACTTGGGCGGTGACTTATATGGAAAATAAAAAAACAGAACAAATTAATTGTTTGCAGGATAATCTGTCTGTAATCCGCAAAATTGCCGGATGGACAGCAGAAGAATTAGGAGAAAAAATTGGTGTAACCAAACAGACAATCAGTAATCTGGAAAACAAAAAAACACCAATGAATCTGACACAATATATAGCAATAAGAACAGTTTTGGATTATAAAATCGAAAACAACAGGGAAAATACTGTTCTTCCTCAGGCTATCGCTATTTTGGTGGATGGGGCAGATGTTTATGATGAAAAGGATTACCAAAAATTAAAGGATGCAATATCTGCAGTTTCTGTATCTGCTGCAGGTGGTGTTGAAGGCGGTACTTTAGCGTCAATGTTTTCGGGCTTGTTATCATCTCTTACCACATCGGGTATGGGTGCTGCTGCCGGACCGATTGGAATGTTTTCAGGAGATTCATTCGGTTGGTTAAAGAAAATCTTAAAGAAAAAATAAAATAATTATAAATTTAAGGAATGGTTATATGCAGATTAATATTAACGTACCAACAAAACAGGGCCCCGGCAATCAGATAAGCTTTTGCGGAAAAGGCAAATAATTTGATATAATTGTAAAAACACAGGAGTTGATACATATGGGTTTATTCAGAAAAAGACTTGCTTTCAGAAATGACTATGACAAAATGGAGGTATACAGGTATAGCTTTATGATATCAAAAATGCTTGGTTTTGATATGCTGTTTTCATCCTGGACCAAGGAAAGTGACATTATCCGTAAAGAATGCAGAAGGTTTGCAAACAGAATATATGATATTGTATCCGATGAAACCGATATGAATTGTGACGGCTACGATATGTTGAAAAACAAGTATGATAACCTGGATAAAGAAAACTACGAGTTAAGAGAAGAAAATAAAAGTCTTAAAAAAGAGCTTGATGCCCTTAAAAAGAAAATGGATATTGATGCCAAAAGGGTATAAAAGAAGAATTAATGCTTCGGGAGAGAATAATTATGATGTTATCTCACACAAAGGAAATATACATATGCCCTATAAAAAGGCTTTATTCTGAGCTTGATGAGAATTTGCCTGACAAAAAAACAATTGCCATTCTCCTTACTATGGAGGATGTGTGGCATGAAAATTTAAAGTTACTTGATGCTTTTCACAAGGTGGGAGTTTTTGACACAGAGCTTAAATACAAGCCTTTTTCCTTCGATTACCGTGAAGCTATGGCGGTGAAGGATTTTTTGGAAAAAGAAAGTGATTTCGGACGAATTTATGTCTGCTGTGACAGCGGTGAATCAAGAAGCACAGCTATGGCTGCAGCTATTATGAAATATTACGGTAAATCCGACAGGAAAATATGGACCAATCCCAATTACCACCCTAATTTGCTGGTATATGAGGAACAGCTTTATGCTTTTGGAATAAAGGTAAGCAAGCTAAAGCTAAAATATTTGAAATACATCAACAACAGAGCTTTAAAAAAGGCAATCGGAAAACAGCGAAAGAATAAGTAGTTGCATAAGCTGTATCGGGAGGAACGGTTAATGGAATACGTTGGTGAATATAAATTAAAAATTGAAAACGGAAAGGTTGCTTTTCCATGGGATTCTCCTGTGAAAAAAAGCAGAGTATGGGTAGCATCCGAAAGTATGGTTGACGATGCTTATGTAACCAATTACGCAATAATCAATGCAGATGTGCTTGAAGAATATATTTCCGAAAACAAACAATATTCCGATAAGTATAAAGTTTTATCCACGGGTGATTTTTTGCTTGATAAAAATAACCTGTGGAAAGTGCCTGAAATTATAATGAAGCACTTAAAAACAGACGAAATTATTTTTTGCGGATTAGAAACTTTTGTGGAAATAATGTCTGTTGAGGATATGGAAAACTATGAAAAGCTTTTATCGGATTTTGAAGAAACTCTGAAAAAAGCTGCAATTGAGGAAGGTCTTTACGATGAGCACACAAAATAAACTTAAAATTGGTATCACTGCAATTGCCGTTTTACTTATTGCATTTTATACATATTGTCTGTTTGAATACGGCGGTGAATATTTAAGCGGTATAAAATCCAATGCCGAAATGCTTGTAATCAGCCTGTGGCCCATACTGTGTTATGCCATTGCTAAATACATCAGAATGGGAGAAAAAATCGGGTTAAAGCCATTTGTGGTTGATTGTGTGGCTTATAACGCAGTCATAACAGGGCTTATATGGATTTTGGAGGAAGTAATTTTCAAATACAGCTATGTCAGTGCAGATGTAACAGCGGAATTTTATATGTATGTTATATCTGTGATAGCTTTTTTACTGTACAATTTAAAAGCAAGGGAAATCAAGCCGGATAAATGGGATGTTATTTGCTTTGCAGTAATAATCGGTACGGTAATATCTTTTTGGGTGTGTAATCAGGAACGAATTATTGCAATTACAGAAAGCCTGAATTACAGCAAAACAGCTGTAGATGCGGACGGAGATTTTATAAACTGGATTTCTCACAGAATATCTATGCTGAATGCCTCTTTTAGCGGCGATTTTTCAGTTGTTAATATACACCGTATTCAGCCTATGATAAGGGGTTGTCGGTTGGCATGGCTGTCAGGTGTTGGGGGCCGGTATATTCCTGCTGTAATTGTGGGCCTAAATGCAGTTATGCTTTGGCTGATGGTTGTTTACACCCGAAAGAATGAAAGCGTGATGATAAGTGTGGTAACAATCAGCTTTATTATTAAGCTTGTTATCGGGTTGTCGGCAAATTTGTTTTTGGTGTATTCTACTTCGGTTGGTGTACCCATTGTCAGAAACATATATGATGTTTTACCTTTGATTATAATTTTATTGTACAGTAAAGGCAAGAATTTTGAAAAACGCTGACGAGTAAGGAGTTGAGTATTCTGGGGATTTTGCTAAGTAAATATAAGGGAAAAACCTACGGTATATATGAATCAGATTACAGTTTTACTGCGGAATTACACGCGCAGTTGGGATGTGAATATGAAAAAAAGGCTTTAACCCTTGAAGACAGAAAATTTGTCTTTGAGGAATACAAAAAATCTGCCGAGGGCGGAAGCTGTGTGGGACAGTATAATTTAGGCAGATGCTACTTATACGGCATCGGTACCTGTGAGGATTATCCCTTAGCTGTAAAATGGCTTAAATGTGCTGCAGAACAAAATTACGGACCTGCACAATATCAAATGGCAACTTTGTATGAATGCGGAATAATTGTGAAGGAAGATATGAACAGGGCAACAGAGCTTTATAAAAAGGCTTGCGAAAACGGTATAGCCGAGGCACAATTTTTTGTTGCTGAATGTTATGAAAAAGGCTTGTACAATTTTGAGATTGATAAGAAAAAAGCTGTGTTGCTTTACAAAGCTGCCGCCGAACAGGGATACGGTATGGCACAGTATAATCTGGCTGTTTGCTATGAACGTGGTGAGGGTACCCACAAGGATTTTGAAACCGCACTAAGCTTATATACATTGGCGGCAAAACAGAACATAGCCGCGGCACAATATGAGTTAGGGCTTTATTACGGTAGTAATATCGGTAAAGAAAGTCAGGATAAGGAAGCAGTAAAATGGTTCAGAAAAGCAGCGGGAAACGGATATGCTGCAGCTATGTATCAATTGGGGTTGTGCTATGAAAACGGTGCGGGAGTAAAGGAAAATATTAAAACAGCCATAAAGTGGTATACCCGCTCCGGCGAGCTTGGGTATGCAAAAGCTCAGGTTGTACTTGGCGACTGCTACAGATGCGGCTTGGGAGTAAAGGAAAACATTAAAACCGCCGTAAAATGGTATGAAAAGGCAGTGGCTCAGGGCGATACAGATGCTATAGAAAATATAATGTTATTAAAAAATATCAGGGAGGATTTATAATGGAAGAAAATAAACTAATATACAGTTATACTGATAAAGGAGTAATGATTGATTCCGGAACAGCCTATATTGCTTACATCTGTATGGGTGGCTCCGGCTGTAATGTGGCAGTAAGAACACGGGGCGAATGGCAAGAGGGAGCTGATGAAATAATCGGAGTTTATGATTCAATGGAAGAAGCAAGAAATGCAATTGATGATTACATTAAAAGCTTATAATTGCCGTTCACATTTATAGTTGAAGTGTATTTTGGGGGAAGAGGTGAAAGGCCGTGGCAAAGGAATGGAAAAGATTAAAGTTAGATGACGGATACTTTATTGATTATGTGGTTGCAGGCAACGGAATGGGTGGGTATCATCCTGTCAGCATAACCCTGATGAGTGATAAAAATGAATCCTTATGGGTTGAAATAACTGACGATTTAGGTAATTTCAATGATTTTCCCGGTATATATGAAGGAAGGTGGCAGGACCGTACAGATGAGGTAATTGCCGCAGTAAGATTTGTGTGTTATATAAGCGACTTTGTTGACGATAAGGCACTTTTTGGGTGGATGCTTAAGCCGGATGAAAGATATTTTGATTCCTTCAGTGCTCCGGATGGCGAAGTGATATTATATTCATACCTGAACACAGCGGGCAAATTTTTAAAACCGTTTTCCGAAAATATATCAAAAGAGGAATTGGATACATATCCGTTGCATGGTTTGGCGTGATGGATTGTATTAAGAAATATATGTAAACGAAAGATAATTTGCGGTATTTGAATTTTCATAGCGAGGTGTCAACAAACACAGTAATGTGGCTTGTTGGCCACTAAACAAGATATCAGAGAACTCTGTCCGTCGCTCAGCATAAGCTCCGTTGAAGGGGCACTTCGTAAAATGGTAAGCGAAGGAGAGCTAAAGCGTGAAGGTTTGGACAAGTCTACTTGCTATTATAGATTAAAATAGTCTGTTTAATGAATTATATACGAAAATAAGGTGTTATATTAAATGAATGATAAAAAGGAATTTTTAGCGACAGAGCCTATCGGTAAGCTTTTATTAAGACTGTCCATTCCAACGGTTGTGGCACAGCTTATCAATATGCTTTACAATATAGTTGACCGTATATACATAGGTCATATGCCCGGTGATGGCAGTTTGGCGCTTACGGGTGTTGGTGTTTGTATGCCGATTATTATGCTTGTTTCAGCGTTTGCGGCATTGGTAAGCTCAGGCGGTGCACCAAGGGCGTCTATCTTTATGGGCGAAAAGGATAATGAATCTGCCGAAAAAACACTTGGTAACTGCTTTAGTTTACAAATTGTTGTATCAGTCATCCTGACCGCAGTTTTGCTTATATGGAACAAGGATTTGCTCCTTGCCTTTGGCGCAAGCGAAAATACAATCGGCTATGCAACCGATTATATGAGCGTATATGCCCTTGGCACGTTGTTTGTGCAGATGACCTTGGGTATGAACACATTTATCACAGCACAAGGGTTCACTACTGTTTCTATGGTTTCAGTCATTATCGGTGCTGTATGTAATATTGTGCTTGACCCCATATTTATTTTTGGATTCCAAATGGGTGTAAAAGGTGCGGCACTTGCAACCATTATTTCGCAGATGCTTTCCTGTGTATGGATTATCTCTTTCCTCTGCGGAAAAAAGACACAGCTTAAAATAAAGAAAGAAAATCTGAAACTCAGAGCAGACATAATTCTGCCTTGCATCGCACTCGGGACAGCGGCGTTTGTT
>JAZQIO010000091.1:0-91365 GCA_045541135.1 Clostridia bacterium
TTGTATAACGAAAACCACACGCTAAGCGTGTGGTTCCAAAGAGGCTTTTGCCGTTGAACAGTAAAAAGCCTTCTCCTTGAGGAGAAGGTGGGTTTTGCGTAGCAAAACTCGGATGAGGTGGAAATGTAGGAAAGAGTAAAATTGGAATAAACACCTCATCAGTCTCGCCTTGCTCGACAGCTTCCTCTCAAGGGGAAGCCTTTGGGCAGTTTTGCAAGTGACAGTTAATTCAGTGGACTTTCAGTCCAGCCAGTAACAGCGGCTTATAGCCGCAGAGCAAACTACCGGCTTAGCCGATAGTTATGATTAATCAAGTATTATAAGAGCTATAAATGTTAACATTTCTGTTCCGCAGTTTAATATGCCGTGTCCGCTTCCTGAGGGTGTAAATGTAACAGTTCCGGGCGTAACTTCATATTCATCTCCATTGTCGTTATAAAGCCCTTTTCCCGATATTATGTAATAACTTTCACATTCGCCTTTGTGAACGTGATATTCCACTTCTTCACCGGGCTTTAATTCCGCTAAAGCAAAAGTTCTTAATTTTGGATTTTTTCCTTCAAAATCGGCAAGGTTTGAAAGATACATTTTGATTTCACCGTGCTTGTTGTTTTCGGTTGATATTTTAAGATCCTCTTTGTTTATAATCATATTAAGTCTCCTTTGCACAAATGTTGCTACAATTCTATCATATTGTACAAAAAAACACAATATCAATTTTGTGTATTGTAGTATATGACAATTATGTGTATTGCAAAATTTATAATGTTTGTGTATAATTAAAATAGTATATTAAAATGAGATAGATTTGCAATAAATACTAAATGGAGGTATTTTTATGAGAACAAATTTAAAAAGAATTATCAGCTTCCTTTGTGTAGCTGTAATGCTTGTTGTGTTCACAGTCCCCGCAATGGCTGACGGTAGCGGTTTAGCCTTTGATATGGAATCTTTGGGAATCACAGCAGGAATGGATGCAGATAAAAGAGGGGAGGAGCCTGTACGTCGTGACGAATTTGCACAGATGGTCGTAAATATGATGCTACAGCAGGACGTTGCAAAGTCACTGGAAAACGCAACCTATTTCAACGATATTTCAGATTCCGGCTATAAAGGTGCCATAAATTTGCTGGCACAGTTGAAATATATATCAGGAAGCGGGAACAGTGTATATAATCCGTCTGAATATATTACATATGGTGCGGCTTGCAAAATTTTGGTTAATGCTTTGGGATACGATGTTATTACCGACGGGGCAGACCTTATTTCGTATATTACAACTGCAGGTATGATAGGTGTTACAGACGATGTTGATTCAGGAGCACAGTACCTTACTTTTAATCAGGCTATGATTATGATTAACAATGCTCTTGACATCGGTATGATGATACCTATGTACTACAACGACAACATTGCACCATCATACGAGGTTGACGAAAGCAGAACCTACAGAAGCTTTTTAAATGGCAGAACGGGTACAGGTGTTGTAAAGATGAGAGGTATCGTTACAGCAGATGTAAGCACATTTTTGTATTCTCCTGTCAAAAACCTTAAGGCTAATCAGCTTCAGATAGGCGGAAAAACATATACACTTTTAAACTTGAAGGATGCTACAGGTTATGTAGGTCAGGAAGTGGATTTTTATGTTGCATACAATGATTACGAAGAAAGTTATGTTACAGCAATAAGCCCTACCGGTAAAAACACGGTTTATGACTTTTCCGGTTCGGTAATTGACAGAATAACTTCCGATACAATAGAAATACGCACAGATGCGGCAAAGCTAAAGATAAAAACAAGTCCTGTTACAAGATATATTGTAAATAACAGAGTTGAGCTTGATTATAATATGTCAAAGGATCTTGTGGCAGACGAAAGTGTTGTTGTAAGAACTGTTGATAATAATGAGGATGACATTGCAGATGTTGTATTTATATACGATTATACAGACTGCATAGTTGAGTATGTATCTGCGGAAACAAATACAATATCATTTGAATCCGGCTTTATGTATGAAAAAGCAAAGTCAATAAAAATTGACGATTATGACGAAATCTATTGGGAACTTCTTTCGTCAGACGGTAACATTATTTCTATTGAAGACATAAAACCCGGTGATGTGCTTAGTGTAGCTATGAGCAGTGAAAAGGATGCGGTACGTTTAGTAAAGGGTAATGACCCTGTTGAAGGTGTTATAGTTTCACGTGATGGCGATTATATTACAATTGATGATGTTGAATACATTATGGGTGAAACAGTAGACAGCACCAACGTTGATCTTGGCGTAAGAGTTATTGCTTATTTCAACTTCCTTGGCACACTTGTGGATTATGAGGAAGAAAAGCTTGAACATGACTATGCTTATGTATACAGCTACAGTAAAACAACAGGTATAAGCGGCGGATGTAAGGTTAAAATGCTTTTGCCTGAATATATTTCCATTAAAACTGTTGAAGGCAGTGTAGACGAATTCAGTGGTGAAGTTTCAACTTCAAAATCTTTGTTTGTCCGTAACAAGTCAGTTGCTATTTATCCTACGGAAAGCAAAATAAGCTTTAACGGCACAAAGATGAATGCGGAATATGTGCTTGAACAGGTTGTAGACAAGCCGGTTTCATACAAATTTAATGAAAACGGTAACATTTCCGTTATAGACACGCTTGACAGTGTTGATGATGTGGAAATTAAATACTCTGAAAACAGAACAGATTGTGTTTCACTTAATAAAAAGACATACAACGGTACAGAACAGCTTTTTGCAAAGGGTAAGGGAAATCCGTTTGCTATTCAGGAAAATCATACTCTTGCATTCTGTATTCCTATGTATTCCGAACAGGAAAAAATGGACTTGAGTGATGAAGACCTTACTGTATTTGTAGAGCTTTCAAGCGGTCTTGAATACGAATCAAACGGCTATGAAATGGACGAAACAAACGAAGTTGTTGATGTTCTTGTTATCCAGCGTGTTGTAAATGCAAATGCTTCAATACCCGTTGTTGATACTTCTGAAGTTGGTATGATAATAGCTGTGTCAGACGTATTGTCAGAAGATAAATCAACAGAATATAAAGCAATTACAATGCTTACAGACGGCAAGGAACAGAAATTTATTATTTCCAACCAGAGAGTAAATCAATCTGTATTCGGAAAGATTTCAAAAAATGACCTTATTCAGTACACATTAGATAGCTTTGACCAGATAAATTCTGTAAAGATTTTGCAGAAAAACAATGCTTATTACGAGTCAAGTACAGATGATTATACGTACGGTGAAGTAAAGGACGTACTGCATAACAAGGTTTCAAATACCAAGGCAAGACGTGTTAACAAGGTATCTGTGGGATATTCAAATTCAAGCGATATTGTTACAACGCTGGAATTGCTTGTAAGAAATCCTGCTCCGGTATTTATAGTGGAAGGTAAAACAGCTAAATTGGGAAGTATTAACGATATTCAGATTGGAGATATGGCATATTTCTCAATTTACAATACAGACTCTGTTCGAGCAGTGGTAATTAAGAGATAAGGGGGTATTAAACATGAAAAAGATTATATCAACAATACTTGTGTTTGCAATGATTGTAACCATGGTTAATATTCCGGTAATTATTGCAAATGATAACGATGTATCTGCTGTAAATGAAGCTGCGGAAACTCAGCTTATTTCCGTAGAGGAAGACTTTTCACAGTATTCTTCATTGGACGATGTTAAGCACTTTATTTATGAAGATGCTACACATGCAACTGTAGAGGTTGTAAACGGTACGGGTCTTGTTATAAAACAAACAAGCTCAACGCCTTTGGTTAATGGTGATGTAAATAAAGCAAATGCACCAAAGATCGGATATGTTTTTGAAGGTAAATTCAATGAGGATACAGATGCAAGAACATCATACCGCATCAACAGATTTTCAGGCAAATATAAAATGACTGTTGATTTTGAGGTTTCTGCTGACAAGCATCCGGAACCTGTTGAAGGTGTAACAATAACTAATCCGTACTATACACTTAACCTTGGTAGTGTGGAAAATCCTGAAGAGCTTACAACGTCAGTAAAAACAAAATTGTATTTGCGTGCGGGCTCAAACTATATGAATGCATATAATGCCGGTTCTTCAAGCAGCAGTACAATTTCACCAAACAATGTAAAATTTACAGCGGGTGAACCGCATCAGATGGTTATTGACTTTGATACCGCAACCGGTGCAGTTTCCATGAACGTAGATAATTACAAAACTTCAGCTACAGGTAATATGGTAAGCACAGGATATGTCAATGCATTTTATATTGCAGGTATGGAACGTATGCTTGTGGATTCACATCTTACAATTAAGAAGATTAAGGTTGAACAAACAGAAGCAGATGCCGACACAACAGCTGCACTTGATGCCTTAAATTCAATTTCTGCTCCTGCTGCAGATCCATATGCTGTAACAGAGGATATTATTCTTCCTGCTTCTGCAAATATTGAATGGTCTTCATCTGACGAATCTGTAATTTCTTCAGCAGGCAAGGTTACAAGAGGCGAAGAAGATAAAGATGTTACAATCACAGCTACATACAAAAACGGCGATGTGATTTTGCATAAGGATTTTGTTTTGACAGTAAAGGAATATGTTGCGCCTCCCACACAGGTAGGCGGACTGATTTCAGTTGAAGAAGATTTTACAAAGTATTCTTCAGTTGAAGACATTCCTTACTTTGCGTATGACGAAAGTGACCATGCAACAGTTTCTGTGGAAGAGGGTAAAGGTCTTGTTGTTAAACACATTAAGTCCACACCGGTTTTAAACGGTGCTTCTAACACAAACATCGCTGTGAAAATTGCTCATGTTGTAGAGGGTACATTTAATGAGAATGCGGAAAAGAGAACATCTTACCGTATTAACAGGTATTCAGGTAAGTATAAGATAACAATGGACTATGAAGCCTCAAATGAAAAATATACCGAACAGGTTGACGGTGTTGCAATAAACAGTCCTTATTATTTACTTACAATTGGTGGCGTTTCATCACCTTCAAGCCTTACAACATCAATAGGTGCAAGATATACTGTACGTGTATTTTCAACATCTGCATCACTGTATTCATCGGTTGCAAATACAACTGTTAAGTTTACAGAGGGTGTACCACACCGGATGGTTATGGATGTTGATACAGCATCAAAAAATATAACAATGAACATTGATGGCTACAAAATTCCTGCCACAGGGGTTATGAAAAACGACGGTTACCTTAACGGCTTCAGCCTTTCCGGTATGGAGCGTATGAAGGATAATTCATTCTTTACAATAAAGAAAATAAAGATTGAACAGACAGAAGCTGATGCCGAAACAGCAGCTGCACTTGAAGCTTTGGATGCAATTGGTGATCTTGCAGCTGACCCATACAATGTAACAGAAAATATAACACTTCCCGCTTACGACAACGTGACTTGGTCTACATCTGACAAAACTGTAATTGATACAACAGGTAAAATTACAAAGGGTATGGAAGATAAAGACGTTACACTTACAGCTACATACAAAAACGGTGACATAATTTTGTACAAGGATTATGTATTGACTGTAAAGAAATTTACAGATTCCGAAATTGCAAAAGCTGACGTTGAAGCAATTGATTTAAAGCTTGGGGATAAGGTTACAACTCATATTACACTTCCTCAGACAGGTGCAAAGGGAACAGCCTTCAAATGGACTTCCGATAACAAAGAAGTTATTACAGATGAGGGTAAGGTTACACAGGCAGAAGAGGATACAACAGTAACTCTTACCGTAACAGGTACATACGGTACAACCGGTACATTTACAAGAACCTTTGAAGTGTTTGTACCCAAAAAGGGCGTTGCAGGTGACAATCCTGTATACGGAGATTTGATTTATATTGAAGAAGACTATACAAAATATACTTCAATTGCAGACGTTCCTTACTTTGAATATGCAAAGACAGAACATTCAACGGTAGAGTTTGTAGAAGGCAAGGGTCTTGTTGTAACACAGACACGTAATACACCGTTGTTGGAAGGTGCTGTTAACAAGGAACAGACTCCTAACATTTCTCACGTAATTGAAGGTAACTTCAACTATGATGAAAATTACCGTACTTCATATAAGCTTGGCAGATTTGACGGTAAGTACAGACTTACTGTTGAATATGAGGTTAAAACAGATGCTTATACGGAAGAAGTTGACGGAGTTGCCATAAGCAGACCGTACTTCACATTCGCATTTGGCAGTGTTCCTGTACCTTCAAGTCTTACAACATCCATACAGGAAGCAGTATTTATGCGAGTTTACAGCACTTCATTAACTGCATATTCAACAACGTCAAGCGGTTCCTTTGGAGCAAGTAAATTTAATGCAGAAGAACCTCATACTCTTGTTTTTGAATTTGATACAGTAACAAGACAGGCTTCAACAAATGTTGATAACGGTAAGACTGCTAAGACAGGCTTCCTTGGTAAACCGGGTTATATAAATGCATTTTCACTTTATGGTATGGAACGTATGCTTCCGGGCTCATATTTTATATTGAAGAAAATCGGCGCACAGCAGCTTGAAGAAAATGAAAATACAACAAAGGCTTTAAAGGCTTTGGCAGAGCTTCCTGCTACATTGGTTGATGACCCATATGCAGTAACAGGGGACATTACTTTGCCAACAGATAATCCGAAGATTACATGGTCATCATCTGATACTTCACTTATTACAAACACAGGTAAGGTAAACCGTTGGTTTGCAGACAGAGATGTTGTTCTTACTGCAACATATACGGAATATGATACTGTTATTTCCAAAGAATATACATTGACAGTAAAAGAGCTTGATAACTATGATACAAAAGAAATTATGAGCAAATCAGGCAATGACCTTGAATTTGTTGAGGTTCTTGGTGATTCTACAAAGGCGTCTATGACAGTTTCCGATAATGGTATAAATGTCATAAAGACAGTGGGTGAAAACAACGGTGATGCGGCAGATATGCCTGTATACTATGCAGACTTCCGTTTACTAAGCGAAGATGCTCCATACAATGAATCAACAAAATCAAGTGTTTCATCAACAGGTTATACAGGTATATATGATGTTGATTTTGATGTAACTGCAGACGTTTCAGGCAAAAAGCCGGTTTACGTTGTACTTGGAAACAAGGCAAACAACTTTGGCGAAATTGTTACTTTGGCTGTAAATTCAGACGGTATCTATGTTAAGGAAAAATCTTCTATGTATAAGATACTTGAAGAGTCAACTGCAGGAAAAACTTATAATGTGACATTCAGAGTAGATACAGAGCAAAAACGTGTATGGGTGTACATTAACGGTGTTCTTGCAAACAAATTCTTTGAATTTGAAAAAACAGAAGTAATTGACACATTAAGAACTGTTATTGATGAAAATAACGGTGTTAATGACGGTGTAACAATAAACAATGTTAAGGTTACTGAAATTTCTGAAGAAATTGTACCACTTAAAAAACAGCTTACAGATGCACTTGGAAGAATTTCAGTAAATGACGTAACTGAATCTGCTGACTCAGTTGAAAGTTTAAAGGAACTTCCGAAAACAACAGGTGATTACAATATTATATGGGTAAGCAACAGCGACCTTATTGATGTTGAAAACGGTATTGTTTACCATGGTGAAGAAGGTAAAACAGTAATTGTAAGCGCTTTGATTTCAGTTGACGGCGTATGTGCTAAGAAGGATTTTTATCTGTACGTTCGTAAGGCAAACAGCGGGGATGAATTGGTAGAATACTATCTTGGGGACCTTGCTGATGTTATTACAAAGCAAAGTGCAGAGGATATCCGCTATGATATCAGCCTTCCTTTGGAACACAAGGGACTTTCACTAAGCTGGTCATCTTCAAAGTCCGGAATTATTGACGCTAACGGTAAGATAAACAAAAATGCAGAAATTACAAAGCCAACAGATGTTGTACTTACTGCATCAACTACAATTGACGGAGTTTCACATTCAAGAAACTACACTTACACTGTTTCACCACGTGCATACGAAACAGTTGTATACGAAGGTAACAGTGCACCTGAAAGCATTACCGTAAACGGTGTTGATAATATTGCTGTTGCAGGTACTGCTATAACAAATATCAAATTCACACAGGCAGGAAACGGTACTATAACCCTTCTTGACAGTGCAGATGAAGATATTATAAAGGTTAATATTTCCGATAATCTTTACAATGTAAGCTACGGTGGTGGTTCAACAGTAGATTATCCTGTTGCATCCGGCGATGTAGTATCTCTTGATGTTGTTACAATGCCTGACGTTGAACGCGTTGCTGTTTTTGCGGACGGTGTGTTAATTGCAGATTATGTTGCAACAATAAATGAAATTTCTGACATTTCATCAGTTGATGTTGTGGGTGGAATTGATGTTGTATCAACAAAGATTACAACAGACGAATACGGCTTACTTGATATTAATGTTGCAAATGCAGGTTACTTTGACGAATTTAAATATTATGTTGTTAAAGATAATGTTACAATGGTAAGTGATGTAATCTTCCCTGCTGATGTTAAGTGGACATCTTCAAATTCAACACTTTTGAATGTTGAAAACGGTAATGTTAATGTACCGACTCAGTATAAGTTTGTTGATGTAACACTTACACTTACAAGCACAAATTATCCTGCAGTAAAACGTGTTATTACAAGAAAGGTTGCAGTTGCATGTGACGAAGCACTTAATCTTGCAGATGGTGCAAAGGTAAGCGTAAATGCAACTCCTAAGCCGGGTTACGATATTGCATATGTAACAGACGGTAGCTTTGATACAGCATACGGTACCTCATATGCAAAGAGAACACCTGAATTTGTGGTGGATTTTGGCAAGGAAACTTATGTAAATACACTTTACATCAACGAATCAGGAAACAGTATAAAGAACTATAAAGTTTCATATTCAAACAATAACAAGGATTGGACAACTGTTAAAAACGGAACATTTACAGGTGTTGATTCTGCTCTTGTAAGCTTTGACACAGTTTATGCACGTTATATTTCATTTACTGTAACCGAAAGCTTAAAGAGTGATTTGTACATCAATGAAATTGAAGCATATCTGTTTGCAGAAGCTTCAGAGCTTGCAAAGCTTGATGTTGAACAAATTAAGCTTAACACAGGCTATGAAGTGAAGGATGACATTGAACTTCCCAAAATGGGACAGTTTGGTACAACTTTCACATGGGAATCAAGTCATCCGGATGTTATTGATGAAAACGGTAAATATACAAAGCCTGAAACAAATACAAACGTAATTCTTACTGTAACAGGTAAAAACGGAGATGCAACATATACAAGAACATTTGCTGTGTATGTTTCAGGCAAGAAAGCTTCAGGTAACAAGCCGGTAGGCGGCGGCTCTTCCGGTGGCGGTGGCGGCGGTGGTTCCGCAATTGGAGGAAGCTCTTCCGCAGGTATAACAACAGGTACATCAGAAGTTCCGGGATTTATTGAAACAAATAAAACTGAGGAAAAGGTTACCGAACCTGAAGTAACAGAAAGCATTTTTGCCGATATGGATGAAACTCACTGGGCATATGCTAATGTTAAAAAGCTACAGGAACTTGGCATTGTAAACGGTGACGATAAGGGTAACTTTAATCCATCAGGCAAGGTTACAAGAGAACAGTTCTTAAAGATGCTTGTTTTGGCAACAAATGCAGAATTGAATTCATCAAATACTGCTTTTGATGATGTAGATGCAAATGCATGGTATGCACCGTATGTTGCAGCAGGCGTAAGCGCAGGTCTTATTAACGGTATTACACCGGATACATTTGGTGTTGGCGCTGAAATATCACGTCAGGATATGGCAGTTATGATTGTAAGAATTTTAGAAGCCAAGAATATTCCTGTAACAGAAACTTCTGAAATATTTGATGACGATACAAACATTTCAGACTATGCAAAGAACGCAGTTTATAAGGTAAGAGATGCAGGTATTATAAACGGATATGATGATAATACATTTGCACCGTCAGCTTCACTTACCCGTGCAGAGGCTGCAACAGTAATTATCAAGTTACTTGATATGTTGCAGTAAGGGAAAGGGGCGAAAATATGAAAAGAGTACTTGGCTATATTTTAATACTTTGCCTTGCTTTTACAATGGTACCCTCCGCAGTATTTGCGGAGGATACCGTAGTTGATAACAGTCACCTTATAACTTATGAAATGCCGGGTCCGTACGATTATTATATTGACAGTGACCCTATGCAGATTACCGATGAAGAATTTTACGGCGTATGGGATGACACAATGCAAAGATGGTCATCTGAACCATACTTCAGATATGATGATTTCCCTGCTATGATTCGTGTTAAGGAAGCAGCACAGGCAGGTCAGTATGATGTTGCGAAGGATGAGCTTTTAGAATACTACAGATCAATTAAAGATCAGCGTGTTGTACCTTATCCGACAACACCTTCTAAAAAGCATTACCTTATATCCAAGGCACTGCAGAAGAATGTGTATTCCGTTAACTTTCTGGCAGGTACTATTGAGGACTTTGTAACGGTTGATAACGAATGGAAGGAATATTCCATAGATGCAACAAAAAGCTTTGGTTCAAGCGTTATAGGTACACAGTCAGTAAGAGGTTTTACAATTATTTCTGTTGATAAGCATCTTACACAGGCTGAAATTTATGCACGTGAATCCGAGCATCCACCGGTTTTGGAGCTTGTTGTAAACGGTATGCCAATGGTAATTGAGGCAAGCAAGGATGCTATGATTCGTGGCGGTAAATACAGCTCAACAAACTATGGTACCGATGAAATAATTACCGTTCAGGAAAGCGGTGAATATCAGAATTTTAATGAAAACACAAAGCGTGCGGTAATTGCTTTTGATATTTCTAAACTTAAAGCTTCTGACCATGTTACGTCTGCAGTTATAAAGTTCTGGGCAAGAAATGCTTCACAAACAGGTGAAAAAGAGCTTATGATATACCGTCTTAACAACGCATCCTTTGACGAAGATGAAGTTGTTATGGACGAATATACAGACTGCGTGCTTTGGTCATGTAATGACCAGAATACATGGTCATTCAAAACACCACGTGCTCCCAATAAGGGTAAGGCAATGTCCTTCCACCGAGGAATGGAGCTTAATGCCGTAGCACAGCTTTACAGTTATACCAAAGACGAAATACATGCCTACACATTTATACGCCAGCAAATGGGTATGGTGCATCATGTAGGTTATGATGATTATATGTTTACTTCGCTTGATATGTCACGTCAGCTGGACTATGCTACACGAAACCTTTTCTACATTATTGACAGTAAGCATATGACAGGTGAATATTTGACTGCGATGCTTAAAACGTGGTGGCAACAGGCAAATTACGAACAGGATTTCTTCTACGGAAGAGCTAAAAATAACTGGGGCTCATATGCAACACTTGGTGTGTATGCGTTTATTTCTCACTTCCAGGAATTTGCAATATTTGATGAATGGTATGAGAGAACACAAAAGGAAAACAACCGTCTTGTATCACTTTTTACATTCAGTGACGGTATGAGTATCGAGCTTCCGCTTGGTTACAATGCAACAATTCTTGATACTATAAGCGGACCTTTTGATGTTCAACATGAAACAGGTATTCCTGTTCCTTATTCAGACTACGCAATAAATGAGGTTGTTCACGACCTTGTAGCTACATTTATCTTGTGTTCATCACCGGGCTTTAAAGGATATAACCTTTCTGACGGTAATGACTATAACAGCTGCTACGTGGATGATATTAAGAAATTTTATTATTTACTTTTCCCTGATGAACCGATGTTTGAGTATGCGGTAACAGGGGGTAAATCAGGTCAGATGCCTGAAAATCCAACTACAAACTTCCCAAGCGGTCTTCGAACATATATGAGAAGCTCCTGGGAGGATGATGCACTTGCAATGAGCTTTACAAATGCAATCTACGGTAGCCATGACCATAATGATATGCTTTCAATTACAATGTTTGCATACGGCAGATTTTTGCTTGTTGACCCTGCATACGGTAGCTTGAAGAGTTCAAAAATTGACGGCGGCTTTATGCTAAGTGCACCACAGCACAATCTTGTTACCATAAACAATCACGACCACGATACAAGAATGGTTGCATATGAGGAAGAGTTTGAAAGCAATAAGCTTTATGACTTCATAGAATATGCAGGTCAGTATTCATCAGATATGGTTAATCAGAAGAGAAACGTACTGTTCCTGAAAAACCGGAAGTTCTGGATTGTTGGTGACTATGAAAACCCTGAAGACCAGACTGTTACAAATTCATATGAGCAAAACTGGCATATGCTACCTTTGGCATATCCGACATATGATGAGGAAACATTGGAAATCCGCAGTAATTTTGAAGATTACAACGTAAACGTTGTTCCCGTAGGTATTGAGGGAATGACTGCTTATAACGAGGATACATATTTCTCGCACGCTTCAGGTAACCTTGAAGAAAACATAAAAACTGTTTTGCAGAAATATGCTACGGGGGATACAACCTTCAGCACAATTATTCTTCCACGAGGTCTTAATGAAGATTTTGATGTTCAGTGTGAAATAATAAATGTAGAGGGCGTTCCTCAGACTATGGTAAATGCCTTTACTGCAAAGATTAAGAATATTTTGACAGGTGATGAAAATTATTATTATTACTATCACCTTAACAATGAAGATATGCAGACAAAGGTTGACCTTGGACGTTTTTCAACAGATGCAATAACAATGCTTGTTGAAACAGATATGGAAGGAAAAATAACTTCAACTTTCCTTATGGGTGCAACAATTCTTGAAGACGAAACACTTGAAGAAAAGGTTCTTTTCAAAAGTGAAACACCTGTTGAATCAATAGCATATCAGGAAAACGGTCAGATTTTCGACGTTGAATCCTCAACGCTTACAGATGAAATGATGGATGACGTTACAATGTATGCATCCGGTAAGTTTAATGTAAGACTTTGCGGTGAACTGATAGACGGCAAAAAGTCAGGAAACTATCTGTATTTCGGTGATGAACCTATTATAGAAGGCGCTGAAGATGATGAAGATACCGATACAGAAACCGAAGCTCCTGAAAAACCCGGCAATAATCACGGCTCGTCAGGTGGCGGTGGTGGAGGCGGCGGTGGTAGTGTACCGCCGGATGTAAAACCACCGGTTGCAGATGTTATTCCTGAGAATCCTCCTGTAGTTGTTGAGCCGACTAAACCTGTTATTCCTTCAAACATTGAAAAAGAGCTTGAAGGTCACTGGGGTAATAAACAGATTACAGCGTTGTATGCCGACGGTATTATAACAGGTGACAGCGAAGGTTTAAGACTAAAAGACACAATTACAAGGGCAGAATTTACTGCACTTATAGTACGTGCTCTTGGTCTTGAAGTAAAGGACTATAAGGGTACATTTACTGATGTGTCCGCTACCGACTGGAGTGCAGGCTACATTGCGGCAGCTTATGAAGCAGGCATTGTAAACGGTGCTGACGGAAATTTCAGACCCAATGATACTATAACAAGAGAAGAAATATGTAAAATTATTGCATCGGCAGTAAAAACGGAATCAGAGGCTAAGGAGCTTGACTTTACAGACAATGATAAAATCAGCTTATGGGCTTTTGAAAGCGTACAAAAGGCATATTCTTTAGGTATTATAAACGGTATGGATGACGGAAGCTTTGCACCGAAGAACAATGCACTTCGTGAACAGGCGTTTGTAATGCTTGCAAGAATGTCGGAAACAATAAAATAATAAATAAAATTCAGAAAGGATGATTTATTTATGTTTAACAAAAAGCTACGCACAATCTCACTGGTTCTTGTATGTGTAATGTTGGTTGCAGGTGCACTGACAGGTTGCGGCAAGAAATCAGGCGGTACAGTTTCAATGGAAGAAAACCTTAACCCTTTGGGCACAGTTCCTATGTCAAAGGAAACAATTGCCATTGAAATTATGATGCCAACCAGCGGTAACGTAGAAGACTACGACACAAACAAGTACACCTTGGAACTTGAAAGAGTAGGTAATGTAGACCTTGTGTTCAACACGCTTTCTCCTGCAGATTCCGGAACAGTTATTAATCTTAAACTAAGCTCCGGTAAAGACCTTCCTGATGTTATCAACACAGGTCTTGCAGATGACGTTGTTGCTACATACGGTGAAGCAGGCGTTATTATTCCTTTGAATAATTACTACGAAAATTCAAGTTATTACTTGAAACCACAGCTTGAAGCATACGAAGCTGACACAGGTGTTAACCTTCTTAAGTACATTACAATGTCAGACGGTAACATCTACGGTGTAATCAAGTATAATGAATCATTACAAAACGAAATTCCATGTCCTTTCTGGATAAACAAAGCATGGCTTGCACAGGCAGGTATGGAAGTTCCTACAACTTTGGACGAATTTACAGCTGCTCTTAAATTTTTCAAAACTCATGATATGAACGGCAACGGTAAGTATGATGAAATTCCTTTGGTTGACTACGCTGACGGACGTGTTCTTGAAACACTTGAAAATGCATTTGTAAAAACAGGTGTAGATCAGATTACAATAGCTGCTGACGGCTCACTTGAAATGGCATATGCAACAGAAGGTTATAAGGAATTCCTTAAATATTTAAATTATTTATATGCAGAAGGCCTTCTTGATCCTGTAACATTCTCACAGGATGATGCAACACGTAAGACACTTCTTAACGGTGAAACAACACGTGTTGGTGTATTTGGACATACTTCAACATCAGTTTTAACAGCAGGTTCAGCAAGACGTGAAAATCACGAATATGCACCTATGTTCCTTGATAATACGGATAAACCGGGCTATACAACATTCAGATATATGAAGACAATGCCCAGCCAGGCAATGTTTATTACAAGAGACTGTCAGCATCCTGAAACAGCATTCCGTGTTGCTGACTATATGTGTTCTGAAAAGATGACTGTATGGTCACGTTGGGGTGAAGAAGGTACGGACTGGTTAGCTCCTACAGAAGATTCAATTGGTATGTATGAATTTATTGATCAACCTGCATATCTTGAACCGGTACTTCAGTGGGGTTCAATGCAGAATGCTCATTGGTACAACGGTACACCGGGCTTCAGAAGAACAAACGTATCTCTTGGTATGTCAGACTCTGACTCTTCACAGCAGTCAAAGGCATTTGCTATTGAAGTATTGCACAACAGATACAGTGATCCTGACTGGAGAGAAAATGGTGAAATTTTCTACAACAAGGTTGCTGACGAACGTGTATATAAGCTTATTTACACATCAGACGAGCTTGTTGAAAGAGCAGACATTATAAATGCAATTGACCCATATGTAAAACAGATGCGTTATGAATTCATTACAGGTAAAACAAGCATCGACAGCGGTTGGAATGCATACATTAAAGAACTTAAGGGTATGAACATAGACAGACTTGTTGAAATCAACAATGATGCTTACAACAGAATGAAATAACAAAATTAAACCGGGATGTAAAATACATCCCGGTTTTAATTTATTTAGCGGATTTATACTCGTTTATTTTGTCCACCATATATTTTGCTACATCGTATTCAAATTTTAATGCAGCAGGAACAAGCTTGGCAGGGAATTTTCGTACAAAATTACAAGCCTCTAATGTGAAGTGACCTTTATAATCTATATCGGCAAGAGCTTTGCAAAATTCGTCCCAGTCGTGGCTTACGGTATATGGAAGGCAATGCATATCTGATTTAAAGTCGTTGTCGTGAATATGCAGGCAGGTTATTCTGTTTCCACCCATAATTCTAAGTAAATCATATGGTTCTCTTCCGGTTGCGGCACAATGGCCCGTATCAAGACAGGCTGTTGCGTATTCGCTGTTAAGGTCGTCTATGTATTTCATAAACTCAATTGGATGTGCACACACACCGTCGCCTACGATTTTTGTTTTTGGATTTGTTTTACACATATTTTCAATTGCGATTTTTACGTTGTATTTTTCGCAATAAGGAAGAAGATGTGTGAAATAATCCATATTCCTTTCATAAACGGTTTCATCACCCAATTTATGTGCAGGGTCCTGAATCGGATGAACAATAGCTGCTTCGGCACCTAAAAGACCTGCAAATTCTATGGAACGTACAGTGCGTTCCTTTACAAAATCCATACCACCTTTGTTTAACAGACCTGTAGGTGTAGGAGCATGTGTCTGGTAAAATTTAATTCCGCGACTTTCTGCTTTGTCGCAAAGTTTTTTTGCAAAATCCTTGTAGTCATCTTCCCATGACCTGCATTCACAGTCTGTATAATCCAGACCGTCAAAGCCTGCATCTGCAATCAGGTCTATGGCTTTTTCTATATCGTTATCATATGCGTCATTAATGTATGCTGTATGCCTTACTATTTTCATTGTAATACCTCCCTTTCATATAATTTTACTACCCATAAAAAATAATGTCAACAACAATAATGTGAAAGAAATGTTCCGCCATCCTTAAGGAGCTTTATGTTCTCAGAATATATAGCAAAGCCGAGGGTAAGGGAAGTTAACAAGATGCTTGCTTTAACAGATAAGTCTGTAACGGATATTTGCTTTATACTTTACGGGTGTTACTTGTTGTTTGGTTTTTGTGAATTTTTACGGAATACGGTTGGGGAAATTCCTGTACGTGTTTTAAAAATGCGACTGAAATAGTATGCTGAAGAATAACCTACAAATTCTGCAATTTCAGTGTTAGTCATTGTGGTATTCAATAAAAGGTCTTTTGCTTTTTCCAACCGTATTTTTGTTCTGAAAAATTGTGGTGATTCACCTGTGTATTCTCCAAAAAGCTTGATGAAATAATATTTGTTCAGATTGCAGATATCGGCATAATATTGAATTGTATAATTTTTTGCATAGTTATTACGTATAAATTCCATAACACGTATTATACCTTTATATTTATCATAGTTTTTATGCGTTAAGCCCGACATTAAAACACTTCCTTGAATTATGAATTTTTATGGGGATTTTCGCTAATTTGTTTTTTAATTTCTCTTTCCATTTTTTCAATCAGTTCGGGAATGAATTCATTATTTCCGGGATAATTGTCAAAGGTAATGTTCATACCTGCTGCTTTATCAATCATTTCTATAACCTTATCACGCCCTATATAGCTTTCAAGTGTACGGCATACCTCAATATCATTTAATGCTTCTTTAAAAATTACCGCACGAAGTGAAGGAACAACACCATTTTCAATCGGATATACAGAAAATGGGTCTCCTGACGGGAAAGCTTTATCACAGGAGGTTGTAAGATACGGATTGATTTTTTTTCTTGACAATTGACTGTTGTAAAAATTATAACCCCAGTGTAAAAAGCCTTTGATGTTGTATTTGTACATTTGAAGACCAAGTATTCTGTTACGGTATGAAGCCATTGAAATAAATCTGTTTCCCACGCCTACGTATGTACTGCAACAATAGTATACCCACTGGTTCGGTACATTTTTTTCGATAAACTGATTCATGTGATTTGATGCTGTAACAGGGTTTGAAATAAGACCCATTTCGTAAAAATCATAATTTGATATTGCATCAAGGGTGTTGCAGTCTTCAATCAGCGGTTTTATGATACTGTGCGCATATTTGTACATTTCAAGATGTGCCACCTTTGGTTCATCAGAAATATGGAACCAGCAACGCTCTTTAATGTTTTCGGATTTGATAAAATTCATAAGAGCAGGTAAAAACCGGTTAAGAAAATCTTTGTATTCTTCACATTTTGAATCTGTGTGCCAACCAAACATATAATCTTCTTCGCCATTTTCGGTCACCTTTATATTTGGTGCATATTTTAGTCCCCATTGTGAGAAAAGCTGGCAAAATTCAATGTATTTTATGCCGTTTTTGTCAAGCAGACCAATCCACTTTTTAAGGAGACTGAAATCAAAAATGTATTTATTTGCTTTCTTTTCTATTTTTACAAGCTGTACACATGGTCTTTTTATACCTACACCTGTATCAAGAGGAGGAGTAATTATCGGAGTTAAAAGCATATTTATTCCAAGTTCATGTGCCATAGCCATATATTTGTCAATTAAATCCCAGTGTTCATCGCTGTATATGGGTACATTATGTACATCAGCAATGCAGTCTGTATGAAACCACTGTGTAAAGAGAGTTTTTTGTTCGGGAATTTTTGCGTCTATAATGTCAAAAATCATTGTTTGTTCCGAATCAAATTCAGGTTCTTCTCTGACACCCTTGTAGTATTCTGAAAAACTAAGCTTTACGGTAACAGGATATTCACCGCATTTTGCATCTTCGGGAATCCTTACGGTAACCCATAAAGCTATTGTTTCATTTGAAAGACGAATTGTATTATTTTCAAGCTCTATTGGCATCAAAACATCGGGCATAAGACACGGTGATGTTGTAATATAATCGTCATCGGGAACGGGAAAAATCACATCATCGTCTGTGTAGCAAGGCAAATCCATAACCGTATTTTTTACGGAATACAGCTTCACATTGTCCGAAAGAGGTGATACAACCTCTGTTGTAAATTCTCCGTTGTTTTGTGAATGTATTGTAATCTGATATGAAAAACTTTCACCCTTCATAATGGTTTTTCTGCCAATTGTCCTATAATTATTTGGAACATTCGGCATTATTTTTTCCATACTTGATACTTGTTTTACCGTGATTTTCATAACCTGTTTATCATCCTTTTTTTGTGTATGTTGATTTTTTTATACGTATATTGTATAATAAAAATACAGACATTTAAATGAATTATAGAATTGAAAAAATGTACTTTTCGCTGATGAGGGGATAAAATGAAATTGCAGACTTATTACAATACACCATTTGAGGTTATGTCAAATGTGTGTGATATGACAAAGAAAATTTGCATTAACTGTGCAGGCGCTGTGGACGACTCTATAAGTTTTAATAATACCGATGCCAGACACGATTATTATATGATGTACGTTATAAAGGGTAGTATGAATATAGAATTTGGTGATTATGCAGGAGTCATAAATGCCGGCGAGCTGCTTGTTATGAGGCCGGGTACAAAATACAGATACAGATCCAAAAAGGGTAGTGGTCTTAATTATTTGTGGTTGCATTTTACAGGCTATGAAGCAGAAAAAACAGTTGAAGAAGCATCTGTACCTCTGAACAAAATATGCTTTTGCGGTAATATTGGAAGTGTTATAGAGTGCTGGAAGAGATTGTATACGGAATTTATTTTAAACGACGAGCATTTTGAGGAGGCAACCATTTTAATTTTAAAAGAAATTTTAATCGCCTTTTCCAGAGCGGTTAACAACAAGCGTAAAAAAAACAGATTGCTTAAATCCACTATGTATATACATGAAAATTATCAGAAAAAAATCAATATTGAAGCACTTGCTTTAATGGAAAATTTAAGTCTTTCACATTACCGTGCACTTTTTACGCAAATGTTTGGTGAATCTCCTGTGGAATATATAATTTCAAGACGGATAGATGCGGCAATTTATATGCTTGAAAGCTCGGATAAAAAGCTGTCGGAAATATCTTCACTTGTGGGGTATAATGATGTGTATTATTTTGGCAGACAATTTAAAAGGAAGATTGGAGTTTCTCCCGGTATGTATCGTAAACAAAAACAGATTGTTAATGAATGACAACTTCGTTACAATAGGCGGTGATGCACAAAGTTGTCGTCTTGTTTTATTGACAGCATTGTTGTAAGGATATGAAAAAAGGTGCAGCAAAATGAAATCATCTTGCTACACCTGTTTGATTTATTTACTTTTAATGGTAACCGTTTTTGTATCATTATTCCAATCAACGGTGCAGTCAAAGCTTTCTGCAATAGCTCTTGCGGGAACATATGTTCTTCCTGATGTAAGAAATGCAGGAGAATCAAGCTCTTTTACTTCATCGTTTTTTGTAAGGTATGACTGACCTATTGTTATTTTAACAGTTGTATCACCAATTACACCAATAGCTGTCTGAGTATCATTGTCCCATGTTACTGTTGCACCAAGTGATTCAAATATAGCACGTACGGGAACCATTGTTCTGCTGTTTACAAGCATTGGGTCTGTATCAAAAAGAATTCTTCTTCCGTCAACATAAACCTTTATGCTGTCATCTTTAACATTGTCAAAAATCGGAATGGTCTGTTCATAAACCTCTCCGTCGTAAGTGCCTTCATATTCTTCATAGTATTCTTCCTCAGTAAAATCTGATGAAGTATCTTCATTATATTCTTCCTCAGTAAAATCTGATGAGGTATCTTCATAATATTCTTCTTCGTAATAATCCTCTTCAGCAAACACTGTGTATGATATAGCCATTACAAGAACTAAAATAAGTGCCGATAATTTTTTCATTTTATTTACCTCCGTTTCATACCTACTTTTTATAATATCAACAAATTAATGTTATGTCAAGATTCAAGGCAGTTTTTTAGCTATCGGTTTTGTGTATTCTTGAAGGCGAAAAACCGTAAGCTCTTTTAAAGGCTTTTGAAAAAACATATTGGTCAGAATATCCCAAAAGCTCGGCAGTGTGCTTTACAGAATATCCGTCGGCACTTATATATTCGTATGCTTTTTTCATTTTAATTGATGTAATGTAAGCAAATGGTGTGTTGCCTATTATTTCCTTGAAATATGTAATAAAATACTTTTCCGACATATGCACGGTATCGGCGAGCTCTTTTACCGTTATATCTCTTTGAATATTTTCATCTATGTATGCAAGTACCGTTTTTAAGTTTGAGAGTTTTTCCTGTCTGGTGTTTTGTGATGTGATTGTAACTGTCTTAAGTTCTGTAATAATTTTTGTTATTAAAAAAATCGATGCAGATTTCAGGTGCAAAAGAGCAAGATGAAAATTTCTTTTGTAATTTTCAAGACATTTGAAAATCATATCTGTTTCATATTTGATTTTGCTTCCGGAAAGCATACCTACAGTTTGTAAAATATTTGTAGAGGAAAGACTTCTGCCAATATAGACGTCAAAAAGAATATATATAAAACAGCATCCTTCTTTTGAAGTTGTCCATGCTCTGTATTGAGTTTCGGGCTTGAAGAAGAAAACATCTCCTTCGTTAAGGGTATAAATGCGGTTGTTGTAGTCTATGCATACAACACCCTCTTTTACTAACCATACTGCGTATGTTGGCTTTGAATGTTCTTCAAGCCAGGATGAGTCATGTGATGACATACCGCAATAATTAATTTCAAATTCCAACTGATTATCCAATGAATTATGTATTGTGGGAAAACGCATATTCATCACCTCTCATATAAAATTGTAGCATGGCAAATTTGTTTTGTCAATTAAAAATCGTACTTTTTGACATCATTTGCAGAACATTGTGACATTTTAAGAGTAAGTTGTTTGTTGTATAATAATATTAGTATGCTATACTCGGGGAATTAATGTAAAAACGGAAAGGGATGATAAGCTTGGTAGAAACTAAAAATTTAAAGCTTTTAAGAGATGACAAAACTGTACTTTCAAATCCCCATAAGGGATGGTATTGGCACTATGTTGATAACGGTCTTAAAAATCCCAAATACCGCGACAGGGTTGAAAAGGGAAATTATTACCACGACTTTCCCGGACTTAACCACCTTTATATAAGATTTGACTGGTCTGATGTCGAAAAGGACCCCGGTGTTTTTGACTGGTCAGAAATTGACAGCATAATGGATGAATGGGGAAAGGAAGGCTACCGCTTTGCACTGAGAGTGTGTTGCAGTGAAACTTTGGCGGTTATGAAATTCGCCACACCCGAATGGCTTTATAAAATGGGGTGCAAGGGTGCTTTTTATCCTCCTTTTTATGAAAACGACCCACAGTGGTGGGATAAATGTCATTATGATGAATACAGAAAGGTTGAATTACTGTCTGAACCCGAAAAGTATTGTGAACAGTTCTGGGAGCCTGATTATAACGACCCGCTGTTTTTGGAATATCTTGAAAAATTTATTATAGAGTATGCGAAAAAGTTCGATAATGACCCACGTGTTGAATATGTGGATTTAGGCTCTTACGGTTGTTGGGGAGAAGGTCATACCTCCTGCGGAAGTATGAGGGTCGGTTTTTTCGATATGTACCGCAAGCATGCGTATCTTCATGCAAAATATTTTAAAAATAAGCCTGTTATGATGAATGATGACTTTGTAAATCAGATAGAAGGCAATACTCACGAACATATAGTTTCAGATACACCTTTGAAGGCAGAAATAAGAGATTATTGCCTGAGTCTTGGTATGGGAATTCGCGATGATTCCATTATGGCAGGACCTGATAAATTTGAAAGAGATTACCATACGTTAAGCACTCCCGAAATTTTTGATATGTTCTACAAACAGGCACCTGTTGATGTAGAGGGAGGTCATATTACATCATATGCCTTTGAAGAAGGATGTGGTGGTTTTAAATTTTTGGAAGCGGCAAAGAGGAGTCATGCCACATATGCTGGCTTTCACGGCTATATTGAAGAATGGCTTGAAAAAAATCAGTTTCTTACAGAATATCTTGCAAACCGACTTGGATACTGGTATTTTATAAAATCAATTTCCCATAATACCGTTTCTGACAGTGGTGTACGTTTTAAAATAGAATTTGACTGGGAAAATGCAGGATACGGTCTTTGCTACACAAAATACGATTTGGAAATTAAGCTTTCAAATGAAAATAATTCATATGTGTGCAAGGCATCAGGCTTTGACAACACAAAATTTTTGAATGAGTCTGTTACAAGCATTGTTACATGGATAGACCTTCCTGAAAATATGGCGGGTGGAGAATATGATATAAGCGTACGTGTAGTTGAGGGTGAACTTCCTATAAAGCTGGGTATTAAAAAAGAATATACAGATAATGAGGGGTTTTATAAGCTTTCTTCTGTTAAAATACTGGAATATAAGTAATCAAAGGAGAACATAAAATGCGTTTTTATGAAGATTTAAATCATATCAGTGAAAACCGTATGCCGCAGAGAGCATACTACATACCGGAAAACGAAGGTGCTTATATACTTTTAAACGGCCAGTGGAATTTTAAGTATTATGATGCAGACTACAAGGAAGAAAAGGTTATAGAAAGCTGGGATAAAATTCCTGTTCCTTCCTGCTGGCAGATGCACGGATACGATGTTCCTAACTATTCTAATGTACGTTATCCGTATCCTGTTGATATGCCATATGTTCCCGATGAAAATCCCTTGGGAATATATATGCGTGAATTTGAAATTAAGGATACCAAAAAACGCCATTACATAATTTTTGAGGGTTCTTCCTCAAACCTTGAGCTTTATATCAATGACAAATATGTAGGCTACAGTCAGGGAAGTCACTTACAGGCAGAATTTGACATTACCGATTTTGTAGTGGCAGGTACAAACAAGGTTCTTGCAAAGGTAAGAAAATGGTGCAGCGGAAGTTATCTTGAGGACCAGGATGCTTTCCGTTTAAACGGTATTTTCCGTGATGTTTATATTTTATCACGTCCCGACGGTCACATAAGGGATATTAAAATTGTAACAGAGGGAAACAAAATTATTGTTGATTTTGAGGGTAACGCAAAAGTGTATCTTTATGACGGTGAGGATTTGCTTGACGTATGTGATGCTGACAAAAAGGCAGAATTTACTGTTGAAAATCCAACAAAGTGGAATGCTGAAAAACCGTATCTTTATGATTTGGTATTTGAATATAAAGATGAAATAATTACACAGTCTATAGGATTTGTGGAATATTCAATAAATGAAGAGTCCGCTTTTTGTGTAAACGGTGTGCCGGTAAAGCTAAAGGGTATAAACCACCACGATACACATCCGACAAGAGGTTGGTATATGACAGACGAGGATTTGATGTACGACCTTTTGCAAATGAAAAAGCTTAACATCAATACAATTCGTACCTCACACTATCCGCCGACACCGAAATTTCTTAATATGTGTGACGAGCTTGGTTTTTATGTAATGCTTGAAACTGATATTGAAACACACGGTTTTGCAATAAGAAAGCCTACAAAATTCTGGAACTATGATATGGTGGAAAATCCAAACGACTGGCCTTGCGGAAATCCTGAATGGAAGGAATCCTTTATGGAACGTATGGAACGTACATACGAAAGAGATAAAAACCACACATCCATTTTCAGCTGGTCAACAGGTAATGAAAGCGGACACGGCGATAATCATTACGCAATGATAAAATACTTAAGGGAAACAGACCCAAGACGTCTTGTTCACTGTGAGGATGCTTCAAGAACAAGTGAACAGCATCCGGAATTTTACGGCAGACCTGATATGTATTCACGTATGTATCCACCAATTGACAAGCCAAGAGATAACAGCGGATGTGAACTTATTGAGGACTATGCCAAGGATGAAACCAAGACTTTGCCCTTATTCTGGTGTGAATATTCTCACGCAATGGGTAATGGTCCCGGTGATGTAGTGGATTATTGGGAAATTGTATATAAATATCCAAAGCTTATTGGAGGTTGTATCTGGGAATGGGCAGACCACTGTGTATTGGTAGACGGTGTGCCTAAATACGGCGGTGACTTTGGTGAGCTTACACATGACCTTCATTTCTGCTCCGACGGACTTGTGTTCCACGACAGAAGCTTTAAGTCAGGCTCATATTATTCAAAGTATGCATACCAGTATGCACGCTTTGAACTTGAGGATAACAGGATTAAGATTACAAATCTTTACGATTTTACAAATCTCAATGAATATACATTCAAGTACGAAACAGTAGTTGATGGTGAAATTATTGACTATAAGTACCTTACACTTGACCTTGAACCAAAGGAAACTGCGGAAATTGAGTGTAAAATTGTTGACGACTGTGAGCTTGGTGCATTTGTAAACTGCTATCTTTATGATAAAACAGGCTACGAGGTTGCAACAGAACAGCTTGTAATAGATGCACAGTGTGCTGAAATAAATAAGGATGATGAAGAAAAGGCACAGGTTACGGAAACAGAAAACAGATTTGTTGTGCTTGGTGAAAACTTCAGCTATGGCATCTGTAAGCATACAGGTAAGCTTGTAAGCATTGTAAAAGACGGCGTGGAACAGCTTATTGCACCTGTTGAACTTACAGTGTTCCGTGCTCCTATTGATAACGAAAGATTTATAGTTGAAAAGTGGTATAAGTTTGCAAATCAATTTGCAGAAGGGTTTGATAAGGGATTTTCAAAGTGCTACAGCTGTACGGCAGAGGGTAATACTGTAACTGTCAAAGGTGCTTTAAGTGCTGTTGGGCATAATCCGTTCCTTAAGTTTACAATTGATTATTCCTTCTATGCTGACGGTACTGTTAAGGTAGTTTTAAACGGCGATGTACGTGAAGACTGCATCTGGTTGCCACGACTTGGCTTTGAATTTAAAACACCTTATGAAAATGACAGGTTTATGTACTTTGGACGTGGTGACGGTGACAACTATATTGATATGAGACATCACGCAAAGATAGGTTATTATGAAAGTAATGCAGACAGAGAATATGTAGAATATATTATGCCTCAGGAACACGGTAACCATATTCAGACAAAGCTTTTGGAAATGTTAAACGGTCTTAAGTTTGAATCTGATACAGGCTTTGAATTTAATGTTTCTCATTACAGCTCAAAAGGACTTACAGCTGCAAAGCATACCGATGAGGTTAAAAAGGAAAATGCAACAACAGTAAGAATTGACTACAAAAATTCGGGCGTTGGCTCTGCATCTACAGGGCCTGAGCTTTTGCTTAAATACAGACTAAAGGAAAAGAAAATAGAAAACTTCACTTTCTATATTGGCTAAATTTACTGCAAAGTTTTAAAAGTTAAAAAAAAGCAGGGGAGGAATATTTGTGAAAAAATATTTGATTACTGGTTTAGTATGCATTATTATGGTGCTCAACACATTTGGAGTATGTGCATACGAATACACACCGTACATTGGTGACGGTGTTATAAGTGCCACACTTTTTGATGTTGTATATGAAAATGTTACTGTTTCGGAAGGTGTGGAGAATGTTACGGAGGCTGAAGGCGTTGCAGATGCTGACAGAGTATCGGCTTCCTGTATGGTAAAGCCGGGAATGAAGTTTGAATCTCAGGTAAAGGTTATGATGATAATTGCGGGATACAATGACGGATGTCTTATAGACTACAGTGTTTCCAAAAATCCTGTAATTTTAAGTTCTGCTGCAGATTCTGCAAAAAAAGTATCTGCATCCTTGGATTTTGGTGCAAATAATTTTGACGACATAGAAATTTTCATATGGGATGACGTTGACAATGCAAGACCTCTTCTTAACTACGGTAATGCAATTGATGCCGAAAACGGTCTTGAAGCCGTAATTGTTGGCGGTGAGCTTGCTGAAATTGATGAGGATACAAAAACAGGCACGGTTACTGTAAATGCAGGCTTTGTAGAATGGCCTGATGTTGTAGTTTTAAATGAAGATTCCGCTTCAAAGGTTAAGATAGACGTTAAGGGAACATTTCCTCTCAGCAAGCCATCACACGTTCTTTTGAATTCAAACACACAGGTTGGAGGCATAAGTGAAGAGGGTATTGTAACCGTAACTGTCGGAGATGAGGTTTATACAATAACTGTTACACAGGAAATTCCGCAGATTACAGATGTGGCATTCAGAGTATTTGTTTCAGATATGGGAACAACAGAGGCTACATATTATGCAGATGACCAGCTTAAAATTCAGTATGATGTTCAAAATCCTGTGTGGACAGATTCTCTCCCCGGACCTCATAAGGAAATTGTAGGTAAATCCGCAGACGGTACAGTAGATAATGTTACAAAATATGCTGAAGGTGTATCTTCACTGGAAAATATTTCTTACGCATATCCTCCAACAAGTATGAAAATGTTTTTCTTTGATATAGCTCCTGAACTTATAGGTTCACAATATTTTGCACCTCCATTTACATCAGGGGTGACAAATTCGGATTATGTAGACAGCTATACCTTTACAATAGACAGAAGTGCAAGAATATATATGAATCATAGCGGCAAAGCTTTGGATTCATCATGGACCCCTGCGGTAAGCAGATTCCAGAAGGATGCAAAGATGGAAAAATGTATGTACTATGAGTTCAGACAGAGTACCACAAGTAACTCCCTGCAGTTTTCAACAGGTAATGCTGTGTATTACAAGGACTATTACGTAAACCCCGGTGAAACCTGCACAATAACCCTTCCGTCGGATAAGCTTCAGCCCAAAATATTTGTAAAATATGCCGATACAGAATATATAACAAATGTTAAATACACATATGACGATGTTGTTACAATTACTGACACCGTGGAGGTTTGCAGTCCTGTATTTGTAGACGATACACTTACAACGGGTAAATATAAACCCTATAACAACGGCAACACAAATAAGTCGGAGGCTGTATACGGTACAGGAAACCTGATGTATTGTACATCAACATTCCTTGATGATACAAGTACAAGAAGAGTTTACGGACTTGCGGTAGTGCCTGAAGAGCTTGTAGGCGGCAGAGCAATACTTACACCTTTTAATGCGGGCGGTCTTTCGAATGTGGAATTTGACATAAGCACATCTTCACGTGTTTATATATTCACAACAACTTCAAGTGCAGGCAGACTTGCAAAGCTTCTTGAAATACTTGGAGAAGGCTGGGTAAACACAAGCTTTACACATGAAGACACAGACCTTAATGATAAGGATATTGCAATTGCTTACAGAAGCAGTGATTCCGCAATAAACGAAAATATAAAAAATGAAAGAAGCTTTTACAAAGAATTCTACGTTCAGCCCGATGATAAAGCGCATATTTCTATACCGCTTTCAACATACGGTCTGGAAGGACAAAAGGCAGTAATTATTATTAAACCTCTTAGTGAATAAGGAGGGGAATTAATTTGAAAAAAATATACAGTTTCGTTTTTGCTTTCCTTGCAATGCTTATGCTTATGGGCGTTACGGTATCTGCAGATGGAAAGAGAGTAAATATAGAAGGTAATACTTACATTGAAATGGAAGATTACAACATAATGCGTGTTCCTATGACTACATACAAAGACCCTACTGCAAGCGGTGGAGTTTATGTGGGAACTACGGTAAATTCATATCAGATGAACTCACCAAAGCGTGATTACGAACATCTTACATATGACATTACCGTTCCTGATGACGATTCATACTTTGTATGGTTAAGGGTGCGTACATCGGAGCATGACCATATGTATGTAAGCTTTGATGACGGTGTTTACAGAAACAAAAAGAAGGAAACAAATGCAAGAAATCATCCTGATGAATGGACATGGATACTTGCAGATAAATACTGGCTTTTAGCAGGTGACCATACGCTGGAAATAAGATATTCCACAGCCAATGTTGATTTTGATGCTATTTATATTACAGATGATTACAAATTTGTTCCCGAGGGTGCAGAGCCTGCAATAATTCCTCCGGATGAGCTTTATGAAAGGGACGAAAACGGCAATATAACAAATCTTCACTTTACATTGCCCGCATATCTTCCGCCCGACGAGCATCCGAGACTTTTGTTCAGAAAATCTGATATAGAAAAGATTAAAGCTAACCTTGAGGACGAGCAGAATATAGTTGCTTATAAGGATATGCTTGCTGATGCCGCTTACAAAACAGACGGAAAGCTTAAGGAATTACAGTACGGTCAGCTTAACAATTTAAATACAAACATAGCACTTAAAATAGAAGCCTGTGCATTTTTATATCAGCTTACCGGAGATAAGTCTTACGGTTACGAGGCAATTTCCGTAGCTAAAAACTTTATTGAAAGTATGATGATAGACGAAACAAGTGCATCTTCAACAGGTCGTACAATGATGCAGGCTATATGGTCAACTTCACTTTGCTACGACTGGTGCTATGACCTGCTTACAGAAGAAGATAAAACCTTCTTTATAAGCTATATGCTTCTTAACACAAGATTTTCAGAGCCGGGATATCCGCCTATTTATTACGGTATAAAGGACGGAACTATTTCTGAAATCGTAGGTCACAATCTTGAATTTCAGTCACTTGGTGCACTTATGGCACTTAGTGTAGCTACATACGATGAAATTCCTGACTATTACAACATACTTGCAGGCAGAATTTTGCAAAACATAGTACCGGGCATAAGCAGATTTAATGAATCCTATATGTATGCGGAAGGTACAGACTACGGTATGTACAGACATTATTACGAAATTTTAAATAACTACATTTTCAAGGGTATGGGTTACGACAATGTGTACTATGAAAAGGGTTATTCTTCAATAGGTTATATGTACCTTCGTCAGCCCGACGGCGAAAAAATGACGGTAGGTGATGACCCGCAGTATTGGCGTAACAACTATGTTGCTACAGATTCAAGTATGGCATACTTCCTTCTTGGAAACCTTACCAAAAATCCGTACTACAAAACAGAATACTGGCGCGGCAAAAGAACAGATGTTAAAACAACCAACACACCGGGACACCTTACACCGGTTATGTGGCTTGTTATGAATGATGTGGAAGTTCCCTGCAACAGAAGCTTCCGTGACTTCCCTCTTACATTATATACGGGTGACGATTCCGGTTATATGTTTGCAAGAACAAGCTGGGAGGAAGGTTATAAATCAGATACCGTTGTGTGCCTTATGAATTTAAGAACTCATTTCTTAAAAGGTCATGAGCATAAGGATATAGGACATTTTTCGCTATACCACAAAGGTATTCTTGCCTTGGATTCCGGTGTTTATGAAGGTCTTGCCTTTACAAACAGTAAGGGTGAAAAGGTAACGTCGGTAGGCTTTGGTACAAAACAGCATTACGGATATGCAAGACAGACAATTGCACACAATTCGCTGTTGGTATTTGACCCTAACGAGGAGCTTCATCCAACAGATGTTAAAAAGTTCACGGTACTTGACGGCGGTCAGAAAATGAACCTTGCCGATTATCCGCTGTTTGTAATATCCGAATATGATGACGATAAAGTAAAGACAGGTGAAATTTTGTCATATAACTGGGGTCCGGACCTTCAGGAGCCTGTATACAGCTATATGAAGGGTGATATAAGCTATGCTTATACAGACAAGGTTGAGGAAATGCAGCGTTCATTTATGTTCTTTAACTTTAAGGACGAAACATATCCTGCATCACTTATAATTTTCGACTCTGTACGTTCTTCATCACCTCTTTTCAAAAAGACCTGGCTTTTGCACAGTGAAGAAGAACCGCAAATTGACGGAAATCAGACTACTATAATAAGAAAGTTTGAAGATTACAACGGCAGACTTATTAACCAGACCCTGCTTCCTGAAAAGAATTATTCAATAGAAAAAATCGGACAGGATTATGACGGTGTATCTGAATATTTGGTAAATGGTGAATTGTATGAAATTAAACCAAAGAGCGATACAGCCGAGGTTGGTAACTGGAGAATTGAGCTGTCCAATACAAATGCTGAAAAGCAGACATATTTCCTGAATGTAATTCAGGTAGGGGACAATGATGAAAGCATTGTTCCGCTGCAGGCAAAGCTTGTGGAAAATACAGACACTTATGTTGGTGTGGAAATTTATGACCACATTGCTTATTTCAGAAAAGACGGTCTTTCAAAGGCTAAAAATTTTAAAATTAACCCGGGCAGCTCCGATGCTGAAAGATTTATTGCAGTAACAGGTCTTGCGGAGGGCAATTGGACTGTATATGATGAAAACGGCAAAAAGGTTGCAGAAGAATGTGCTTATGAACAGCACGATTCAATTTCCTTTACCGCAAAGGGTGCAAAATTTGAACTTAAATATTCAAGGGTAGCGGGACTTAAAGCTCCGGAATACGATGTATTCTCCCTTGCTGACGAAAAAGTTAAGGGTATTGACGTATGTATAGACTCTGTTTTTGAAACATTTAAAAACGAATGGCAATACATTGACGGTACACTTTACGTGCCCGTAACAGAATCTCTTGACAAATTCGACGTTGTTACTGCAACAGAGGCTGACTTTGTTGAGGGTAAAAATGGGGTAAGAAGAATAAACGGAGTTTTATATGCTCCCGAAACACTTATAGAGGCAAAATATGCGGCAACAATTGAGTATGATACGGTAGCATCAATTGCCAACGTAACATACAACAACCGTGACCGTGACAGAGCAAAGATTTTTGTTTATGACGAACCGGGTGTTGTACAAATAATAAATGCGTTTACCGAAGGTCCAACAACCGCTCCGGCAATAAATTCACTTGACGGTAATCTTGATACTTACAGCTGTACATTAGACAACGGAAGCTTTGTTGCAATGCTTGGTGAGTCTGTTGAAATTTCAAAGATTGCACTTTGCTGGACAAAGGGTAGTGAGCGTCAGGAAATTTTTGAACTATATGTTTCCGATGACGGTGCAAAGTGGATAGAGGTATTTGCAGGCAAATCCGATGGTGTAACAAGCGGATTTGAATACCATGCTGTTGACAATATCAAGGCTAAGTATGTAAAAGTTGTTTGTCACGGCAATACAAAGAACAGCTACAACTCATTGGCTGAAATTAAAGTTTACAAGGAGGTACAGTAATGAAAAAATTAATATCTGCAATTATTGGGGTATGTCTGTTGTTAACTGTGTTTTCAACCATAGTTGCTGCTGACCGGACAGATATAACCATAAGTTCCGTAACTTATACATCTTCGGGAACTTATTTCAACATTACTGTTAACGGCGAATGTGAACAGGGGGATAATGTTTCTGTAAGAATTAAAAATAAAAATGGTGACCTGAAGGCTTTAAAGCAATTTAAGGTGAAAAATTCAGATACCTACAGCTATGATATTAAAATTAATACTGCAGGAGATGAAACTCTCACGGAAGCCGACGGTTCTTTGACTTACACAGTGTACGTGCGTAATTCAAATAATCAGTATGATACTTACAGTCTTCCTTTGTATACCGAAGCAAGTAAGCTTGATATTGTTTCAAAATTCAACGGTACATCAGATGCTTTGATAATGCAGGGATATATTGAAACCTACAGCAAGGTTTTTGGTTTTGATTTTAAATATTATGCAGGAAGAGAAGCCGAGATTGCAAAATATCTGATTAAAGTTAAAAATGTTACACCGTTGACACTTGACAATATTGTTGCAAGCTACAACGAAGCTGTTATAAGAGCGTACCTGTTTGCCGAAGATAAAGCGGCAGACAGAACTGAAATTATAGAATATCCCGATTACAGTGCAATGCTACAGTTTGAAACGGGAATAGACGGTGCAAAGTCATTGTATCCTGATTATAAGGCTGTGGATTCCGAAAAAGCGGTAAATGAAATCGCGTTTACCGAAGAAAATTCAATGGTTGAATTTTCCATACTTAAGGAAAAATTCTTTATGGCTGTTACAGAAACAGTTTTTGCGGAAAACAAAGAAGACAGTGAAGAAATATATAAGTTTTTAAAAGACCATAACGACTGGCTTGAACTTGAAAATCTTGAAAATTTAAAAACATATGATGCGTATCAGATAATTTCAAAAATCGTTGAGGAAGATATACCTGACAACAAGGCTGATATGGTAGATTTGTATAACGAAATTTATGAGGAAGTATGCAAAGAAGAGCCCGTTAAAAAGCCTGCAACAGGCGGTGGCGGCGGTTCGTCAGGCGGCGGATTTTCAGGTATAGCCGGAGGCAATTCCGGTGAGGAAACAGGCTATGAAAAGCCGGGAGCACCGGTTGAAATAAAACCTATTGAAACCGTAAGCTTTAACGACATAGACGGTTACGTATGGGCAAAGGATGCTATTGAAGCTCTTGCAACAAAGGGTATTGTAAACGGTAAGGCTGACGGCGTGTTTGCACCTGCCGATAACATTACAAGGGAAGAATTTGCAAAGATTCTTTCTCTTACATACGATTTATATGATGAAGATGTAAAATGTGATTTTGCAGATGTCGGTGAAGACAGATGGTCATATAAATACATAGCAATTATGTATGAAAACGGTATAATTACAGGCTATCCTGACGGTACATTCAAGCCGGGAAATATTGTAACAAGAGAAGAAATGGCAGTTATGCTTTGCAGAGTGCTTGTAAAACTAAGTATAATTACGGAAGAGTACGAAACATATTCTTCATACAAGGATTACGGTGAAATTTCAGCTTTTGCACAGAACAGTGTAAGGACTCTTAGCAACAACAATATTCTTTCAGGTGATGATAAGGGTTGCTTTAATCCTAAAAACGGTGCTACAAGAGCCGAAGTTTGTAAAATGATTTACAACACAGGTTTGTAAGGAGGTGGCAATAGTGACAAAGAGAATAATTTCATTTATTTTAATATTTGTAATGGCTTTTGGCTGTTTGTGTTTTACAACTACGGCTTCAGCAGATTCTGAGGTTTACGGCAAGGAAGCTTTACAGCATATTAAAAATCTTGGCATATTGCCGGCTGATACAGACGGTGATGATATTATAAGCAGAGCTCAGTTTGCTATGGCTGTTTACAGCGTTGCAGGGGATGAGGTTGTAATTCCTTTTGAACGTCTATACTATGATGTTGAAGAAACCGACACCTGCAGAGATGCGGTTATGTACTGCTCTGAAAACGGATATATGGTAGGCAGTGACGGGTGGTTCAGACCGGATGATTCCGTTACCTATATTGAGGCAATGACGGTAATTGCACGTGTTCTTAACTACACAGATTACGCTAAAAACCACGGTGACTACACATTAGGTTATTACACAACTGCAAAAAACATCGGTTTACTTAATAATACGGGTATTGCTTCTTCAGACAGTCCCCTTACTGCCGAAAATTGTGCAGCTATGCTTTACAATGCCATGAGAATCGGTATGAACAAGCTTTCATCAATAAGCCCGATTTACTACACATATCAGACATCCAACAAAATTTTTGCCTATGAAAAATTAGGTCTTAACTATGCTAAGGGTATTATGCAGTCAAACGGTTATGTTGATGTTACGGGTAAGGAAAATAACGGTGAAAAATCTGTAGTTATAGATAATGCCCGTTACAGTGCAAAGCTTTTGGATGAATCTTACAGATTTCTTGTTGGTCAGGAAGTAAGTGTGTTTTATGATGACGAGCTTAATATTGTAAGTATTGCTTCTACAGGAGTGAGCAACACTGTTACTGTTAAAAAAGAATATTTTTCAAACAAAACCGGTAACACATTTAGCTATACGGAAAACGACACTTCAAGAAAGCTTGTTGTAAGTGACAGAGCAATTTACTTTAAAAACGGCAAGGTTGTTATGGGCTACAACGCAACAGGGTTTGCCAATGCGGAATATGCAGATATCAGCTTTGTAGATGGCGATGGCGATGAAGTTTACGACAGTGTATTTGTAAATATTTACACTACCTATGTTGTGTCAAATGTATTTTCAGACGGAGTATTATATTCTGTAGGCAATACTTATAAAACAGACCTTTCAGAGGACGTTGAAAAAGATATATATGTATATAATTCATCAGGCGAGCTTAAAACTGCCGGCGATATTAAAAAGGGATATGTTGTAAGCGTTATTGAAAATGATAAATTTATATACGTTATATACAGCAATTCCGTTATGACAGGTGAGCTTCAGGAAAAAGATGACTACACAGCAGTGTTGGACGGCTTTGCCATAGACATTCCCAACGGTGCCTCAAAACTGTTTAAGGATATTCCTATGGGAAGCTCCGCAACAATATACCTTGATTTTGCAGGCAGAGGCGTATATGCAACAAAAAGCGTTGATACAAGCAGTGATGAAATGTTAGGCTATATTGTGCAGGGACTTTTTAAGGATGGTTTTGATAAGAAGATAAAGATTAAAATTTACAGTTCAACAGGCATACTTGCAGATTACTATGTTGACAGCTTATTTACCGTCGACGGAACAAAATACAGAATGAATGCACTTACATCCGTTCCCGATGTTTTCTACAACAACGGTGAATTTAAAAAATCCGTGGTGTACTATAAACTAAATGGCGAAAACGAAATTACGTCCATAACTTTTCCCAAAACAAGTCTGGGAGAAAGTGAAGACGGTCTTATTCAGACAGCATCCTTACAAAGTGCATACAAAATTTCCAACGGCTCACTTACAAACACAAAGGCGCTTGCCAACGGCACTTATTTTTCAGGTAAGGAATTTATTAATGACAGCACTGTAATATTTGTAATTCCTTCCGACATTGAGGATGAGGATAAGTTTGCTGTTATAACAAATGACGATGTACCTGTTTCCACAACATATGACTGGGATTTACTGCATTTCAGTAAGTATAACGGTTTTGTTGATGTTGCGGTAATCCATTCTGACTATGCCGCTATTTCATATGACACATTACTTTCTGTTGTTATTTCAACTTCAGGCAGACTTGACAACGACGGCAATGAACGTCTTGCTGTAAAGTACTACGTAGACGGTGAAGAATTAATTGCAATGGAAAATGCAGATTTTAAAATTAAAGAATATGTAATTGGTGAAGACGGAACAAAAACAGCTGCAACAATACCGCTGTCAGCTTTAAGGCCCGGCGATGCAGTGCGTTTAACTGTAGGGGATAACGGGCTTATACGCCAGGGAGAAAGAGTATACGAATACAGCAAGGGCTATGATGGCTTTAAGGGCTCATCCAAAGCAGGCGCATATGCTACTCATTCAATGTATATAACATCAGGCTTTGTTGCATTTAACGATAACACTTTAATTCGTATTGCAGATACAAAAGCCGGTTGTGTAGTTTCTACCGGAGATATATTTAATCTTACAGGAGCAATTTGTTCTTCGGCAAAAATTATGATAGTGGAAGAAACCTCAAGAGGCGTTAGTGCTTCTATGGGAACGATGGCAGATATTGCAATTGGTGACCGTATTGTCTATCAGTCCAGATCCGGTGTTGTAAAGTACATAATCGTATTTAAGGATATGTAATATTAAAATAAATGGGAATGCAAAAAAGTTCTGACCGCAAAAACAGGATAAAGATAAGGAATTTAAGTGTTTTGTAATTTGTAAAACCGGTTAATTTGGTTGGAAAATCTCATTTTACTTGATTTTCTTATTTTAAAAGTCTTTTTGCTACGGATATTTTCCATATTCCCACTAACAAACAGACTGTCGAAAAATAATTTTGCGACAGTCTGTTTGTTTTGGTATAAACCTAAAATGTAAAAATTTGTCATAAATTCTGTTTTTTCGTTGACAAAATGGATACCATTATGTTATAATTTGAGCATTGGTATTTTGTTATTTGAAAAGGGAGTTCTTGTTATGGATGGAACAACTAAGTATTTTTTGACAAATGATGAAAAAAAGGGATATATAAATGCACTTACTCCCGAACTTATTTCACTAAGACTTAAGGCGGGTATTTCTCAGGAAGAAATAGCAAACATTATAGGCACGTCAAGACAAACCTACGGTGCAATAGAACGTCAGGCACGAAAGATGTCATGGGATACATATATGTCTCTTATTATGTTTTACGATTACAACAAAAAAACACATTCCGCCTTACGCAGAATGAAAGCCTTTCCACACAAACTTATAAAACGGTTTAACGGTGATGAAGAGCCTTTAGACAGTTTGTTGCAAAATTTGTTTCAGGACGATACAAAGGATATTTTAGAATCACTTGACGATAAGGCAAGAGCTACAATTAAAACAATCCTTATGGTCGAATATTCAAGATGTAATGACATTCCTAACGATGCGGTAATCAAGTTTTTTGAAGGAGTCAATTTTATGGCTGAAGATACCGAAAGCACACGCATTGAGACCGCAAAAGCAATAAAAGTACTTAAAAAGGGAAAAGGCAAATGACAAAAGAAATAAAGAAAAAAGCTCATAAATTCATAAAAAAATACGAAATTAAAAAGGTTGATTTTAATACACTTTGCAAGGTTGCCGAAGTAAAGGGTTATATGGTTATAGAGTTTAATTCTGCATATAACAGTCAGGCTGTTCAGACAATAATTAAAAATCTCAAGCTTGAAACTGTGGCGAAGTCTTCAAGAGGCTTTACATATACAGACAATAATCACAGACTGATATTTGTTAATGAAGATTTGTCTGAATTTGAAAAGACAATAGTTTTGTCTCACGAGCTTGGACACATAGAATGCGGACATTTCAGTAAAGCTTGCGTAATAGGAAACGACGTAAGAGAGGAGTACGAAGCCAATGAATTTTCCCACTATCTTATGAATTTAAGCAAATGCGACAGGTTTTACATTTTTATAAGTAGTCACAAGGTAGTTTCCTTAATAATCCTTTTGTTGATTATAGCTGTAATTACAACTGCTGCAATTTTTATTGCAGGTAAATGCAGGGAGGGAAAATACTACGGTGAATACTACATTACGGAAACCGGCAGTAAATACCACACTGAAGATTGTGTATATATAAAAGACAAGGAAAATGCCGTACGTCTTACGGAAAAAGCTTTCGACAGCGGAATGTATGATGCCTGCAGTGTATGCTTGCCGTAATAAACATATAAATATCGGGGACTGTTACAGCTAAGGCTTATAACAGTCCCCCTTTTGTATACAATAAAGTTGAAAAAAAGATAGTAATATGATACAATTTTAAAAAAGGCACAAACCGATTGAGGTTAGCCGAAAGATAGTAACCCGAACCCGCCTTAAACAGCGTAATTTCGGCATCTTCAGGTTTGTCATCTTTGCAAGGCGTCAGCCTTGCTTCATCTTCCGCACCAAAATCTGCTCAAAATTCCATCTGTTTAAGGTCATGGAATTTTCAAAGAGAGAATTTTTGGTTGCGTAAGGCAAAAACGCAGGTAATCCTGACGGATTTCCGAGTATTTTAACAAAGCGAAAGCGAAAATTCACCTTTGAAAATCGAGGTTCGGATTATTCTCTTTCGGCTAACTTCGGAGGTAAAAAATGAAATTTGTACATTTGTCAGATCTTCACATAGGAAAAAGGGTTAATGAGTATTCTATGCTTGAAGATCAGGAATATATATTGACAAAAATAATCAATATTATAGACGAGGAAAAGCCGGAGGGTGTAATTATTGCCGGAGATGTTTATGATAAATCCGTTCCGTCTGCAGAGGCAGTCGCCCTTTTTGACGACTTTCTGGTACGTCTTTCTAAAAGAAATCTGAGCGTTTTTGTTATAAGCGGTAATCACGATTCAGCAGAACGTATAGCTTTTGGAGGCAGACTTATGATAGGTAGCGGAATATATATGTCACCTGTTTATGACGGTGATGTAAAGCCTGTTACACTTGAGGATGAATACGGTAAAATTAACGTGTGGATGCTGCCCTTTGTAAAGCCTGCACATATACGTAGGTTTAATGAGGATAAGGAAATAGGCTCTTACACAGATGCTGTGAGGGTGGCTATAGAAAGTCTTGACATTAACAGTGCTGAGCGTAATATAATGATTACCCATCAGTTTGTAACAGGAGCGGACAGAACAGAGTCCGAGGAAATTTCCGTAGGAGGAACGGATAATGTAGATGTATCTGTTTTTGATATATTCGACTATACTGCCCTTGGACACATTCACCGTCCGCAAAACTGCAAATCCGAAAAGGTGAGATATTGCGGAACACCGCTTAAATATTCTTTTTCAGAGGCAAATGACAAAAAGAGTGTTACGGTTATTGAGCTTGGAGAAAAGGGAAAGCTTGACATAAAAACCGTTCCTCTTTTGCCTATGCGTGATATGGTTGAGATTAAGGGAAAATATGATGAAATTATGCTCAGGGATTTTTATGAGAACACCACATACCGTGAGGATTATACCCACATAACACTTACGGATGAAGAAGATATTCCCGATGCAATAGGAAAACTCCGTGTGGTGTATCATAACCTTATGAAGCTGGATTATGACAATATGCGTACAAGAAGTATGAACTGTATTTACGGTGCCGAAGATGTGGAAGAAAAATCTCACTTTGAACTGTTTGCGGAGTTTTTTGAACAACAGAATAATCAGCCTATGACAGAAGAACAAAGTGAATTTGTTAAAAATCTTATTGCCGAAGTGTGGGAGGATGAAAAATGAGACCGAACAAATTAATAATGTCAGCTTTCGGTCCTTATGCAGGCAGGGTTGAAGTTGACCTTGAAAAATTGGGAGAAAGAGGTATTTATCTTATAACCGGTGATACGGGCGCAGGTAAAACCACTATCTTTGATGCAATAACATATGCTCTTTTCGGTGAAGCAAGCGGGGCGAACAGAGATTCTACAATGTTCCGTTCAAAGTATGCAGAGTCTGAAACACCCACAGAGGTTGAACTGTATTTTTCATACGCCAACAAGGATTACTATGTAAAAAGAAATCCCGAATATATGCGACCCAAGAGTAAAAGCGAAGGCTTTACAACAGAAAAAGCAAATGCAGAGCTTCACTGTCCCGATGGCAGAATAGTAACAAAGCTAAGGGAAGTAAACAGTGCCATAGTTGAAATTATAGGTATTGACCGCAATCAGTTTACTCAGATTGCAATGATTGCCCAAGGTGACTTTTTAAAGCTTTTGCTTTCTCCTACAGATGAACGTAAAAAGATTTTTCAAAAGCTTTTTAAAACGCAGAATTATTATGTTTTGCAGGAAAAGCTTAAGGCAGAATCAGGAAAACTCGGAAACGAAGTTGAGGTAATTAAACGGAGTATTGAACAGTATATAAACGGCATTGTTTGTGATGAAGATGATGTACGGTACATCAGGGTAAAAAAAGCAAAGGATAAAGAGCTTCAGATGTGTGAAATTGTTGAGCTTCTGGAGGAACTTATTAAAAGTGATGCGGAAATTGAAAGTAACCTTGACAGTGAAATAAAACAGCTTGATAATAAGCTTGAAGAAATCACAAAAGTTCTTACACAGGCACAAACTCTCAAAACTGCAGGGGAAGCACTTTTAAAGGCAGAAGCAGAGCTTGAAATTTCAACCGCAACAGCAAATGTGTTGAGCGAAAAGCTGAAGGCTGAAGAAGATAACAAGGGGAAAACAGAGGAAATTTCAAAGAAAATTGCGGCAATTGATGCAGAAATACCTTATTATGATGAACTTGAAAACAGAAAAAAAGAATTTGCCGAAATAAATTTATCAATCAAAAATGATGAAGAAGCATTTGATTTTAAAAATACAGAACAACTAAAGCTGACCGAAAAAATATCAGGTCTTGAAAAGGAACTTAAGGAGCTTGAAAATGTGGGTGCCGATAAGGTAAGGTTAGAGGCGGAATTTAAAGAGCTTAATACAAAATCAACAGCCTTGGAGAGTCTTTCAAAAAATATTGAAGAGCTTAAAAGCCTGGAAGAAAATCTTCACCTTGCACAAGAATTTTACAGGAAAAAATCAGAACTTTCAAAAAATAAAAAAACAAAATACGAAGCCTTGAATAAAGCTTATCTTGACGAACAGGCAGGCATTCTTGCGGAAACTCTTGAAGATGGTAAGCCCTGTCCTGTATGCGGTTCAACAGTACATCCGCATATTGCCGAAAAGTCTATTGATGCTCCTACAAAGCAGGAGCTTGAAAATGCAAAATCCGAAGCGGATAAAGCACAGCAGGATGAAGTTTCAGCAAGTCAGAAGGCGGGTCAGCTAAATGCCGTAGTTGCAGAAAGAAAGGCTATAATTTACAAGCTTTCCGATGAATTGCTTAAGGGAGCAGAGCTTGATTTGGTAAAAAAAGAAGTTTCTTTAAAGCTTTCCGGTGTTGGCGAAAAGCTTGCTTTAATTGAAAGGGATGAAAAGCGCAGGGACGAAGTAAAGACAATTATGCCTGCTGAAAAAGAAAAGCTTGAATCTGTAAAAAAAGACATTTCTTTCTTGAATGAAAACATCACAAAAAATAAAGCAACAGCCAATGCAGTCGAAGGTATAGTGGAAGAGCTTAGTAAAAAGCTTATGTTTGAAAGCAAAATTTCGGCAAATGAGGCAAAGGCTAATCTGGAATTTGAAAAGAAAGAATTTGAAAATGCACTGAAAGCCGCAAGGGAAGCTTTTGATGCTAACGAAAAAAATATTGCTGCAATAAAAAGCAGAATAGAGGAAAATAAAAGACTTCTTTCAAATAGCGATAAAATTGATGTTGAAGCTGAAGAATTTAAGCAACGGGAATTGAAGGCGGAAAAGGAAAAATGTCTTTATAAACAAAAAACTGTACATTCAAGGAGGTCTGCAAATACAGTTTCTCTTGAAAATATTGTGCAGAAATCTGATGAAATCAAGACGGTTGAAGAAAAATGGATGTGGGTTAAAAATCTTTCCAACACAGCAAACGGTAACCTTTCAGGCAAGGAAAAGGTAATGCTTGAAACATATATACAAATGAATTATTTTGACCGTATTATAAACCGTGCAAATACAAGGTTTATGATTATGTCGGGAGGTCAGTATGAGCTTAAGCGACGTGTTGAGGCTGCAAATAACCGTAGTCAAAGCGGGCTGGAGCTTGATGTGATTGACCACTATAACGGTACGGAAAGAAGTGTAAGAACCTTGTCAGGAGGCGAATCCTTTAAGGCTTCACTTTCACTTGCACTTGGACTTTCTGATGAAATTCAGTCTTCGGCAGGAGGAATTAAGCTTGATACAATGTTTGTTGATGAAGGCTTCGGCTCACTTGACGACGAATCGCTTTCACAGGCAATAAATGCACTTTCTTCACTTGCTGAGGGCAACAGGCTTGTGGGCATTATTTCACACGTTAACGAGCTTAAAGAGAAAATAGATAAACAGATTGTAGTTACAAAGGAAAAGACAGGCGGAAGCAAAGTTTCCGTTGTTTTGTAATGTATAGGTTTGTTTTAATATTACATTTTAAATTCTTTGATATCACGGCAAAAAAATTTGCATTTTGCGTTTAAGCGTAGTATAATAAAAGTGTAGTTTTTGCGTTTAAGCGCAGAAAGAGGGAATGATGGTTTGTATTATCTCACAATCAGGCAAACTGCAGAAAAATGGAATATATCTGTACGTTCTGTACAGAATATGTGTAAAAACGGGCTTATTCACGGTGCATATAAATGGGGTAAATCATGGAAAATACCCGATGATGCCGAAAGACCGGCTGACAAAAGACGAGGTGCATTACACCATCAAATTTTTATACCACGAAAAACACCCTTCCTTAATATGACAAATCTTTACCATACAGCGGGTATGGCAGATGAATGCGGTAAGGAATTATCCGATAATCCCGAGGCAAGACTGCTTTTTGAAGCCGAAGTTGCCTACAGCCGAGGTGAAATAGATAAGGTTTACAGCCACGCAAATGAGATTCTTAATATTCACACCGACTTCTTTTTTACCATTGCCGGTGGTATGCTTCTTTCGTTGTGTGCAATATGGCGTGGAGATATTGATTTATGGAAAAGGGCAAAGCGTCATATAAGTGAAGCACCATGCAAAAGTGAAATTGACCACGAGCTTATACACCTTGCTCATGCTTCGGCTGACAGTGCAATTCGTAATATGGCTGATTTTCCGGATTGGTTCAGACGTGGGCGCTTTGAAGTTATTCCTGCCGATGCTTTTCCGGCGGCAAAGGTTTTTTACATAAAATATCTTATGGAAATGGCTTTTTCACTGGCAGTCGGAAATGTTGAATATGATGATGTCAAGGGACTTGCTCTTATGAAGACCTTGCCATATATAATTGAACCTATGGTGGCTCAGACAAAGGCAGAAAGAGTTGTAATAGCAGAGCTTTATTTAAGGCTTTTGTGTGCTATCTCCTACAAATATATCGGTGATATTGAAAGTGCTGTTTCTCATTTGGATAAGGCAATAGAAATTGCTCTTGCTGATAAACTGCTCGGAACTTTGGCAGAGCACCGAAGATATCTTGGAAGCCTGCTTGATGACAGGCTTAATATGGCAGATCCTTATGCATTTAAGTGTTTTAAGGAATTACACAGGCAAATTTCTGATGGTTGGCACAGTTTGCATAATAGGGTAATGGAAAAGACTGTGGCAATTAATCTGAGTAATCGTGAAAGGGAAATTTCCACACTTGCAGCTTTTGGATTTTCCAATGTGGAGATTTCCGAAAAGCTTCATATTTCCGTAAATTCCGTAAAATCGATTATATCTATGGCGATGAATAAGACGGGGGCAATAAACCGTTATGACTTAAAAAATTACATATAGTGGAAAATCATACTTTTTTTACCTTTTGCGGGTGATGTATTTTCAGACAAAAAGTTTTATACTTTGATTATAGTCAAGGTATAAAACTTTTTTTGTTAAAGGAGGGAGGCCATGGATGACAAAAAAATCCGCGAGGGTGATATTTATAAGGTGATTCAGGTAAAGGATAAGACCTTTGAAATCAAATACGGATATTATGAGGAGTTTGAAAGAAACTCAATTGACCCTGTACCGATTTTTCCTGACCTTTCCGAAAACCCTGTGTATACAGCTTGCGGATACAAAATAGTTACACAAATGCAGGATCCCTGCAAGCACTTTGAATTGAAATCGGAATTTTTCAGTGAGCAATGGTGCGGAAGCTGTAAATACTATGAAGATGAAAGGTGTATGATTTCCGTTTGCAAATACAAGGGAAATTAAGCAAATGAAATTGTTTGAAATTAATTCTATATATTATAAAACAAGGAGATGAGTAGTTTTATGAAAAAAAGACGGATTTTATCATGGCTATTGGTTTTTACTATGGTTATGACATTTGTACCGGTATTTGAATTTTCTGTAGCAGCAGACCCTGCACCTACGGTAATTCAAAGCGATACCAAAGAAAACACAAATCAGGCAGGCGGTATTATTTATACAAAAACTTCTACCGCAAAGTCTGACGGTACTATCGACATTACCCTTACGGCACACACAACAGGTGAGGTGAAGCAGACTAATATTGTTTCTCCTACCGATATTGTTCTTGTGCTTGATGTTTCCGGTTCCATGAACGATAATTATACAGCAACTACCATAACCGGATACAATGAGGAAACAGGCAGCGAATATACATATACAACAGGATGGTGGATTTTTGAGGAAGAACATACCGCATACGGGTTGGAAGATACTTCCGGATATTACATAAATACCGGTACGGAACAGGAGCCTGTGTACACAGCTGTAACATATACAGGTCGTGATGCTAACGGTTTTGAAATGTACGAATATTCACAGGGTGAAACAGAGGTTTTGATATATCCGGTTTTGTCAGGTAGTATTTCGGCAACTCGTGAAAACGCTTATCCGGTTATTCAGTTTTACTCAGCAGTAATAAATACTCAAACCGTTAATAAGATGACTTCTCTTAAAAATGCAGTTAATTCGTTTATTGATACAACTGCACAGATGAATAAGGGTCTTTCCAAAGACCAGATGCACACAATTTCTATAGTAAAGTTTGCAGATGACAGCTACTATAACAGTACTTTCCCCATTATTACAGAGGGAAATCACAAGGGTGCAGGCGGAAGCAGTAGTTATAACTATTCCGAGGTAGTAAAAAATCTTACTCCTGTAGATGATGCAGGCGCTACTGAACTGAAGAATGCTGTTGGTGAACTTGACGCAGGTGGCGCAACTGCTGTTGATTACGGTCTTAATCTTGCAGAGGCTGTTTTGGAAAATAGAAGCCAAGTGGTGACAGAAGGTGCTGTTGACCGTAACGAAGTAGTTATCGTATTTACAGACGGTGAACCTAACCACGGTTCCGGCTTTAGTTCAAGCGTGGCAAATGATGCAATTGCTACTGCAAGCAGAATGGAAAGTGTTGCTGATGTTACAGTTTATGGTGTTTGTATAGATACAAATGCAAATGCAACGGATTTGACAGCAAATATCAATAAGTTTATGCACTATATGTCGTCAAACTATCCCAATGCGGAAAGCATGACATCTCCGGGTACAGGAGATATTAACAACGGTTATTATATGACTCCTGACGGAACTCATTCACTTTCAATGTTGTTTGAATCTATCATTCAGGAAATTGACCACCCTACAGTTACTATGGGTGAGGAAGCTACAATGGTTGATACCATTTCACCGTATTTCGATTTTGAAAACGGTAATGCTACAGAAGTTAAATTACAGACAAGTGCAAAAAAAGCTGACGGAACATGGGCAGACCCTGTTGATGACGCAAGCCTTTCCTACACTATAGTTGAAGACAGACTTACTGTTGACGGTTTTGACTTTGATGCAAACTATGTATCTGAAAAAGGAAGAGGAAATAACAACGATTTTTATGGTAAACGATTGGTAGTTACATTTACTGTTATCCCTGATTACGATGTTATTGATGCAGCATCTGTAACATTAATGGATGGAATACTTCCTACAAATTCAGGCTTTGCTACTCTTGATGACAGTAATTCCAATTCACAGGCAGAGGTTGAAACACCTGAGCTTGTTGCACATCAGGTAACATATAAGGTAGACGGCGTTGAGTATACTTCATACAACCGTTTTACAGGCTCTGATATAGCAGTTGATGAAGTTCCTGTAAAAGAGGGTTATACATTCAGTGGATGGCAGTATCCTTCAAACATTACTGTTTCGGGCAACGAATTTGTAATGCCAAATGAGGATGTTGAAATTACAGGTATATTTACACCTAATACATATAATGTAACTTACAAATATTCAACAGAAACAACAGGGGCACCTGCACTACCTGCATCGCATCCGGCACAGTACGGAAGTGAAGTAACAGTTGCAGCTCCTGCAACACTTGAAGGCTATGTATTCGTTGGCTGGTACCCATTGCAGACAGACGTTGCAATTAACGAAGGTAAGTTCATAATGCCTGCTAAGGATGTAACTTTGGTTGGTTATTTTGAACCTTCAACAGCAACACCGTATAAGGTTGAACATTACCTTGAAACTTTAGAAGACGGTGTCTATGAAGCTACACCTGAACTTGAAGAAAGCTTCTACGGTACAACCGGTAATACTGTAACAGCAACACCTCTTAACAGATTTACAGGCTTTGAATACAATGCAACACAGAGTGCATCTACAATTTCAGGTGAAATCACAGCTGACGGAAAGCTTGTTCTTAAAGTATATTATGACAGAAAAGAATATAAGGTAACATACGGTTACGACGGTGATACACAGATTACAGGTCTTCCTGCACTTCCTACAGGCGGTACATACAAGTACGGACAGACTGTAACGGTTGCCGACAAGGCTGTTCCTCCTGCAGGCTATGAATTTACAGGCTGGTACAGAGGTACAACTGACAATGCAGTTGACGGAACTTTCACAATGCCTGATTACGATGTACATTTGCTTGGTTACTTTACAGCAAATACAGGTACAGAATATATGGTTGAGCATTACCTGATGGGTACAGACGGTGCTTACTCTTCAACACCTGAGGTTACAAATAAATTCACAGGTACAACAGGTAATAATGTAGAGGCAAATCCTCTTCCAACCTTTGAAGGCTTCACATATAATGCAGGTGTAAGTACAGCAACAGGGGTAATTGCAGGCGACGGTTCATTGGTACTTAAGCTTTACTACGACAGAAACAAGTACACAGTAACCTATGAATACGAAAGAACAGTTCCAACAGATGCAACACCACTTCCTGTAACAGCTTCATATTACCACGGTGAAACAGTTAACATTGAAGCCGATGCAACTGCAACAGGCTACACATTCAGCGGATGGCACGTACACGGTGAGGATGTGACTGTTAACAACGGCTCATTTGAAATGCCGAAGAGAAATGTTAATGTATATGGCTACTTCACAGCAAATACAGATACAGCGTATAAAGTAGAGCATTATGTTGAAAAGCTTGACGGTACAGGTTATGAGGCTGATCCTTATACAACACAGAATCTTACAGGTACAACAGGTGCAGAGGTTACTGCAACAAGTATAGCAATACCGGGCTTTACATACAACGAAGCCGAAAGTGTAGGCACAAGAACAGGCACTATTGCAGCAGACGGTTCATTGGTACTTAAGCTTTACTATGACAGAAATGAATATACAGTAACTTATGAATACGAAGGCGACATACCTTCAGGCGTACCTTCACTTCCTGCAGATGCAACATACGCATACGGTGCAAATGTAACAGTAGCAGATAAGGCAGACGCTCCTGCAGGCTACACATTTGTAGGTTGGTACAGAGGCGAAGTAACAAATACTCTTACATCTTTCACAATGCCTGATACTGATGTAATACTTAAGGGTTACTTTAAACCTGATTCAGGAACAGAATATAATGTTGAACATTATCTGATGGGTACAGATGGTAACTACGCTACAACACCTGAGGTTACTGAAAACTTCACAGGTACAACAGGTCATGATGTAGAGGCAAAACCTCTTGCAACTTTCGCAGGCTTTACATATAATGCAGGAGAAAGCACAGCATCGGGTACAATTTTGGGCGACGGTTCATTGGTACTTAAGCTTTACTACGACAGAAACAAGTACACAGTAACCTATGAATACGAAAGAACAGTTCCAACAGATGCAACACCGCTTCCTGTAACAGCTTCATACTATCACGGTGAAACAGTTAACATTGAAGCCGATGCAACTGCAACAGGTTACACATTTAACGGATGGCACGTACACGTTGACGATGTAAATGTAAGCGGCGGTTCATTTGAAATGCCGAAGAGAAATGTTAACGTATATGGCTACTTCACAGCAAATACAGATACAGCGTACAAAGTAGAACATTATGTTAAAAAGCTTGACGGTACAGGCTACGAGGATGAACCTTACACAACACAGAACCTAAATGGCACAACCGGTGAGAAAGTTACGGCAATAAGTATCGCAATACCGGGCTTTACATACAACGATGCTGAAAGTGCAACTACAAAGACAGGCACTATTGCAGCGGACGGTTCATTGGTACTTAAACTTTACTATGACAGAAATCTGTATAAAGTGACTTATGAATACGAAGGCGATATTCCTTCAAGCATACCTTCACTACCTCCGGAAGAAATGTTTGTTTTCGGTTCAAATGTATCGGTAGCAGACAGAGTAACAGCTCCTGCAGGCTACACATTTATTGGTTGGTACAGAGGTGAAGTAACAAACATCGTTACAAGCTTTACAATGCCTAACCGTGATGTGGTGATTGAGGGTTATTTCGCTCCCGGTGAAAACACACCGTTTGAGGTTCATCACTATCTTGAAACTTTAGCAGACGGTATTTACGAAACAAAACCTGAAGTCAAAGAAACATTCACAGGTACAACAGGTCATACTGTAACAGCAACACCGCTTAACAGATTCACAGGCTTTACTTACAACGAAGTAGAAAGTGCAGACACTATTTCGGGCGAAATCAAAGGTGACGGTACTTTGGTTCTTAAAGTTTACTATGATAGAAACAAGTACAATGTAACTTACGGTTACGATGGTGATATTCCAACAAATGCACCTGCACTTCCGACAGGTGGAGCATATACATACGGTGCAAACGTAACAGTAGCATCTCCGGTTACAGCACCTGCAGGCTACACATTCGTAGGATGGTATCGTGGTACAGAAGATAATCATGTAAGCGGAACATTCAAGATGCCGAACTATGATGTTCACATTCTTGGTAACTTTGAAGTAAATACAAATACTCCGTATAAAGTAGAACATTATCTTCAGAATACGGATGGTACAGATTATGTACTTGATTCAAGCGAAACACGTCACGGTACAACAGGTACCGACGTAAGTGCACTTCCGAAGGATTACACAGGCTTTGCATATAACAGCAATATCAGTACAGCAAACGGCACAATCAAAGGCGACGGTACACTTACACTTAAGTTCTACTATGACAGAAATGTTCATAAAGTAACTTATGTATACGAAGGTATAGTTCCTGACGTTGCTCCTGCAGTTCCGATGGAATTGTCAGATGTACGCTATGGCACAAAAATTACTGTAGCAGATGTTCCTAATATTCCGGGCTTTACATTCGACGGTTGGAATACAGAAGATGTTAATGTAACAGGCGGAAAGTTCGATATGCCTGACAAGGACGTTGTACTAAAGGGTAATTTTACATCAAATATAGTTGAATATAAGGTTAATTACTGGTTCCAGAAAGTTGATGCAGGTACAACCTTCAACAAGGCAGATTACGAGCTTGATTCGGATTCATACACAAGAACAGCTTATGTAGGACAGCACGTTGAAGCAGATCCAAAGGTTCATACGGGCTTTACACTTAACACAGCTAACAGTAGTAAGGCATACGGTCATGTAACAGTTGATAAAAACGGAAACGGCAATCTTGTTATTGACTTGTACTTCGACAGAAATACATACAACGTAAATTACGTATACTACGGCGAACAGCCTGCAAATGCTCCTGATATTTCAGACAGAGATATTGCAAATGTTCGTTACGGTACAACTGTTGATATTGCTGCAAAACCAACACTTGACAATCACGCATTTGAAGGTTGGTACACACATACAGCTAATGTTAATAACAATCAGTTTGTAATGCCTGACCACGATGTTACAATACTTGGCTTCTTTGTTAAGCAGTATAAGGTAATATATGACCTTAACGGCGGTACAGGTGCGGAAGGTGTAGATTACACAGCCAAAGCTTACGATGTAGGTGAAGTAATTACAGTAAATGCGGCTCCTACACGTGACGGTTATAACTTCAAGGGTTGGAATGAAAAAGAAACAACATTCAACCCCGGTGATACAGTAACAGTAGACAGAAACATTACTTTTGTTGCACAGTGGTCACGTAAAGGTGGCGGCGGTGGTGGCGGAGGCTCTACTGTTTACACACTAAAATATGACACTAACGGTGGTAACAATATTCCGAGTGAAAAATATAACCCGAATACAGTTGTAGAACTTGATAAGATTCCTGTAAAAGATGGTTATGTATTCGACGGATGGCACATTGATGAAGCACTTTCAGAAGACACAGATGAAGTTACAATGACAAAAAATATCACTGTATATGCAGACTGGGTTAAGGATAACGGCACAGCAGGTAACGGTCATCCTACACCTGACGGCTTAAACGGTGAAGACCACTTTGCATATGTAGTAGGTTATCCCGACGGTACTGTAAGACCTAATGATAACATTACACGTGCAGAAGTAACATCAATTTTCTTCAGACTTCTTGAATCTGAAATCAGAGACGGAAATCTTTCAGAAAACAACAACTTTAACGATGTTGACAGTGAAGATTGGTACAACACAGCAATTTCCACAATGGTAAAACTTGGTATAGTAAATGGTAGAACAACAAACGCATTTGTTCCCGATGCAAACATTACCCGTGCAGAATTTGCAGTAATCTGTGCAAGATTTGACGATTCAGAATTTGAAGTTATGGACAACTTTAACGATGTTGACAGTCATTGGGCAGCTGATGAAATTCACGAGGCTGCGGCACACGGTTGGATAAGAGGTTATGAAGACGGTACATTCAAGCCTGACCAGTACATTACACGTGCTGAGGCAATGACTATGATTAACAGAGTACTTAACCGTGTTCCTGAATATGCTGATGATTTGCTAGACGAAATGGTTAAATGGCCGGATAACAGCAACGAATCAGTTTGGTATTACCTACCTGTTCAGGAAGCAACTAACAGCCACAACTATGTTATGAAGAATAATGTTTATGAAAAATGGACTTCTCTTCGTGATGTTACAGACTGGACTAAGTACGAATAATTAAACAACAAAACCCACAGTGATTTCACTGTGGGTTTTCTGTTAGTAATTTTTACTTATTAATCGTGCATTCTGAAGTCTGATTTTTTAGGTAGCGGATATTTTTCGTCTGCCTCTTTTATAAGCAGTGTGTTATCGGGATTATATTCAACACCTTTTTCTTTTGCATAAAGCCTGCGATACAGTTCAAACCAAAGTTGTGAAACGGAAAGTTCACCCTCCTTGATGTCACTCATTACAAAGTCTGGGTTTACAATTTCTGTAGCTTCCATAAGTCTTTCAAGATTTATAAGTGCAACAGCACTGTACAGACGTATTCTGCCAAGAGCTTTTATTTCTTCATCAAGTGTATCAAAAATATTCACAGCCTATGTGGGTGTTTCACCGGGTAAGTGGAAAAAAGCAAGTAATTAAGTGTGTTGTTTACAGTATTTACCCGGTGTTGTATTAAGCTTTTGCCTGAAAACCTTTACAAAATGGCTGGAGCTTGAAAATCCCGTCATATTTGAAATTTCTGAAATGGAATATTTGTTTTCGGAAAGTAACTTTAACGCCTCTCCTATACGATAGTCAGCTATGTATTCAACAGGCGTTTTTTTGTTTTCCTTTTTGAAAATGCGGGTAAAATGCTCCGGGCAGAAGTTTAAAAGTGCAGCAAGCTCTGAAACACGTATTTCACTGTTATAATTTTCCTTTATATATTCAATTGCGGGCAGGGTGCAAAGCTTTTTAATACTGCTGTTGTCCGAAAGTATGAAGTTGCACTCTATAAGCAGAGCAGAAAGCATCAACAGTCCTGATGTTATTCTTAGTTTATAAGCGCCGTTTTTACTCCAGTATGCGTCAAACATACTGTCGAAAATTTTACTCACTTCTTTATTTTGCGGATTTTCATTATCAAATAGCAGATGACTGTCCCCTGTATAGGAATAATCCACATCTTTTTTTATAATATCCGGGTCAAAGGTTATTGCGTGTGTTTCAACCTCTATGGTTTCGGCTTCGGCACGGTGCACGGAAAAGGGGGAAAAGAATATGATGTCGTTTTCCCTTAATATATATTGTGCTGTACCTGTAGATACCTTAATTGTTCCCTTTATAACCTTTATAATCTCGGCATCCTTGTGAAAATGACTGTTGAAAAGATTTTTCACATTTTTTCGTACAGATGAATATACAGGGAAGCTGTGTTCAGTATAATTTTCATATTTAAAATAGTTGGTTTGCATATAATAACCACCCCGAAGTCAAAAAAATATAATAATAGGTCATTTTTATTATAAAAAAAATCAATATTTTGATATTATAATGATATTATACAATAAATTTAACAAAAGTCAACAGGAGGATTTAATATGAAAATACCAAATTTATGGGGACAGGGACAGCTTTTTGCATTTTCAGCTTTAGACGGTGAAGCACATATGAGTGACGATTTTGCAGGTATGCTTTCGGGTGACAGAATAGGTATAAAGTTCTATTCAAAGGTAAGGCGTGAACTTGCAATTGTGGGGCACAAGGTGGATGACCTTGTCTATAACGCCGTTTGCGGTGACTGGATAAACGCGGATACCCCAAAGGGAAGTATAAAAATAATATATCATAACACACACCTTGTAATCGGTCAGGTTTGCGAAACAGCAATGCCTGTTGTTTTTGTGGAAGGAAGGTATGACAGAATTTTTGAAGGTGATGTGGAGGTTCAGGATACAAAGGACGGAGAATATACTGCACTTTTGTGTGAGGGCAACAAGTTTGCCTTTGCATTCGGCAAATCAAAAGAAGAAGTAGTAAAAAAGGTAAAAGAAGGTATAAAGGCAGATATTGAAAAGGCGGAGGAAGTTAAAAGAGCATATTTTGAAGAACATTCAATTGAAGGGAATTATGACCTGCTTTATTCAAAATGTATTTCCGTAATGAAAACACAGCTTTACTCACCTGAATACCAGTATGACAGGATATTTTCCACACCCGACAGATTGCCTCACAGATTTGTGTGGATATGGGATTCTGCATTTCATGCAATCGGCTTTCGTAATGTGAAGCCTGAAATTGCAGAAGACATGATTATGGCAGTTTTTTGCAACCAAAGGGAAAACGGATTTATCCCCTGTTGTTCAGCCTTTGGGCTTGATCATCCCAGAACAAGCAAAGAAACACAGTCACCCATACTTGCATGGGGGTCCTGGCTTGTGTATGAAAAAACGGGGAACAGAGAATTTTTAAAAAATGTATTTGAGAAAAACGGCAAGTTTTTAGAGTGGTGTTATGAAAACCGTATGGAAAGGGAGGATTTGTTCCAATGGTATGTATCTGTAAATGATTTGATTTGCAGATGCGGTGAGTCGGGCATGGACAATTCCCCGAGATTTGACGATGCGACATATCTTTTAGCAATAGATTTTTCTTGCTTTATGGCAAACGAAATGCGTTATATGAGTAAAATAGCAAAGGAAATAGGGAAAGATTTTAAAAGGTACGACGATGCATACGAAAGAATGAAAGCTTCTATAAATAAAATTTTGTGGGACGAGGAAACATGCTTTTATTATGATTACGACACAGAAACCGAAAGGCTTCACAAGGTAAAATCCGTGGCATCATTTCTACCTCTTTTTGCAGGTGTTTGTGACGAGGATAAAGCAAAAAGACTTGTTGAACATCTTACAAATCCAAATGAATTTTATACTGAGGTTGCCGTACCCAGTATTTCTGTGGATGATGCTACATACGGTATCGACATGTGGAAGGGGCCTGTGTGGATAAACTTTAATTATATGATTGCCGAAGGACTTTCGGAATATGGCTTTGACAAGGTTGCAAGGGATATTACGGAAAAAACCGTAAAGCTTGTTGGGCAGTGGTACGAAAAGAAAGGTGTAATTTTTGAATTTTACGATTCTGCAAACATAATTGAGCCAAACAAGCTAAATAGAAAGGGCGAACCTATAGAGCCTTATAACATAGATGTTCGTGTACAGAGCATCCGTGATTACGGATGGAGCGCATGCCTTACCTGTGATATGATACACAAATTAAATTAAACTGAAAAAGGAATGTGAAAAAGTGAACCGACCCCAAAAGTTAGACCAAAATCTAACGATTGGGAGATCGGTTTTTTTATGGCTAAATCCCTTGGATATACATATTTTTTTATGCTAAATGATCACCGATTTTCATATTTATCTATAAATGACTCACATTCATCTAAAGGAAGTACTTTGGAATAATACCATCCCTGAATGAAGTCACAAGCAGATGAAGATACAAGTGTGTTTTGAGTTTCTGTTAAATATTCATCTTCTTTTGTTCAATGCGTCCCCAATCAAGTTTTTCCTTTTTATAGCCTTTAAACGCCGTAAGTCTTACAAATGCCATAACAAACCTTAACGTTGTAACCTCAAAAAAGCAAAGCATTATGGCTTTCATACAGTCTTTGAAGGTAACTGTCAAATCAATGGTCTGTATTCTCGAAAAGAATGCCGTAAGTGTCAGAATTGAATTGTATGCGGCATAAATCAGCATAAAAAGAAGCAGAACTGACAAACTGAACCGAAGGGTTACCCGAAGCTGTATAAAGATACAGCGAGGGTGAAGATTGTTCGTAGTAAAAAGATTAATAAAAAAGAAAAGCCGATTTTCACATCGGCTTTTCCACATATCAGAAAATATTATTAAATTTTCTTTTTGCGATATGCACTTTTTTTACATCGCCAAAAAATTATTTGTTAAGTCTTGCTTCCAAAGCCTTAAGCTGTTCTGCAAGTTCTGCAGGAAGCTTTTCAAAACCTGCGTAAAGTTCCTTAATCTGAGCAACTTCGTCAAGCCATACTTCCTTATCAACTTTAAGAAGTTCGTTCAAATCTTCTTCGCTGATATCAAGACCTGCAAGGTTAAGGTCTTCCTTCTTTGGAAGGTAACCAATCGGAGATTCAACAGCGTCTACCTTACCGTCGCAACGGTCAAGAATCCAAAGAAGAACACGCATATTGTCACCGAAACCAGGCCACAAGAATTTGCCGTCATCGCTCTTTCTGAACCAGTTTGTATTGAAGATTTTTGGAGGGTTAGCAATTTTCTTACCCATTTCAATCCAGTGTGCGAAGTAGTCACCAACGTTGTAACCGATAAATGGTTTCATAGCCATTGGGTCACGTCTTACAACACCAACTGCACCTGCTGCTGCAGCTGTTGTTTCAGAAGCCATTGTTGAACCTACGAATACACCGTGGTTCCAGTCAAATGACTGATATACCAATGGAGCAGTTTTAGCACGTCTGCCACCGAAGATAATAGCGCTGATAGGTACACCTGCAGGATTTTCCCATTCAGGAGAAATGCATGGGCACTGACGAGCCGGAGCTGTGAATCTTGAGTTAGGATGAGCAGCTTTTTCTTCTGAATCAGATGTCCATTCTTCACCCTTCCATTCTGTGCAGTGTGCAGGAGTTTCGTCGTCATGACCTTCCCACCATACTGTGTTGTCGTCACGAAGTGCAACGTTTGTGAATATTGTATTGCTCATTGTTGTAAGAAGAGCATTTTTGTTTGTTTTTGAGCTTGTTCCCGGAGCAACGCCGAAGAAACCGGCTTCTGGGTTGATAGCCCAAAGACGACCGTCAGGACCAACACGTAGCCAAGCTATATCGTCACCAACTGTCCATACTTTGTAACCTTCAAGTTCCTTTGGAGGAATAAGCATAGCAAGGTTTGTCTTACCGCAAGCACTTGGGAATGCAGCAGAAACGTACTTAACTTCACCCTGTGGATTTTCAAGACCAAGGATAAGCATATGTTCAGCCATCCAACCTTCGTTCTTACCAAGGAATGATGCAATACGTAGAGCAAAGCATTTCTTACCAAGAAGAACGTTACCGCCGTAAGCAGAGTTGATTGACCAGATTGTGTTATCTTCTGGGAACTGAACGATGTATCTTTCTTCAGGATTTACGTCAGCTGTACAGTGTAGGCACTTTGTGAAATCACCTTTTTCGCTAAGTTCTTCAATAGCGATTTTACCAACACGTGTCATGATGTCCATGTTAAGAACAACGTAGATACTGTCTGTAATTTCGATACCAACTTTTGAGAAAGGAGACTTTGCAGGACCCATGATAAATGGGATAATGTACATGGTTCTGCCTTTCATAGAATTTGTATAAAGCTTTGTAAGCTTAGCATACATTTCCTGTGGATCCATCCAGTTGTTTGTAGGACCTGCAGCTTCTTTTGTCTTAGCGCAGATAAATGTTCTGTCTTCTACACGAGCAACGTCGTTAGGAGCTGTACGGTGTAGGTAGCAGCCGGGAAGCTTTTCCTGATCCAATTTAATAAGTGTGCCATCTTCAACAGCCTGAGCTCTAAGAGCGTCTAACTGTTCTTTTGAGCCGTCAATCCAAACTACGTTGTCAGGATTAAGCATAGCTTTCATCTCTTCAATCCACTGAAGAGCCATCTTGTTGTCTGTCATTTTGACTTCCTCCTTATATTTAAACTTTTAATTTTTTGCTTCGTAAAATTCCAATCTACGACATTTAACATTATACACTAAATTTACTTTTAAAACAAGAGTTTATTTTAATTTTTCCGAAATTTGTATAAATTGACGTAAATCAAGCTGTTCACCGCGTATTTTTTCATTGTTTGTTATGTCTTTAACAATGTTTGCAATATCTTCCTTAGGCATTGGATAGGCGGAAGAAAGGGCATTTACCAATGTCTTTCTGCGCTGACCGAATGCGGCGTGTACCACCTTAAAGAGATTTTTTTCATCTTCAACCTGTGGTTTTACATGGTTTTTGATGTCCATTTTGATTACTGCGGAAGTAACCTTTGGCGGTGGCATAAAACTGTCCGGCGGCACAAGACGTACAATTTCAGGGTTGCAGTAATACTGCACAGCAACGGATATTGCACCGTAGTCCTTTTTGCCTGCAGGGGATACAATACGCTCTGCAACCTCTTTTTGTATAAGGACTGTTATGGATTCTAAGGGCAAGCCGTCCTCTAAAAATTTCATTATAAGGGGTGTTGTAATGTAGTATGGCAGGTTTGCAATTACCACAACGGGCATATTTGGCATATGTTCGTCAATAATCTTCTGTAAATCTGTTTTTAGTGCATCACCCTGCACAATTTCCACATTATCGTATGCCACAAAAGCACCCTTTAAATATTCTGCAATGCCACGGTCAAGCTCTATTGCTACAACCTTGCCTGCGTGCTTTGAAAGTTCTACCGTAAGTGTACCTATACCGGGACCAACCTCTATTACACCATATCTCTCATCAATACCTGATGCCTCTATAGTGCTGTCTAAAACGGACTGGTCTATCAGAAAGTTCTGACCTAATGCCTTGTTAAAACCTCTTCCGAGACCATCCATTATCTTTTTTATTGTTGCGGGATTTGTTAAGTTCATATTTTTCTCCTTTCGGATAATTGAATTTCTGTATTGTGTATGTAGATGATGTTTTTACAAACAATCCTCCCGTCACGCTTTGCGTGCCAACCTCCTTTGCACAAGGAGGGCTTGATGAAGCAGTTTCTACGGTTCTTCTGAAAGGCTCCCCTGTGTAAGGGGAGCTGGCAAATCGAAGATTTGACTGAGGGGTTGTAATAATCATATTTTTTCTATATCTTTTACAGTATTATCAATAAGTGTGCATACTGCTTCAAAATTCATCAATACATCAAGGTTTGAAAATCTGATAACTTTTATACCATAATTTTCTAAATATTTAGTTCTTTGTTCATCGTTTATAATGCCAATATCTTCGTAATGTTGAGAACCATCAAGCTCTATAACCAATTTTGCTTTGGCGCAGTAAAAATCAGCTATATATTTTCCCAGTACTTTTTGTTTTGTAAATCGTATTGGGTAATTTCTTAAAAAATCATACCACATTCGACGTTCTTCTTTGGTCATATTTTTTCTGAGTTCTTTTGCAAACGGAACTATATTTTTATTATGCTTTCTATCCATTTACAATCCTCCCGTCACGCTCTGCGTGCCACCCTCCTTTACACAAGGAGGGCTTTCGTATTTATAACTTTTTGCAAATAAGCAAAGCGTGATTACTCATTCCAGTACAGCTTTCATAAGACGTCATATAATCATAAAGAGGTTTCATCATTTCAAACCGTTCACTCGTCATGTCGTCTACAATTTTTTTTGTAATCATAAACTCTGTGCCTAAATTTTTTAGCTTTGTAAGTCCGTGCTGCTTTGCAAGTTTCTCCATATCTTCCGGGGTAGAATAGTAAAACAACCCTGTTTGTGAATCGTCTGTATTCATTTCAAGCACTAATTTATTACTTTTTTCATTGGGGTATACATCTCTCCAGTCATCGTAAATGCACGCACCTGCATAAGCACCTATTTTGTTGATGTATGCAAAAGCAACTATACCGTTTTTCTTGCAAACACGATTACATTCCGCAAAAACAAGCTTGGATTCATCAGTTGTAAGATGATATATGGGACCAAGACACAGTACCGCGTCAAAACTTTCGTCTGCTATATTCTCAAGGTTTGTTGCATCACCAATCTGACAGGATACGTTATCTGCATTTGCCCGCTCAATTTTATTTTTGAATATATCTATATGACTTGGAACAATATCAACTCCAACATACTCTTTGCACTTGTCGTAATAATACATTCCGTAATACCCCGTGGCACAGCCAACCTCAAGTATGCGGGTTTCTTTTGTTATATATTCTTCCAGGTGCTTTTTTGTGTAGTGAAATTCCAAAGAAGATGTACGGGATTTTGTTGCACGTCTGTCCTCCCTGTTTCCATTACCGTATTTTTCTATTACCATATCCTGATTTGATGACATAATGGATTCCTCCTTTTATTTCCATACCAATTATACTATAAAAAGCTTTGTTTTTCAATAAATTTTAAAAATATATTGCTATATTATCCCAATATGTGGTATAATATCGTCAGAAAAGAGGTTTGCAGATGAAAAGAATACTTGGTGTTGACTTTGGTGTGGCACGCACAGGTGTTGCGCTAACAGACCCTTTGGGTATGATGGCGCAGGGTGTAGGTACAATAAGCTCCAGAAGAGTTGAAAAGGTCTTGCAGGATGTTGTTGCATATGCAAAGCAGTACGATGTTGAAACCATCGTTGTGGGACTGCCTAAAAATATGAATAACACAATCGGTGAAAGGGGAGAAGCCTGTATAGAATTCGGCGATATGCTGAAGGAACAAACAGGGCTTGAAGTCGTTATGTGGGACGAGCGTTTATCTACCGTAAGTGCCATAAACTTTTTAAACGAAACAAACACCAGAGGAAAAAAACGCAAAGCAGTTGTTGATACTGTGGCGGCGGAGATAATTCTGCAAAACTATCTTGATTTTAAAAAGAAAGGATGAATTTGAAATGGCTGATAAATTTAATGAAGAAATGAACGAGGAAATGGAAAATAATATAATCGAGCTTATTGACGAGGAAAGTGGCGAGGCAGTTCCTTTTGAACACCTTGACACTATCGATATGGACGGTGTAACATACTTCGTACTTACAGAATTTTTTGAAGAAGCTGCAGAAGAAAGTGATGTTTACATTATGTCTATCGTAGTTGACGAAAACGGTGAAGAAACACTTGAAATCGTAGAAGATCAGGCAATCGTTATGAAGGTTTTCAATGAATTTCGTGAACGCTGTGAAGGTGAATTTGACTTTTTGGATTAATTTGTCATTAATTTGTAAAAATAAAACAGTTGCATAATTCATATAATTTGGATATAATATAGTTAATGAAATAAAAAGAAATTATCCCTGATATGTTCGTGATTATTTTCGCATATTTATAACCAACACATTTTAAAAGGGAACAAGTTCTCCGAAGCCTGCGTGCATGCTCAAATTTATTTGAGAAGCCCATAAACCTTCGGGACGTACCCACCTGCGAAAGCAGGTTGTAAATATGAAATCACACGGCAATATTGGGGGATTTTTTTGCCATAAAGCAAGTAATCACAAGGAATTTTGATTTTTCCTTGTGATTTTTTTATTTATTCAGGAAGCCATACACTGCAATGTTTTTTTATTTTACTTTTAAAGTCAAGGTAATTGTTTCTTTCTTATTTATATCAACAGTAAAGTGTGCTGTTGCAAAGCCTCCGTTACAGTTGAAAATTCTTTTATCCTTTGATAAATCACGGTCTATATTTTTTGAACCTTCAATTTCAACAACTGCATTTTCCTTTTGTATGGTAACCGTATTTTTGTCTGTTTTTATATTTTCACACGGTACGGTTACAACAGGTATTATAAGCTTTGCATTTTCGCAGTCTGCCGATGCACTTATTTTAAAGCTTTCCTCTGTAAGCGTATAGGTTATGGAGCAGGTTGAAATTTCTTCATGTTTAAAATTTTTCAAAGCCCCCTGAGCTTTATAGGTAATTGTTTTTCCATCATCGGATATTTCTGTTTTGGCAGTTGTATCGAATGTGTTTTTGTAACGTTCACCGTCTTTTTCAGTCTCTATTCTTGTAAGCTGACATACATTATCATAATGTTTTGGTATTTGCATATTATTAGGCTCTACAAGCTCGTATTCATTCTGTCCGCCTGTTAATATAACTCCTGTTTTGTTGTGGTAAAGCAGTGTTACTGCACCGCCTGACGGTGTATCTTCCGGAACCTTTATTGCATAGTCGTCACATGAAAATGTTGCAGTCCACTCACCTCTTTTGGCAACAGAAACATCCATTGTTTTGTACTGCTTTATGCCGTCAAACACTTCTCGGGGAAGCTTTATGCCGGCGGTGCGTTTATGAACTGTTTTTGCCATACAGATAATACCTTTCAGGTGGCAAAAGCTATGGTGTATGCAAACAGGCTCATTCATTTCATTGTGGTGCAAACCTCCGGCGAGAAGTCCGTTTACCGTGCATTTTTTATATAGTTCAAAATTTCTGTGAGCAGCCTCAAAAAATGCATCGTCATAATCCGCAAAATATTCGTATGCAGTCTGAGAACCGTCTGCTGTACGGCTTCCCCAGTACGTCCATTTTGCAGTGCGTGCACCCCAAGAATTGTCCCATGCTCCATCAGGCAGCAAAAATTCAAGATGTGCCTTCAGGGATTTTAAGACAATTGTCTTTATATCATCGTCATTGTCAATATACTTAAGATATATAGCAAGGTTTGGAAGAGATTCCTCTACATTGTAACCAATGTCTACCGCATAACATCCCTTTGGAGTTGATGTAAGCGTGGGTATTTTACCTTCACCAAACAAAAAACCTTCGTCTGTAAAGTGTTTAAGCACTATTTTTGCAATTTTTTTAGCCTTTTCGCAGTATTGTTCTTTGCCTGTCAGTTTCCAGGCTATTGCCATAGATGTTGCGGTGGCAACAATGTAATTTACAACCGCATTCTTGGGAGGAAATTTGTCGGAATATAAAAATTCGCAGGTATCTTCATAGGTTTTGTACCAATGTTTGTAATCTTCAGGAGCTATAAATTCTTTAAGCTCGTACAAAAGCTCTCCAAGCTGAATGTTGAAAAATGATGTAATTCCACACCATGTGGAGTCGGCATCGTTTATAAACACTCCTTTGTTTTTTTGCATATTGTTTATAACCCATGTAAATGAAAGCTTTGCGGCATTGTAATATTTTTTATCGCCGGTTACGGAATAAAGGTAAACCAATGGATACATTGTATCTCCGATTCTGCCGTGCATACGTTTACATGCAGGGCACATAATTCCGCCGTAAAATTCCTTGTGCTTACTGTCTGTTACCTGCAATGATATAAGACTGTCCGCCCATGTTTTGAGTAAATTGAAATATTCGTTATTTGAGCTTTTCATAACAGAACCCTCCTGACCTTAACAATATAACTGTATATTATCAAATAATAACAGAACTTTCAATTGACGACAGAAACATATAATTGTATAATAGAACCATAGGAGGCGATTAGCATGACGGATGTGTCCGTAAGAACGGATTTGCCGCAGCCATACTGTCATTTGCATGTTTTCAACAGAAACGAAGGTTATGTGCTTGATTTTCACAGGCACTGCAAGGTGTGGCATATAAATTACATCACAGAGGGTGAAATAATGCTTTACTCGGGGGATAATGGTGTTGAGGTACATAAAAATCAAATGTTTATAATGCCGGAAGATGTTTCACACAAAATAGTGTCTGAAAAAGGTTATTCTCAAATCGGGCTTGATATTTATTCCTGTGATGATGAAAGAAATATATACCGTATGGTAAGTACCTATTTTAATTTTTTTCCTGCGGTTATTAATGTTTCGCCGCCGGAAAAGACCTTTGGGGAATGTGTAGGACTTTTAAAAAATCCATTGCCGATTAATGTTAATTTGTATATAAATATGTTTGAAAGGCTTATATTGAATTCTGTACATAACATAACAAATGAAAAAACAACTTTTTCTTCAAAGCTTTCTGCAATTTTTAAAGAGTATGACCCGTGTATGCTTAAACTGGCGGATATTTGTCGCTTGACGAATTATTCAAAGACACAGGCGGAACGGCTTGCTGTTAAGGAACTTGGCTGCGGTATTACTGAATATCTTAATAAAATAAGGCTTGATAAAATCTGTAACCTTCTTCAATATACAGAACTTACTATGGCGGAAATTGCCGAAAGGATAGGACTTTGCGATGCAAGTCATCTCACTGTTTTTTTCAAAAAGAGAATGGGGATAAATCCGGGACTCTACAGAAAAGAGAAATAAAAAGGCAAGGGACATTTACTACACTTTATCCTTTCTGAATTTTTTCGGAGATATCCCTTTAAAGTCTTTAAAAACCTTTATAAAATAGCTAAGGTCATTAAAGCCGCAGGAATATGCGATATCCGTTACGGATTCGTCAGATGCAAGAAGCATTGCCGATGCCTTTTCAATACGGTAGCTGTTTAAATATTCTATAGGCTTTTTAGAGGTCATATTTTTAAAAAAGCTGCAGAAATATTTTGGTGAAACACCTGCCGTCTTTGCCATATCATCAAGTGTAATATGATTTGAATAGGATGCACGCATAAAGTTTAAAACTTTTTTCAGCTTGTAAAGGTTTTTTGCATTGTCATCTTCTATATGCAGTTTTTCGTCAAAGTGGTTTTTGTTTATAAATTCCCCGAAAAGTGTATATAAATTTCCCATAACCGCAAACTTGTTTTTTGGATTTTTAAGCGATTCAAAAAGATTGGCGGTTATTTTATTTATTTCTGTATCTGTTGAAAACTCTTTTAAAACAATATCGTGGTTTATAATTCTGTTTATAAAGTTTTCAAGTTCTGAATTTATTCCAATAAAACGTGAGTCAAAAACAATACATTCATAACAGCAGTTTTCGGGCAATGCACTATGTATAACATTGCTGTTTACAAAAAGCACATCACCCGGCTTTGCATCGTAGTGTCTGTCATTAAGTGAAACAGTGGCATTTCCACTTAAAATACGTATTATTTCAAGGTTTGTGTGGAAGTGGTGTGCCATTTCGTATTTGGGATGATTTTTGTCTATACAGTAAAGTTCAATGGGAAAATCTTCCGTGCCGTGGAGCTTGATTTCATTAAAAGCCATATTAACACCTCAAAATGTGAATATTTTTATACTTTTGTCCATTATAACACAAGAAATTAATTTTGTATAGGTATATAATTAAATTATCAATAAAATAACGGAGGTATAATTATGGCTAAAAACAGATTAGTGGGGGATTATCCTGTTATAGGCATCCGCCCTACCATTGATGGCAGACGCGGAGTTTTAAAGGTAAGAGAATCACTTGAGGACCAGACAATGAATATGGCAAAGGCTGCCAAAAAGTTGTTTGAAGAAAATCTTAAATATTCAAATGGTGAACCTGTAAAGGTTGTTATTGCAGATACTACAATCGGACGTGTTGCAGAAGCGGCGGCTTGTGCTGATAAATTCAAAAAGAAAGGTGTAGACATTACACTTACTGTTACACCTTGCTGGTGCTACGGTTCCGAAACAATGGATATGGATACAAATACAATAAAGGCCGTATGGGGATTTAACGGTACTGAAAGACCCGGTGCTGTTTACCTTGCTGCAGTTTTGGCTTCTCATGCCCAGAAAGGTATTCCTGCGTTTGGCATTTACGGCCATGATGTACAGGATATGACTGATACCGAAATTCCTGCAGACGTTCAGGAAAAACTTTTGAGATTCGGTCGTGCGGCTGTTGCGGCGGCTACCATGAGAGGCAAGTCATATCTTCAGATTGGTTCAATCTGTATGGGTATCGGCGGTTCTATTATAGACGTTGCATTTATCGAAGAATATCTTGGTATGCGTGTTGAATCCGTAGACGAGGTTGAAATTATAAGAAGAATGACAGAGGGCATTTACGACAAGGCGGAATTTGAAAAAGCACTTGCGTGGGCTAAGGAAAAATGCGTTATGGGATTTGACAAGAACCCTGAAAAATTACAGCTTTCTGACAAGGAAAAGGAAGAACAGTTTGAATTTGTTGTTAAAATGATGTGTATCATAAAAGACCTTATGAACGGCAATGAAAATCTTCCCGAAGGCTGTGAGGAGGAAAAGGTTGGTCACAATGCAATTGTGGCAGGCTTCCAGGGTCAAAGACAGTGGACAGATTTCTACCCTAACTGTGACTTCCCCGAAGCAATGCTTAATACTTCATTTGACTGGAACGGTGCAAGGGAGCCTTACATACTTGCCACAGAAAATGACGTTTTAAACGGTATCGGTATGCTTTTCGGCAAGCTTCTTACAAACAGAGCGCAGATGTTCGCGGATGTTCGTACATACTGGAGCGGGGATGCCGTTAAAAGAGTAACGGGCTATGAAATTGAAGGTAAGGCAAAGGAAGCCGACGGCTTTATTCACCTTATTAATTCAGGCGCTTGCTGTCTTGATGCCTGCGGTGAGGTTAAGGATGAAAAGGGCAACAATGTTATGAAGCCTTGGTACGATGTTACAGAGGAAGATGCAGAGCTGATTATGAAATCCACTACATGGAATATGGCGGATCTTGGTTATTTCCGTGGCGGCGGGTTTTCTTCAAGATTCTTAACACGTGCCGAAATGCCTGCTACCATGATAAGACTAAACCTTGTAAAAGGTCTTGGACCTGTTGTTCAGATTGCTGAAGGTTGGACTATCAACCTTCCTGATGAAGTTTCAGATAAGCTTTGGGCAAGAACAGATTACACATGGCCTTGCACTTGGTTTGCTCCAAGATGCACAGGGGAGGGCGCATTTAAGACGGCTTATGATGTTATGAACAACTGGGGTGCTAACCACGGTGCTATTTCCTACGGTCACATAGGTGCAGACCTTATTACACTTTGCTCTATGCTTAGAATTCCTGTTTGTATGCACAACGTACCTGAAGAAAAAATCTTCAGACCTGCATCATGGAATGCCTTCGGTATGGATAAGGAAGGTCAGGATTACAGAGCTTGTAATGCATATGGACCACTTTATAAAATCACAAAATAACGGGATGTAAAAAGTTGCCTGTACCGTTCAAAGGCATTAATATTTTATGAGTGCTTTTGAAGTTTATAGGTTTGGAAAAGATGGATAATATGTTGAAATCCGTATGTGTGAGCATACGGATTTCTTTTTTGCCTTTGAACTATCAACAAACTTCACCCTCGCAGTATCAATATACAGATTCGGGTAACCCTGCGGTTCAGTTTGTTAATTACAAACAATTTTTCCTATCCCTTGTGTGACGGGATGTAAAAAGTTGTCTGTAACGCAAAAGACAAATTTAATATTTTACAAAATATAAAAAAGCGGTGTGAATTTCACACCGCTTAATTTATTGCTTACGCCTTGTTTACTGAACCGAAAAGTTCCATTTTTTCTTTAACGATAACTTTGATAGCTTCAAAGCCCGGAGCAAGAAGCATTCTTGGGTCAAAGCCCTTACCAACAAGGTCTTTACCTTCTTCAATGTACTTTCTTGTAGCAGCCTGGAAGTAAAGCTGACATTCTGTATTAACGTTGATTTTTGCAACGCCAAGAGAAATACCTTCTTTAATCATTTCAGCAGGGATACCTGTACCGCCGTGAAGTACTAATGGCATATCGCCTGTAAGTTCCTTGATTTTTGCCAAAGCGCCAAAGTCAAGACCCTTCCAGTTTTCAGGATATTTACCGTGAATGTTACCGATACCTGCAGCAAGGAAATCGATACCAAGGTCAGCGATTGTCTTACATTCGTTTGGATCTGCAATTTCGCCTGAACCTACAACGCCGTCTTCTTCACCGCCAATTGCACCAACTTCTGCTTCGATAGAAATACCCTTTTCGCGGCAGATGTTAACCAATTCAGTTGTTTTAGCCTTGTTTTCATCAATTGGGAAGTGTGAACCGTCAAACATTACTGATGAAAAACCTGCTTCGATACACTTTAGGCAGCCTTCGTATGTGCCGTGGTCAAGGTGAAGTGCAACAGGAACTGTGATGTTTAATTCTTCAATCATTGCTTTAACCATTGCAGCAACTGTTTTGAAGCCTGTCATGTACTTACCTGCACCTTCGGAAACACCAAGAATAACAGGAGAGTTATTTTCCTGTGCTGTCTGAAGAATAGCCTTTGTCCATTCAAGATTGTTGATGTTGAACTGTCCTACGGCATATTTGCCTTCAACAGCTCTTTTCAACATTTCTGTAGCTGATACTAACATGTTTTTTCCTCCTTATAATAACAGGGATTATCCCTATGCTTTAAAACATTGTTATAATTATAACATACTTTTTAAAATATGGCAACAATTAAATTTTATGGCAATTATAAAATCACGGGCGATGTTGTGTAATCTGCCATAGATGGTGTGTTTGTAAGCAACGAATATATGTTTGTTGCACGTACATCTGCTTCAAGCATTGCCGACTTTGGTGCATCTGCAACCTTTGTGATTATTGGTATATCCGTATTGTCACGAAGGTCGGATAAAATCTGCATACCCTTTTTATTCATTGCAAGAACCCGTATATATTCGGGAGATTTTATGATATCTTCTTTTGTAATTCCCAAAAGTGCATTGGTTAAAATTCGTCTTATACGTGCCATTGTGTAGCGTTTTGTTTTAACAAGTTCTAAAAGTTCATCGAGAGTTGTTGCCTTGTGGCTCATCTGAATAATTCTGTTTTCCAATCCCTCGTTAACATCGGGAACATTTTTAAGTTCATCTGCATTTATTGTACGCAGTTTATAAAGTACAAGTTTTTCATATATTTCACAGTTTGCCTTTAATGCATTTCCGAAAATTACTGTTGATGTATCGGGCATCAGGTTTTCTGCATTTTCATTGGCGTTAATTTTTGCCCTTATATCCGAAGCGCTTCCTTTCCCGTCATGAAGTGACCCCTGCCTTTTAACACCAACGGGCTTCATATTTTTTATTTGTTTTAAATATTCTATTGCAAGTACATTATTTGGGGTGTTTACAGTGTCATTTCCCAATGCATCGGAAAGTGCTTTGGGATAGCTTGCACCTTTTTTAAGACTTTCTTCCAATGTTTTTCGGAATTTTTCATCGGGATTTTTTAAATATTCTGCAATTTTTATAATTTCTTCCGTATTTTCTGCCTCTGTGCCAAATGAAAGATAATTGCACTTTAAGCTTTCAAGAATGGAAACAGCACCCCTTGCAAAATATTCCGCCGACTGGCAGGAGTATACGGCAGGTAGTTCAACTACAAGGTCTGCACCGCCTTTGATTGCCATTTTTGCCCTTGACCATTTGTCGCATATTGCATATTCTCCACGTTGCACAAAATGACCGCTCATTACAACAATAACGCCTTCTGCATCCGTCAATTTGCGTGTTTCTTCAATATGATATTTATGACCGTTGTGGAATGGATTATATTCCGCTATAATGCCTGCTGTTTTCAATCTTTCACCTCTTTTACAGAAAAAATTGACAAAAATTTCAAAAAAATATATACTTATTATATCACAATATTAAAATTTTTCAAATAATATTTACAAATCAGGAAATATTATGTATAATTATTAATTGGAAAGTTGTGTTTTATTATTTACATTAGGAGGTTTTTATAAATGGCATTTTTAGACAGAATCAAAGAAAGAGCAAAGGCTGACAAGAAGACTATAGTTCTTCCTGAATCTATGGACAGAAGAACATGGGAAGCAGCCGAAAAAGTACTTAAGGAAGATATCGCAAATATTATTATTATCGGTACTCCTGAAGAAGTGGAAGCTAACAGCAAAGGTCTTGACGTTTCAAAGGCTACTGTTATCAACCCATTCACATACGAAAAGACAGAAGAATATTTAAACCTTTTTGTTGAACTTAGAAAGAACAAAGGTTTAACATACGAAGAAGCAAAGAAAACAGCTTTGGGTGACTATATGTACTATGCTTGCCTTATGGTTAAAGCAGGCGATGCTGACGGCGTTGTTTCAGGTGCTTGTCATTCTACAGCTAACACACTTCGCCCAAGCTTGCAGATTATTAAAACAAAGCCCGGCGTTAAGTTGGTTTCAGCTTTCTTCTTGATGGTTGTTCCAAATTGTGAATTTGGTGCAAACGGTACATTTATTTTTGCGGACAGTGGTCTTGAACAGAATCCTGACCCTGAAAAGCTTGCTGCAATTGCTGCTTGTTCTGCAGAATCTTTTGAGCTTTTGGCTGAAACTCCTGCAAAGGTTGCTATGCTTTCACACTCTACAATGGGCAGTGCTAAGCATGCAGATGTTGATAAGGTTGTAGAAGCTACAAGAATTTGTAAGGAGCAGAACCCTGACCTTGCAGTAGACGGTGAACTTCAGCTTGACGCTGCTATCGTTCCTGAAATCGGTGCTTCAAAGGCTCCCGGCAGCCCTGTTGCAGGTAAGGCAAATGTTTTGGTATTCCCTGACCTTGATGCAGGTAACATTGGTTATAAATTGGTACAAAGACTTGCTAAGGCTGAAGCATACGGTCCGGTGACACAGGGTATCGCAATGCCAATCAACGACCTTTCAAGAGGTTGCTCTGCTGACGACATCGTAGGTGTTGTTGCTATAACATGTGTACAGGCACAAGCAAATAACTAATGCAGAATTAAGAGTGCAGAGTGATGAATTAAGGAAGAAATGCAGAGCATTTCCACAATAATTCTGCATTCTACATTCATCATTCTTAATTTATTAAAAGGAGTTTTTAAAAATGAAAATCTTGGTTATAAACGCAGGTAGTTCTTCACTTAAATATCAGCTTATTGATATGGATACAGAAAACGTAATGGCTAAAGGTCTTTGCGAAAGAATTGGTATTGACGGCTCAAAGCTTAATCACACTCCCGGTGAAGCTGATAAGGTAGTTATTGAAAAGCCTATGAAGGACCACGCAGATGCTATCAATATGGTTATTGATGCTCTTGTAAGTAAGGAACACGGCGTTATCGCTGATATGAGCGAGATTTCTGCAGTAGGTCACCGTGTTGTACACGGCGGTGAGCTTTTCAGCCAGTCTGTTGTTATTACAGACGAAGTTAAAAAGGCTGTTGAAAGCTGTAACGACCTTGCACCTTTGCACAACCCGGCAAACCTAATAGGTATCGCGGCTTGTGAAAAGGCTATGCCCGGCGTACCTCAGGTTGCTGTATTTGATACAGCATTCCACCAGACAATGCCTAAGGAAGCATATATGTATGCTATCCCTTACAAATACTATGAAAATTACAAGGTAAGAAGATACGGTTTCCACGGTACCTCTCACAGATACGTAACACAGCGTGCTGCCGCTATGCTTGGCAAAAAGCCCGAAGACCTTAAAATTATTACTTGCCACCTTGGTAACGGCTCATCAATTACAGCTGTTAAAAACGGCAAATCAATAGATACAACAATGGGCTTTACTCCACTTGCAGGTGTTCCAATGGGTACACGAAGCGGTGATATTGACCCTGCTATTTTGCAGTTTATTATGAACAAGGACGGCATTGATATTGACAAGATGAACAGCATCCTTAACAAGGAATCAGGCGTTTTGGGTGTTTCCGAGCTAAGCTCAGACTTCCGTGACCTTTCTGCAGCAGGTGCAGACGGTAACGAAAAGGCAAAGCTTGCTGAGGATATGTTTATTTACAGCGTTAAAAAGTGCATTGGTGAATATATGGCTGTTCTTGGCGGTGCAGATGCAATTGTATTTACAGCAGGTATCGGTGAAAACAACGGTGCATACCGCAAGGCAATGACAGCAGGTCTTGAATTTATGGGCGTTGCAATTGACGATGATAAAAATTCAATCCGCGGTGAGGAAATTGACGTAAGTGCCCAAGGCGCTACTGTTAAGACTCTTGTAATTCCTACAAACGAAGAGCTTATGATTGCCCTTGATACAAAGGAATTGCTTTCGTAATTTGAATTTGTAAAAAAACTATTGACAAAGGAATAATTTTTAGATATAATATTGCTTATGAATGTTGATTTGTTATCTATTATAAACAATACTGAAAAAGAGGTTAGCTTTGAGGGTAAGACGTCTTTTACCGATAACGACTGTGCTGTAGATTGCAATGTGTGTGGTAAGGCAAGCAGCTTTTCCGGACGAATTGAGGTTGCGGTAAATATTGATGCAGTTGTTAACACTAAGTGTGCAAGGTGCTTAAAGCCGTTGCAGCTTCCCGTTAAAATGGACGTGGAGGAAATAGTGGGTGAAGAGGGTGTTGAGCTTGAAGGAACGCTCTTGAATGTTGACAACATTGTAAAAAACAATATTGTGGTGGAATTACCGATTAGATTTCTCTGCCAAGAAGATTGCAAAGGTATTTGCAGTTCATGCGGAGCAGATTTAAATATTACTGAATGTAATTGCAAGCACGAACATTTCGACGAAAGATTTGCTGTGCTTAAAAAATTGTTGGATTCCGGTAACAAACCTGAATGATTTGAGGAGGTGTAGCAAATGGCAGTACCAAAGAGAAAAGTTTCTAACGCAAGAAGAGATAGCAGACGTGCACACTGGAAGTTAGCACTACCCGGTATGGTTAAGTGTCCTAACTGTCAGGAATTCAAATTGCCTCATAGAGTATGCGGTAATTGCGGTTTCTATAAGGGGAAAGAAGTAGTTAAAAAAGAAGCGTAAGCTGTTGGTGTGTGTGCAATTAGCGCACACACCTTTTTGCGTTATATGACCGTTTGAGGTCATATAACGCAAAAAATGAATAATGAAAAATTAATAATTAATAATTTCGGAACAAAATCAGCTATGCTGATTTTGAACAATCATTATTCACTATTAACTATTCATTATTAATTCGAGCGAAGGGAGTACATTATGGATGCAATAATTAAGCAGGTTTATGAAAATTCAATAGCTGATGAAATCGGAATGGAACCGGGGGATATTATTGTATCTATCGATGGTCAGAAGCTTAAAGATATTTTAGACTTTAAATTTCTTTCGGCGTCCGATGAATACGAGCTTGAAATATTAAAAAAAGACGGTACTACGGAAATAATAGAGATTGTAAACGAGGATTATGAAGAGCTTGGTGTAGAGTTTGAAAACGGACTTTTAGACAAGCCTCAGGTTTGCAAAAATAAGTGTATGTTTTGCTTTGTGGACCAGCTTCCACGTAACTGTATGAGAAAAACTCTGTATTTTAAGGATGATGATTACAGACTTTCCGCACTTATGGGTAACTATATAACCCTTACAAATCTTGACGAGGCTGACATTGAACGAATTGTAAGAATGCACCTTCCGCGTATTAATATTTCCATACATTCTGCAAATGCGGAGGTAAGAAGCAAGCTTTTAAACCATAAAAATGCCGATGTTATGCCTTACGTTAAAAGATTTGCAGAGGCCGGCATTACTATGGATTGCCAGGTTGTTTGTTGCCCCGGCATTAATGACGGGGCAGACCTTGACAATACAATTTGCGAGCTTGCAAAATTCTATCCTCAGGTGCAAAGCTTGTCCGTTGTACCTGTTGGTTTAACAAAATACAGAGAACACTTGCCAAATCTTGTAAGATTTGATAAAATAAGTGCAGAGGAGCTTATAAAGCAGGTGGAAGGACATCAGCAAAAATGCCTTGCTGATTTTGGCAGTCATTTTGTATATGCTTCCGACGAGTTTTATGTTAAGGCAGACTATCCTATTCCAAAGCCCGAGGTTTACGAGGGATATTTGCAGATAGAAAACGGCGTTGGTTTGCTTGCATCCTTAAAGGATGAATTTGAGCAGGCAAAGGCTGACTTTAAAAAGGCAGATTATAAAAAAACTGTTGCAACAGGCGTTTCAGCTGCCCCGTTTATCCGAGGACTTGTGGAAAGTGTGACGGATAACGTAGAGGTTGTTGCAATAAAAAATAATTTTCTTGGTGAAACTATAACTGTTGCAGGATTGATTACAGCAGGTGACCTGATTGAACAGTTAAAAGGCAAAGACTTGGGCAAAGCGCTTTTAATCCCACGTGTTATGCTTAACCACGATATGATATTTTTAGATGATAAAACAATAGAAGATGTTGAAAAAGAATTAAATGTAAAAGTTATAACCGTGGAAAATGACGGTTGGGACTTAGTTAATAAATTAGGCAGATAAGAGGTGTTTAAATGGCAAAGCCGGTTGTGGCAATTGTTGGAAGACCTAATGTTGGTAAATCCACTTTGTTTAATAAAATAGCAGGTAAAAGAATAGCCATAGTAGAGGATACCCCCGGTGTAACCCGTGACAGGCTTTATACCGATGCGGAATGGAACGGCATAACCTTTACTATGATAGACACAGGCGGTATTGAGCCTGTATCTACCGACCATATTTTAACAGAAATGCGTAATCAGGCACAGGTTGCCATAGATACAGCAGATGTTATTGTTTTGGTGGTTGATGTCCGTGAGGGTATGACTGCAACAGATAAGGATGTTGCAAATATGCTTATACGTTCAGGCAAGGAAATTGTTATTGCCTGCAACAAGTGTGATACTCCCGGAGACCCGCCACTTCAGATGTACGATTTTTATAATCTTGCTCTTGGTGAGCCCATTCCCGTTTCCGGTGTACACGGTAGCGGTGTAGGTGATTTGCTTGACGAAATATGCAAGCACTTCCCCGAAGATACCGAGGAAGAAGAGGAAGAGGATATTATAAAAATTGCGGTTGTAGGTAAGCCTAATGCAGGTAAATCCTCACTTATAAACCGTATTTTAGGTGAAAACAGAGTTATTGTAAGCCCCATTGCAGGTACAACCCGTGACTCTATTGACACACACTATGAAAAAGACGGCGACAAGTTTTTGATTATAGATACCGCAGGTATGAGAAAACGCGGTAAGGTGGAAGAAAATATTGAACGCTTTTCCGTTATCCGTGCACTTAGCTCTGTTGACAGAGCAGATGTTGTACTTATTATGATAGACGCAACAGAGGGTGTTACGGAGCAGGATACAAAAATTGCAGGCTATGCACACGAACAGGGCAAGGCTTGTATTATATGCGTAAACAAGTGGGATTTAATTGAAAAGGATACAAAGACAATGAACAACTTTCGCTTAGAGGTTCAGGAAGGTCTTTCATATATGCTTTATGCACCTATTCTTTTCATTTCCGCAAAGACAGGTCAAAGAGTAGACAAAATTTTTGAAATGGCAAAATATGTTGCAAACCAAAGTGCTATGCGTGTTTCAACAGGTATGCTTAACGATGTTTTAAATGATGCCACTTCAAGGGTTCAGCCACCATCAGATAAGGGTAAAAGACTTAAAATATTCTACATTACCCAGGCTTCCGTTAAGCCACCGACATTTGTTATTTTTGTTAACGACAAAAAGCTGGCTCATTTTTCATATATCCGTTATCTGGAAAATCAGCTTCGAAATACCTTTGGCTTTGAAGGTACACCAATAAGATTTATAATAAGAGAAAGAAGCAAGGAGGACTAAATATGTCAATTGTTTTAATGCTGATTGTAGGTTATTTACTGGGCAGTCTTAATTTCTCCATTATCTTTACCAGAATTTTTGCAAAAACCGATGTCCGTGAACACGGAAGCGGTAATGCAGGCTTTACAAACACAATTCGTACAGCAGGCAAAAAGGTTGGTATATTGGTGTTTGTGTGCGATGCCTTAAAGGCTGTTGCGGCAATACTTATTGCACTTGCCGTTGCAAAGTGGTTACCCTTTGACGCATACGTTGGCTACGGCAAATTTGCAGCTGCTTTGGGTGCTGTTTTGGGTCACAACTTCCCTGTTTATTACGGCTTCAGAGGCGGTAAGGGTATAGTGGTTTCCATTGCGGTTATATTCAGCCTTAACTGGATTACAGGATGTCTTACTTTGGGTGCATTTCTTGTTGTATTTGCCATTACGGGTATTGTATCTGCAAGCTCGCTTACAGGTGCTGCAACTGTTGTTATTTCCACAATAGTTATGTTTATTTTCGGTTGGGCAGGTGTTGAGGTTGCTCAGCTTGTACTTATGACGGTAATGGGTATTCTTGCTTTTTATATGCACAGAGCAAATATCAAAAGACTTATAGCAGGTACGGAAAGCAGTTTTAAAAAGAAGAATAAAAAATAATTCGGAGGGGCTACTATGGCTAAGGTTTCGGTTTTGGGCTCGGGCAGTTGGGGTACAGCAATGGCAATGTGCCTTGCAAATAACGGTCACGACCTTTTGTTGTGGTCACGAAGTGAGAAAACCACAGCTTCTTTATCAAAAACACGCGTTAACGAAAAGTATCTGCCGGATGTAGTTTTGCCGGAAAATATAGATTATACAAGTGATATTTCAAAGTGCGGAGATGCAGATGTTATCATTGTTGCGACTCCGTCACATACAGTTCGTGAAGTATGCAGGGCTGTTGCTCCTTATATAATTGACGGGCAGATTGTTGTAAGCATATCAAAGGGCTTTGATATGGAAAATTATAACAGACTTTCACAGGTCATAACGGAAGAAATTCCAAACTGTAAGGTTGCGGCAATGTCAGGACCGTCCCATGCAGAGGAGGTTGTTAAAAAGCTTCCTACAACAAATGTGGTGGCATGTAAGGACATTGAGGTTGCAAAATTTATTCAGAAAATTTTTAATTCCGAGTGCTTCAGAATTTACACTACCGACGATATTGTAGGTGTAGAGCTTGGCGGTTCGCTTAAAAACGTAATCGCACTTTGTGCAGGTATAAGCGACGGTCTTGGTTATGGTGACAACACCAAGGCGGCACTTATGACACGCGGTATGGCAGAAATTATACGCCTTGGTCTTGCTATGGGTGCTAAGTACGAAACATTTACGGGACTTTCAGGCATAGGTGACCTTATAGTAACCTGTACAAGTATGCACTCCCGTAACAGACGTGCAGGCATACTTATAGGTAAGGGAAAAACTGCCGAAGAGGCTCAGCAGGAAGTTAAAATGGTTGTTGAGGGTGTAAAGACTGCAAAGGCAGTAAAGCACCTTTCCGAAAGGTTTAATGTTGAAATGCCTATTTCTCAGGTTGCATATGAGGTTTTATTTGAGAATATGCCGGTAAAGGAAAGTGTACCTGCACTTATGAACCGTGCTATGAGAAGCGAAAGAGAAATTTATACCTCTATGGGTGGTCGTAATGTATAACATACTTGTAAAAGAAAGATATGATGAAGTATATAAAATAATGGAGGATAACTTTCCTCCCGATGAACGCAGAAGCTATGATGGTCAAAAAGCGCTTATGGACGAGGATAATTATTGCGTCTATACCGTGGAAGATGACGGAAAAATAATTGCCTTTTTTGCAGTGTGGTTTTTGGACGGCTTTGTGTTTGCAGAACATCTTGCGGTGGATAAAAAGTACCATAACTGTGGCATAGGAACAAAGCTTATTAAAAAGGTTCTGGATTCCATTGATATTCCTATGGTCCTTGAAATTGAACTTGAAAATTCGTCGGATATGGCTAAAAGACGAGCAGGCTTTTACAGACGTCTTGGCTTTAATGTCAATTGTTATGAGTACGAACAACCTTCATTCGGTGAAGGCAAAAGTGCAATTCCCATGCACCTTGTTTCATATCCAAATGCACTTGACGAAGAAGAATTTATGAAGTACAAAAAAGCAATTTTTAAAGAAATATACCATATTGAACTTTAGGGGCGATTCGTTAATCGCCCGTTAATTATGTAGAAATTTAGGAGTTATAAAAATGAAGGAAAAGACATTTTCGAAAGATTCAATACTTGCCCTTATAGGTGCATTTTGTTACATATCCTGTGCAACAATGGCTATGCCCATAACGGCAGGTTTTACTAAAAGCCTTGGAGGCTCTGCCGAGCTTATGGGGATTATGACAGGTCTTATGTATCTGGTTTCACTTTGTGTACGTCCTGTTGCAGGTAACCTTGCTGACAAAATTAAAAAATCTACCCTTACAATATGGGGTTCGGGCCTTATGCTTGTTACAAATTTTGTTTATGCCATTGCCCCTAACCTTTGGGTGCTAACAATCGCACGTGTTGTTTGCGGTATAGGTTATGCGGCTTGTACGGTTGGTCTTTCAACCTGGTTTTCAATGCTTGTTCCAAGCAACAAGGTTGGTAAAGCTATGGGTATTTACGGTACAATGCAGGCTATTAGCATGGCTATTGTAGGTAAGGTTGCAATATCCGTTTCCAATACCTGGAACGAAAGAACAGCCTTTGTTGTGGCAGCTTTGTTTGCAGTTGTAACCTTTGTGCTTTCATTTATCATTAAAGACAGAGGTGAACCAATTGTAAAAGAAGGTACACCAAAGAAAAAAATTCGACTTCTTGATATTAACGTTTTACCTGTTGCACTTATTCTTATGCTGTTTACAATTCCGTACAATGCAACTCAGGGTCTTATTAAAGAATATGTACCTGCAAGAGGCTTTGAAGTAGATGCAGGCTGGTTTATAACAATGTATGCTATTTTTCTTATTTTCCTTCGAGTTGGTTTCAGAAACTTTTTTGATAAGGTTAAGTACAGAAACTTTTTGTTTATAAGTCTTGTAAGCTCAATTGTTGCAATGACTTGTCTTCACTTTGTAAGCAACTATGTGTTTATGGCTGTTGCATCACTTTGTATGGCAGGTGGATATGGTATAATGTGCTCTGTTACACAGGCTACTGCAATTAAGCTTGCAGGTGGCAAGGAAAACCGCGGTGTTGCAAACTCTACATACTATATGGGCTTTGACTCAGGTATGGCACTTGGCCCTACAATAGGCGGATTTTTAATGGCAAAGCTGCCTGTTGAAATGTTCTACCCGGCACTTATGGTATGCTCGGTACTTGCATTTGTAATTTACCTTGTATGCAAGAAGAAAATTGATAATGCGTAATAAAAAAGACTTCTCATATGAAGTGTACTGTTAAGGATATTTTTTACAATCCCTCAGTCTTTGCCTTTGGCAAATCCAGCTCCCTTTACACAAGGGAGCCTTTTTTATGTGGCACAAAGTTTCCCATAAGCCAATACGCCGTAGAGTGAGGGATTGCAAATCGTTTCGAAGTTTCGAAAAAATTGGCGTAAAATCGCCCGTATCATTTCCCTCTGCTGACGGGTGATTTTAGGAGTCAGTGCGATAAGTTCGCATATGACGACGGCGACAATTTTAAGAAACTGACGAATTACGAGTTGCTGACCGAACGTCCCGGCGCCGATTTTTTGCTTACTTTTTGTCGGAGCAAAAAGTAAGTCCTCCGCGGACAGCGGAAATAAAAGAAAAAGACAATAACTGATCAAGTTACTGTCCTTTAGAGTACACTTCATAAGAAAAGTCTTTTTTGTATTTAAATTGAATTATTATATTGTTTTTTATTTAATTTTGTAGTATAATAGAAAGGTCAGTTGAGATAAAGGAGTATATGTTATGAAATGCAGAATTGGTTTTGACAATGACAAATATTTGCAGATGCAATCACAGTATATAGGGGAGAGAATATCCGCTTTTGGTGAAAAGCTGTACCTTGAGCTTGGAGGAAAGCTGTTTGACGACTTTCACGCTTCAAGAGTACTTCCCGGTTTTAAGCCCGACAGTAAGGTTAAAATGCTTTTGCACCTTAAAGACAAGCTTGAAATTGTTATAGCTATAGGCGCAATGGATATTGTAAACAACAAAATCCGCGGTGACTATAACATTACTTATGATATGGATGTTCTTCGTCTTATAGATGCATTCGGTACAATAGGTCTTTATGTGGGAAGTGTTGTCATTACCCAGTACACCGGACAGCCTCAGGTAGACAAGTTTAAGAAAAAGCTTGAAAGTCAGGGCGTAAAGGTGTTTATGCATTATATGATTGACGGATATCCTACAGATATTGAACACATTGTAAGTGACGAGGGCTTCGGTAAAAATGAATATGTTGAAACCACAAGACCTTTGGTTGTTGTTACTGCACCCGGACCGGGAAGCGGTAAAATGGCAACCTGCCTTTCTCAGCTATACCATGAAAATAAAAGGGGAATTAAAGCAGGCTATGCAAAATTTGAAACCTTCCCCGTTTGGAATTTGCCTCTTAACCACCCTGTAAACCTTGCTTACGAGGCGGCAACGGCAGACCTTAACGACGTTAATATGATTGACCCGTTCCACCTTTCAGCATACGGTGAAACTACTGTAAATTACAACAGAGACATTGAAGTTTTTCCGGTTTTAAATGCTATATTTGAAAAGATTTTAGGAGAAAGCCCCTATAAATCACCTACAGATATGGGTGTGAATATGGCGGGAAAATGTATTTTTGATGACGATGCTGTTTGTAAAGCTTCGGGCAATGAAATTGTAAGAAGATATTACAACACACTTATAAACAGAAAAAAAGGCACTGCAACAATGGAAGAGGTGCTAAAGCTTGAACTTATTATGAAGCAGGCAGGTGTAAGCACAGAGGACAGAGCCTGCGTAAAGCCCGCACTTTTAAAGGCGGAAAGCACAGGTGCTCCTGCGGCGTCTATTGAGCTTCCCGACGGCAGAGTTGTAACCGGTAAAACAAGTGCTCTTTTAGGTGCATCTGCGGCGGCTATTTTAAATGCCCTAAAGGCTTTGGCAGACCTTGATGATGATGTATACCTTATTTCACCGGAGGTTATAGAGCCTATTCAGGATCTTAAAACAAAAAATCTTGGAAACCACAATCCAAGACTTCATATTGACGAAACTTTAATAGCACTTGCAATAAGTGCTACAACAAACGAAACTGCCGCAAAGGCATTTTCAAAGCTTGAAGATTTACGTGGTGCAGAGGCACATTCTTCGGTAATTTTGTCACAAATTGATGATTCTACCTTTAAAAAGCTTGGAATTAATCTTACTTGTGAAGCTGTTTATCAGACGAAAAAACTATACCATGCATGAGGTGAAATATGATTAAAAATATAACAGATTCAGTTATCTACATTGGTGTTGACGATAAAACACTTGACTTGTTTGAAAGTCAGTATATTATACCTAACGGTATTTCCTATAATTCATATGTGATTATGGATGAAAAAATAGCAATTATGGATACTGTTGACAAACGCGGCACAGATGAATGGCTTGCAAATATGGAAAAGGTTTTGGATGGAAAAGCACCTGATTATCTGGTTGTTTTGCATATGGAACCCGACCACGCAGGCAATATTCAGAATCTTTGCGAAAAATATCCTGATATGCAGATTGTTGTTAATAAAAAGACAGCGGCTATGATACCGCAGTTTTTTGAAATGGATATTAATGATCGCAGTGTTGTTGTTGAAGAAGGCGGTAAGCTTTCTTTGGGTGCACACGAACTTACCTTCGTAATGGCACCTATGATTCATTGGCCTGAGGTTATGGTGGCTTATGATTCAACAGAAAAAATACTTTTCTCTGCTGATGCTTTCGGCAAATTCGGAGCTTTGGATGCAGACGAGGACTGGACCTGCGAGGCAAGAAGATATTATATAAACATAGTTGGTAAATACGGCGTGCAGGTACAGGCATTGCTTAAAAAGGCGGCGGCTTTGGATATACAGATTATATGCCCACTTCACGGTCCTATACTTACAGAGAATTTGGGTTATTATATAGGCAAGTACGATGTATGGAGCAGTTACGAGCCGGAAGATGACGGCGTTTTGGTGGCTTATGCTTCAATACACGGCAATACAAGAAAAGCTGTTGAAAAGCTGGTTGAAATTTTAAAGGAAAAGGGTGCAAAAAAGGTTGCAGTTACAGACCTTGCACGTGAGGATATGGCAGAGGCAATAGAAGATGCCTTCAGATATGACAAGCTTATTGTTGCAAGTCCTACTTATGACGGTTGTCTGTTCCCTTGTATGGAAGACTTTTTGTATCACCTTAAAATAAAAACATACCGTAACCGCAAGGTTGGTATTGTTGAAAACGGCTCATGGGCACCAATGTCCGGCAAGCTTATGAAGGCATATTTTGAACAGATGAAGGATATTACACTGTGCGAAAACACAGTTACAATTAAATCATCTATGAAGGAAAATAATATAGAAGAACTTGAAAAGCTTGCAGAGGAAATTCTTAAAGGGCTGTAAAAATAGTCCAGACCATAAAAACAATAATTTGAATTGGAAAATATCTTATTAAAAAGATATTTTCCTTTTTTGTTTTTATTATGAACAAACTTCACCCTCGCAGTATCTTTATACAGCTTCGGGTAACCCTTCGGTTCAGTTTGTCCATTCTGAAGCAATTTTTCCTAGCTCTGACAAATAGAAGAAAGTCTTTGTATTAGGAGAAAATATAAAATAAAGTGTTGATATTTCAAACAAATTATGCTATAATAAATATGCTAAACAAAATTCATATTATCAGAAGTTGGTATGTAATTTTACTATTTGGTAAAAGTGCATGCTCTAATTCACATACTAACTTTTGGTATAAGGAATTTTGTTTAGCGACAAGAGTTGTGCATTTTTCGGTGTGTAGCTCTTGTAGTTACACACTTTTTGTTTTTATGTACTCTGTTTCAAAAGTTGCTACAAACGAAGAAAGCCACAAGGATTAGTCCTTGTGGCTTTCTTTGTTAAATATCATTTTTAATTAAATCATCCAATGTTTCTCTCTTTACTGCCAGATAATCCTGTTTGTTGTTAATCATAACAACGGGAGGCTTTGGAAGTCGGTTGTAGTTTGATGCCATAGAAAAGTTATAAGCACCTGTTGTGCACACGGCAACAATATCACCTCTTACAGGCTTTGGAAGCATTACGTTTTCCTGAATAATGTCACCGCTTTCACAGCATCTGCCAACAACGGAACATTCAAAGCTTGCTTCTTCACGAACTCTGTTTGCAAGTAAAACAGTATATTCTGAACCGTAAAGTGCAAAACGTGGATTGTCGGTCATACCGCCGTCTATGGAAACGTAGTTTTTATATCCCGGTATTACCTTTACTGTACCTACTGTATAAAGTGTCATACCTGCATCTGCAACAATGCTTCTGCCCGGTTCCATAAGAATTTTTGGTATATCCAGATGAAGCTCTGCACACTTTTCTTTTACAACTTCAGATACAATGCGGATGTTGTCGTAAATATTTATTACAGGGTCTTTTTCGGTATAACGAACACCGTAACCTCCGCCAAGACTAAGCTCACGGGCAACGTAGCCAAGGCGTATTTTCATATCTGCAATGAAGTTAAGCATAATTTCCGCACCTCTGATAAATGTATCAGAGTCAAAAACCTGTGAACCAATGTGGCAATGGAAGCCGGCAAGATCTATGTTTTTAAACATAAGTGCGTGCTTTGTAATAATTTCTGCCTGGCCTGTTTCAATGGCTGTGCCGAATTTAGAATCCACCTTACCTGTGTTTACAGCCTCGTAGGTGTGTGTATCAATACCCGGTGTAAGCCTTAAAAGTATTTTTTGCTTTGTGTTGTAAATTTTTGCGTATTTGTCAATTACAGCAAGCTCCTCCGCATTGTCAACAACAAAGTAGCCAATTCCGTTTTTTATGGCAAAATCAACGTCTTCATCTGTTTTGTTGTTGCTGTGGAAGTATGCATCATTAAGGCTCATACCCGCCTTTATGGCAGTGTACATTTCACCTATTGAAACAATGTCTATACCCATACCCTCATCTGCCACAATTTCATAAATACGCTTGAAGGATGCCGCCTTACTTGCATAAAGGGGTTTTGCGTTACCGTCAAAGTATTTGTTCATTGCACCCACATAGGTCTGGCAATTTTCTCTTATTTTTTCTTCATCCATAAGATACAGCGGTGTGCCGTATTTTTTAGCAAGGCTTTCAACATTTACTCCTGCAAAGCACAGTGCATTATCCCTTACGGAAATGTTGTTACATATCATATTTTTAACCTACTTTATATAAGATTTTGTTCTTTCATAAGCTCTAAAAGCTTAGCTTCGTTCTTTTCTTCCATACATGTAAGAGGAAGTCTTACATAGTTTTCGCACCAACCCATAGCTGCCATAGCCGCCTTGACAGGAATAGGGTTAACTTCGCTGAACAATGCGTTTATAAGAGGAAGAAGCTCAAGCTGGATTTCCCTTGCTTTTGCAACATCACCTGCAAAGAAAGCATCACAAATTTCAACTGTCTTTTTAGGCATTGGGTTTGAAAGTACGGAAATAACACCCTTGCCGCCAAGTGACATAATAGGTACAATCTGGTCGTCATTACCTGAGTAAATGTCCATTTTATCTCCAACCAGATGTGCAATTTCAGCAATCTGTGAAATGTTGCCGCTTGCTTCCTTTATAGCGCAGATATTAGGATGCTCAGCCAATACCTTGCAAGTTGCAGGGGCAATGTTTACGCCTGTACGTGAAGGTACGTTATATAGAATAATCGGCTTTGTGCTTGCATCTGCAATAGCTGTAAAAAGCTTTATAAGACCGTTTTGTGTAGCCTTGTTGTAATAAGGTGTAACAACAAGCATAGCATCTGCACCAACCTCGCAAGCATACTTTGTAAGGTCAATTGCGTAAGCCGCATCGTTACTGCCTGTACCTGCAATAACGGGAACTCTGCCTGCCACTTTGTCTACAACAAATTTAATAGCTGCTCTGTGTTCTTCATCTGTTAAGGTTGAGCTTTCGCCTGTTGTACCGCATACTACAATAGCGTTGATGCCTTCTTCAATCTGCCATTCAACAAGCTTGCCGAATTTTTCAAAGTCTATACCGTTTTCGTTAAGCGGTGTAACAATAGCTGTAGCTGCTCCTGTAAATACTGTGTTTTTCATAATTATTTCCTCCTTACAAAAAGAAAAGATAGCCATAAAACAGGCTACCTTTTTAATTGATTAACATAAATGCAATTCAAATAAAATTAAAGATAGCACTCCGCAAATGCGACAACAAAACAGATATTATTCCCTTTTGCCAGATCAGCCTTACGCCTCGGCTGTCTTCGGCACCCACCCCTTTTGCAACCGTCAAAACCCTGCGAAGGTCATAGGCGATTGTTACTGATGATGTAGTGCGCCTCTATCATTAAGTTTGATTTATTCTATCATATTATGCATTGGTTGTCAATGGTTTTTTGCAAATTACATCAATTTTAGTTGCTCGGCGTGAATCTGTTTCAAAAACGGTGATGTCAAGCTCTTCAAATTCGAATTTATCACCTTTTTCGGGAACCTTGTCAAGCTGTTCCATAACCCAACCACCAAGGGAAACATTTTCTGTTTCGGTTTCAATTTCAAAAAATTCAAAGAAGTCATCTGCATTAATTGAACAATCAACTCTGTATTTGTTTTCGTTAAGCTTTTTAAAGTCTTCAACAATTTCGTCGTGTTCGTCCCATATTTCACCCACAAGTTCTTCCAAAATATCTTCCATTGTAACAATACCAAGTGTGCCGCCGTATTCGTCAAGCACAACAGCAATGTGAGTTTTATTTGTCTGAAGCTTTTTAAGAAGGTCGTTTACAAGCTCGGACTTTTGTGTGAAAATAACAGGCTTTACAATTTTATCAATTTGCTTTTTAGTAATACCGTCTACTGTGTAGAAGTCTTTTTGAAGAACAAAGCCTATAATGTTATCAATGCTTTCTTCGTATACAAGCAAGCGTGAAAACTGTGTTTCCTGAAATTTCTTGGAAATTTCTGCTTTGTCAGCATCAGTAGGAACAGCCTCAAGGTCAACACGGTGTGTTAAAATATCTTCAGCCTTTGTTTCCGTAAATTCAATAACGTTACGTATAAGGTCGCCTTCGTCTTCGTCAATTGTACCTTCCTGTTCAACCTCGTCAACAAACATTAAAAGCTCTTCCTGAGACATCTTTTCTGCTTCTTCAACCTTTATTATTTTTGCCACAAGCTTTTTCCATGCAGAAAAAACAAAATTTATTGGAGTAAGAACAACGATGAGCATATTTATAAAAGGTGCTGAAAACATTGCAAACTTTTCGGGTGAGTCCTTTGCAATACTCTTAGGTGTGATTTCACCGAAGATAAGAACGACTATTGTAACAACAACAGTAGAAACTGTAGGTCCCATGCTTTCGTTAATAAGATGAATAAAAAATATTGTACCCATTGAAGCAAGGGCAATATTTACTATGTTGTTACCTATAAGTATTGTAGAAATAAGCTTGTCATAATTTTCCGAAAGCTTGAGGGCAAGTATGGCTTTTTTGTTGCCGTCTTCTGCCATAGTTTTAAGTCTTGTTTTATTGAGTGATGAGAATGCTGTTTCCGTAGCAGAAAAATATGCAGACATCATAACCAATATTACCATTATTATAATTTGTAACGTACTACTCCCGTCCATTTGTAAAAAAATCTCTCCTTTAATAATTCAACTTTTTAATGTAATTTTTATGGTGTTTTTATCAGCTCAATAGTCTTTTTGAACACAAAAAGGCATGCCTGTGGAAAAGGATAAACTTCCGCAGGTATGCCTTGTATAATATTAAATTACATAAATCGGCGTAACAATTATTACAATCGCCCACGTCTGATTCCATGTTTTTTAGTCCTCTCTTTCTGAAACTACGGGTATTATATCACAGTTTCAGAATAAAGTCAAGTTTTGTAACACAATGTTAAAATAATCCGTTTATAACACCGTTTTCGTCAACATCAATTCTTTCTGCGGCAGGAACCTTAGGTAGTCCCGGCATAGTCATTATGTCACCTGTAAGGGCAACTATAAAGCCTGCACCTGCTGAAACTTTGATGTTTCTTACTGTTACGGTAAAGCCTTTCGGTGCACCCAAAAGCTTCATATCATCGGAAAAGCTGTACTGTGTTTTAGCCATACATATGGGAAGCTTATCACAGTTCATTTCCTTTAAGGTTGCAATTTGCTTTTTAGCGGCAGGTGTAAATGTAACTCCGTCACCGCCGTAAATCTTTTTAACAATGGCTTCTATTTTATTTTCAATAGTATCTTCAACATCATAGCAGAAGGTAAAGTCGTTATCCTTTTCGCAAAGTGCGACAACTTCTTTTGCAAGCTCAATTCCACCTTCGCCACCCTTTGCCCATACGTCGGAAAGAACAACATTTATACCAATTTCCTTACATTTTTCAATAACCAATTTCACTTCCGCATCTGTATCTGTAGGGAATTTGTTAATTGCAACAACGCAAGGCAGTTTATATACATCTGTAATGTTTGAAAGATGCTTCAAAAGATTAGGCATACCTTTTTCCAAGGCCTCAAGATTTTCTGTACCAAGGTCTGCTTTTTGAACACCACCGTGCATTTTAAGAGCACGTACTGTTGCAACCAATACAACTGCTGAGGGTTTTAAACCTGCATATCTGCACTTTATGTCAAGAAATTTTTCAGCACCCAAATCAGCACCGAAGCCTGCTTCGGTAATTGCATAATCCCCAAGCTTAAGCGCAAGCTTTGTAGCAATTACGGAATTACAGCCGTGTGCAATATTAGCAAAAGGTCCACCGTGCACAAGTGCCGGAGTACCCTCTAAGGTCTGTACAAGGTTAGGCTTTATGGCATCCTTTAAAAGTGCAGTCATTGCTCCTGCCGCCTTAAGGTCACCTGCTGTAATGTGCTTTCCGTTTACATCGTGTGCTACTATAATGTTTGAAAGTCTTTTCTTTAAATCTGAAATTGAATTTGCAAGGCACAAAACTGCCATAACCTCGGAGGCAACAGTAATGTCGTAGCCGTCTTCACGGGGCACGCCGTTTGCCTTGCCACCCAGACCGTCTGTTATGTAGCGAAGCTGACGGTCGTTCATATCTACGCATCTTTTCCATGTAATACGTCTTGTGTCTATCTGAAGGGCATTACCCTGATGAATATGGTTGTCAAGCATTGCCGCAAGTAAGTTGTTTGCCGCACCGATTGCGTGGAAGTCACCTGTAAAGTGAAGGTTAATATCCTCCATAGGTACAACCTGTGCATAGCCTCCACCTGCTGCGCCGCCTTTAAGACCAAACACAGGCCCAAGTGACGGTTCACGAAGTGCAACCATAACATTTTTACCTATTTTTTTCATACCGTCTGCAAGGCCTATTGTTGTTGTGGTTTTACCTTCGCCTGCAGGAGTAGGTGTAATTGCAGTTACCAAAACAAGCTTTCCGTTTTCTTTTCTACAGTCCTGCATAACGGAAAGGTCAATTTTAGCCTTGTAATTTCCGTACTGTTCGATATATTTGCTGTCTATACCGGCAGTTTTTGCAATTTCATTAATGTTTTTCATCTGCACGCTCTGTGCAATTTCAATGTCTGACAGTGGCATTTTTAAAAACTCCTTTTATAGGGGATAGATATTTACATTATATCTCATTTTATGGTTTTTTGCAATAGCATTATTTCATATTATTTATATTTGGTGAAATAATAAAAAACAAGGCGTAAAATGCCTATGGATTATGTCATTTTTTATCTATATTTTTGTTGACAGTAATACCTGAATTATGATAATATAATATGAGGGATATGCAGGTTTTTTATAATTTGTGCATATTTATACATAGGAGCATTTGCGAGTATTTTAACAATGCAGCGTAAAAATACGCACTCAAAACGGGTTTGGATACTAACGCAACTGCTTGAAATATGCAGGGGTGAGAAAATATGATTACAAAAGAAGATGTGAAAATTGTTTTGGAAGACGGCAGTGAATACTGCGGTTTCAGCTTCGGCGCAAAGTGCCAATCCGTTTGCGAGCTTGTTGTCAACACATCTATGGTAGGCTATCAGGAAATTATTTCCGACCCGTCCTACACATATCAGATGGTTGTTATGACATATCCGCTTATAGGTAACTACGGTATTAATGACGAAGACCATGAAACGAAAATGCCTACAATAGGCGGTCTTATTGTTCGTGATTACAACGATATGCCAAGTAACTTCAGATACACAAAGACTTTGTCTGAGCTTATGGAGGATAACGGTATTCCCGGTATTTACGGACTTGATACAAGAAAGCTTACAAGATGTTTGCGTGATAACGGTACTATGAAAGTGCTTATTTGCGATATCGATACACCTCATGATGAGGCTATGAAAATTCTTGCGGAAACTGATGTTAAACATGATGCGGTTTCTAAGGTAAGCTGTAAAAAGAAATGGTACTCCAGAACCTCCAACCATCAGTTTGATGTTGTTGCTGTGGATTGCGGTATCAAAAACAGTATTGTTAAAGCTTTAAACGCTAAGGGATGCAATGTTACAATTGTTCCTTACAACACTACTGCTGAGGAAATTGAATTTATGAAGCCTGACGGCGTACTTATTTCAAACGGCCCCGGTAATCCGGATGACCTTGAATGTGTCGTTGAGCTTATTAAAAGCCTTAAAGGCAAATTGCCGATTGTTGGTATAAACATCGGTGCTGAGCTTGTTGCAAAGGCATACGGTGCAAAGACTTATAAAATGAAATTCGGTCACAGAGGACCTAACCACCCCGTTAAGGTGCTTGAAGATGACAGTGTGGAAATTGTTGTACAAAACCACGGTTATGCAATTGAGGCAGACAGTGTTAAGGGTACAGAGCTTGAAATTACACATATTAACCTGCTTGATAATACTGTAGAAGGTATTGCCTGCGTAAAGGATAAGGTTTACGGCGTTCAGTACGAGCCGAGAATGGAACCGGGTCCTAACGGTAAGCCGTGCTTCTACGACAAATTCATCGGTATTCTTAAGGAGGGAAAGTAATATGCCAAAGAGAACTGACATTAAAAAGGTACTTGTTATAGGTTCAGGCCCTATCGTTATCGGTCAGGCTGCAGAATTTGACTATGCGGGTACACAGGCTTGCTTAGCCCTTAAGGAAGAGGGTTACGAGGTTATTCTTGCCAACTCTAACCCGGCTACAATTATGACAGATACAACTATTGCAGACAAGGTTTATATGGAACCTCTTACACTGGAATATGTTGCTAAAATTATACGTTACGAAAGACCGGACGCCATTGTTCCCGGTATCGGCGGTCAGACAGGTCTTAACCTTGCAATGCAACTTGCCAAAAAAGGTATTTTGCACGAATGCCAGGTAGAGCTTTTGGGTACTAATGTTGAAAGTATCGAACGCGCGGAAGACCGTGAACTTTTCAAAGAACTGTGCGAAGAATTAGGTGAACCCGTATTACCTTCATTGATTACACACTCTATGGAAGATGGCGTAAAGGCTGCAGAAGAAATCGGTTATCCTGTTGTGCTTCGTCCTGCGTTTACATTGGGTGGTACAGGCGGCGGTTTTGCCGATAACGAAATGGAACTTCGTGAAATTATGAAAAATGCTCTTAAGCTTTCACCTGTTCATCAGGTTTTGGTTGAAAAGAGTATTAAGGGTTATAAAGAAATTGAATTTGAAGTTATGCGTGACAGCAAGGATACTGCGATTACAATCTGCAGTATGGAAAATGTGGACCCTGTTGGCATCCACACAGGTGACTCCATTGTTGTTGCTCCTGCACAGACACTTACAAGCAAGGAATACCATATGCTTTCTGATGCGGCACTTCGAATTATAAAAGCGCTTAAAATAGAAGGTGGCTGTAACGTACAGTTTGCCTTGGACCCACAGTCTTTTTCATACTTTGTTATTGAAGTTAACCCTCGTGTATCACGTTCATCTGCTCTTGCTTCAAAGGCAAGTGCTTATCCTATTGCACGTGTTACAGCAAAGGTTGCTTTGGGTATGACACTTGACGAAATTAAAATTGCAAATACACCTGCTTCATTTGAACCTTCACTTGACTATGTTGTTGCAAAAATGCCACGTTTCCCATTTGATAAATTCGTGGATGCAAACAACAAGCTTGGTACACAGATGAAGGCAACAGGTGAGGTTATGAGTATAGGCCGTACTTTGGAGGAATGCTTCCTTAAAGCTATCCGTTCACTTGAAATCGGCACATCTCATATTCATATGCCTAAGTTTGACAATGAAAATACATCCATTGATGAGCTTATGAATTACATTAAGGAAGGCACAGACGACCGTATCTATGCCATTGCAGAGCTTATGTGGCTTGGTGTTGACCACAGCAGAATTTGTGACGCTACACAAATAGATATGCTTTTCCTTGATAAGATTAAAAATATTGTTGATTTTGAAAAGGTTCTTGCAGCTAATCCAAAGGATTTCGATGTTTTAAAGAGAGCAAAGAAAATGGGCTTCTCTGACAAATATATTGCACGTCTCTGGAAAATGACAGAGGATGAGGTTTATGCAATCCGTAAGGAAAACAACCTGTTCCCTGTTTACAAAACCATTGATACCTGTGCAGGTGAATTTAACGGATATACTCCGTATTTCTACTCAACTTACGAGGATGAAAACGAATCTATTGTAAGTGACAAGAAAAAGATTATTGTTTTGGGCTCAGGTCCTATCCGTATCGGTCAGGGTGTTGAATTTGACTATTCAACAGTTCACGCTATAAAGACCATTAAGGATGCAGGCTATGAATCAATTATTATAAACAACAACCCGGAAACAGTTTCAACAGACTACACAACAAGTGACAAGCTTTATTTCGAGCCATTGACAGTGGAAGATGTTATGAACATTGTAGAGCTTGAAAAGCCAATAGGCGTTATTGCTTCACTTGGCGGTCAGACAGCTATTAACCTTGCTGAGCCTTTGATGAAACGCGGTGTTAAAATTATAGGTACAGACTGTGACGCAATTGATAAGGCTGAAAACCGTGATTCATTTGAAAAAATTATGGAACAGCTTAAAATTCCTCAGCCAAAGGGCAGAGCTGTTACAAAGATAGAAGACGGTGTTGAGGCTGCAAAGGAAATAGGCTACCCTGTACTTGTTCGCCCAAGTTATGTACTTGGCGGTCGTGCAATGCAGATTGTTGCAGACGAAAAGGCACTTCGTCAGTACCTTAAAACTGCCGTTGAAATTGATGAGGACAGACCTGTATTGGTTGATAAATACATCGTTGGTAAGGAAGTTGAAGTAGACGCAGTTTGCGACGGTACAGATATTTTCGTGCCCGGTATTATGGAACACGTTGAACGTACAGGTGTTCACTCAGGTGACTCTATAAGCGTTTACCCTACATTCTCCATAAGCCAGAAGGTTAAGGATACAATTCTTGACTACACCAAAAAGCTTGGTCTTGGTATTGGCATTGTAGGTCTTTACAACATTCAGTTTATTGTTGATAAGGATGATAACGTATTTGTTATTGAGGTTAACCCACGTTCTTCAAGAACAGTTCCTTTCCTTTCAAAGGCAACAGGCTACAGCCTTGCAGATATTGCAACACTTATTATTCTTGGCAAGAGCTTAAAGGAACAGGGCATTACAGAAGAATATCCAAAGGAAAAAGACAGATGGTATGTTAAGGTTCCTGCATTCTCATTCAACAAGCTAAGAGGTCTTGATGCTTACCTTTCACCGGAAATGAAGTCTACAGGTGAAGCAATAGGTTACGATAAAAAGCTTACACGTGCACTTTACAAGGCTTTGCAGGCTGCAAGTATGAATGTTACAAACTACGGTACAGTGTTTGTTACAATTGCCGATAAGGATAAGGAAGAAGCACTTCCTCTTATGAAGAGATTCTACGACCTTGGCTTTAATATTGAAGCTACAGAGGGCACAGCAAACTTCCTTAAAAAGCATAATATTAAAACAAGAATTTTGCCAAAGCTCAGTGCAGATAATGAAGTTATCCTTGAATCTATGCGTAAAGGTTACATCAACTATGTTATAAACACAAGAGATGTAAGTGCATTTGGTGATGAAGGTGACGGCGCTAAAATAAGACAGTGTGCGGTAGAAAACAATATTACAATGTTTACAGCACTTGACACTGTAAGAGTTCTTCTTGATGTACTTGAAGAAATTACAATTACAGTTTCTACAATAGATAACGAATAATTAAATGACGAAAACCACAAGGATTAGTTACCTTGTGGTTTTCTTGTCTGAGTCGCATCAGTAAAAGCATGCATTTTTTTAATTTTGTATGTAAATTAAAAAAAGTGTGCAGCTGCAAGAGCCACACACTGAAAAATGCATGACTCCTTGTCGCCAAACAAATTCTAACATATACGATAACAGGTATGTCAAAATTGAGCATGCATTTTTACCAGAAAGTAAAAAGTCACACCAAAGGCGGTTGGTCTTAGGGATAAGTCGCCCAAAAACCACGATTTTGGCGCATAGTGGTGTTAAAAGCACTTGAAATCCGTCAGGATTTTCTCGTGCTTTTGCCTAACTCTGCATCCAAACTTGTGATTTTTAGGGTGCAA
>JAZQIO010000092.1:0-20591 GCA_045541135.1 Clostridia bacterium
ATAAGCTACTTCTGCACCTGTTGTTCTGTTTACAAGCTTAACTGTAGGAGTTGTAACGGATTTATCAATTAATTTTGTAACATCGTCGTATGCTGATGCGTAAATTTCTACATATTTGTCGCCCGGCGTTGTTGTTTCCAATGCGGTTTTTATGTTTGCTTTAACATAGGAATTGACACCTGTTATATAGTCGTCTGTTCTGAAGGTTGTTGACTGGTCTTTTGATGTCATATTAGGAACAACCAAAAGTTCGTCTTTTAGTTCGTTAGCTGTCATAAGTACGGGGCTAATAAGGTTTTCCGGAGCTTTTGTTACATACCAGTCTGCCTGGTAGAATTTACGGTTATCTGAGCCGGAAAAAGCAATATCCTTACAAATCAGCACCTGTAAAGCAGTTGATATGGTAGAAGTGTTAGCAACACCTTTAGCCATTTCCACACCATCTATATATAAATGATAAAATGTATTACCTTTATCTAAAGCTGTACCGGATACTACAAATTGAACTTTGTGAGGGATACCTTTTGAACCATCAACTGCTGCAGCATCACTGTAAACATATGATTCAGGGAAGGATAAGTCGCCTCTTTGGCTACCGTTGTTATGTGTTTTAAAAACAATTGAGTTGCTTGCATCTTTTGTGTTGGTGTAGGCGTAGAATGTGTAAACATAAGCCTTTCCACTTTCCAACATTGATTGAACATTTGCTTTTGTTACTGAAGCAAATGAGTCAATTCTGTTAAAACTGCTTATGTTATCCGAAGGTACGCTGTAGTTTGCATCATGGTCTTTGCCCATAAGCGAAAGACGGAAATAGTTTGCCGATATTCTGGACAATTCATTGCCTGCGGAATCTTTTAGTATGTTTGTTTTTCCGTTTGCTATATAGGTATCATCCTTGACTGTAACGTTTTCAAACGCAATCTTTGTCATATTACCGCCGTTTATTGTGTCAAGGGGATTGGTTACATAGGAAACTGTTGCAACTTTTTGTTTTGGATACATACCTGTTGCATCTATATTTACAATATTCTGGGCATCTAAAGCTTTGTCGTAAGTATAGCCGCCCATCCACCATTCGCCTGTTGCAAAAGAATTGGCTTCCTTGGCAATAGGACGATCGGTATTTGCCTTTGCAGGTAGTTTCGGAACACCAAAGGTGTATTCGATTTTTCTTGGCGTTGGTTCTGTTGCCGGAGTAAATTTAATGGTTTGTGCAAAGTCTGTTGCACTTACGGCACTGACATCAACAATTGTTACACTCATCAGGGTTGTAACAAGCATTGTCAATATCAAAGCCATTGATAAAAACTTTTTCATGTAAAAACCTCCCTTATATAAATGTATCATATAATAAAATAAACAAAGTGTACATATCAAATATAAAACAAATTTAACCAAAACGAAAATAAAAATATTGAAACGCAACTTTGTTTGTGTTATAATTTTGTTATTACAGTAAGAAGGTTGGCGGTTTTTGATGCAAATTAAAGATTTGATAATTACAGAAATATGGCGCGTCATACAAATTAAAAGCAACAAGGGCAAAACCGTACATTGGGATAAGCGGGTGTGCTGTGGAATATGTTGGATTTTAAGTGGTCACATGTTGTTTCGACTTGAAAATGAAACAGTAGAATGCAAAAAGAATGATGCTGTATTTATACCCGAAGGTATTGAGTACACAATAGAATATCCTCAGGATACCCACTTTGTTTTATTTAACTTTAAAGTACTGGAGCAGTTTGAGGAAATAAAGAAGATTGAAAATGTAAATTTCTACAATCATTTTAAGGCGGTGCGAAATTATTTTACACTAGGTACGGATATCAAAATTCACCATGTGTTTTCGACATTGTATGAAGTGCTTGCAAAATTTTCTGATTACGGCAGTACAAACAAATATGCTGCAATGGTAGATATGGCGGAAAAAGCCATAATCGAAAATTATAATAACAGTGATTTTACCTGTAAGGACCTTGCGGACAAACTTGGTATTACAGATACCTATTTAAGATTGATATTCAAAAAACAACACGGAATTCCTCCTGGACAGTTTTTGCTTAAAACAAGAATGAATGAAGCTACATATTTGCTTATGGACAATACAAGTGTTACAAAAGTGGCGGAACTGGTGGGTTATAAGGATGTATTTCAATTCAGCAAGGCATATAAAAAATATTTCGGATATTCTCCTAAAATTGCAAAAACACGTGATATGCACTTTTAAATAATATAAATGATGGGACTGCGGCAAAATGCCACAGTCCCATGTCTGTTAATAAAAGGAGATTTGTAGATTTTAATTACACATAATTATACTTCGCTTATTACAACAACTTCTGTTACAACGCCCTTGTACATTCTTACGAATACCTTTTCGGGCTGTGCTTCGTCAAACTTAGTTATAAAGCTTGAGTCTGCAACCTTAACCTGTGATCTTTCAGGCTTGCTTGCGTCGTAAACGTAAACCTTTGCCTGGGAAATATCAAGGTTTGTTTCAGGCATATTGTTTGCAACAATGTTCATAGAGTTTGCAAATTTCTTTGTTACTGTACCGATAATTGTTACCATTTCTGTGCCTTCAACTTCTGTCATAACTTCAACTTCGTTGCTTGCTCTGTTGTTTCTGTCGAACAATAGTGTAATCTTGTCGATTTCACCCTTTGAGTTCTTCTGATACTGAATGATATCACCTGTTTGAAGTGTTGAGCCTTCTTTTACAAGAGTATCTGTATCCTTTGCATTGATAACTATTTCCTTGCCGTCCTGGAATGCGTACAGCTTGTGTACTTCATCACCGTCGGAATTTGTAGATGCAGCAACTCTGTTAACAACTGCAATTGATGAATCTGCGTTAACTACACCTGTTGAGTTTTTAACTATAACCACACTTGCTGTCAGGTCTTCTGTCAGGTCGTAAATTTCCACGTCGTAAGTTGATTTGTCTACAAACATATCGATTGTGCGTACTGAAAATTCTTCGCTGTCCTCGGCATCTGCAGGAATTTCAAATATCAATGTTGAAGAGTTTACGTTAAAGCCGCCAAGTTTTTTTGATGCGGCATTATATTTTGCGTTTTCAGATACATAGTCAAGTGAAAATGCGTTTTTAAGTGCAGTTCCTGATGATTCATTTACCGATGCTGTGTTGATATAGGAAATTTCTCCGTTTGTATTTGTATCGTATGTGATAAGCTGAGCAATTTCACCTTCGTTAGCTTCTTTTATGGCACTTATTACATCTTCGCCCTTAAGACCTGTTTTGCTGTTGATTTTTATTTTTGATGCACCCTCAAGCACAACTGTTTCGCCGTCTTTGTTAAATATTTCAAACTGCACCTGTGTATCAAGTGAGCCTTTAACACCTGCTTTTACAAGGTATGCGTAGTTGCTTCCTGCTTTTGTCTGAGTGTCTACTGCAGCAATTTTGCCTTCAATGTCAAGGTAGAATGTGCCTTCGTCACCAAGCTTAAGCTCCGGCTGATTAGCTTCCTTGTAGTTTGATGCCACTTCGTAAAGCTTGTTGCCGATTCTGAACATATCGTCTTCAATTTCTTCAACCTTACCTGTTATTTTTTCATTGCTTACATAAACCTTTATAACCGTTGCTTCCGAAATGGTGTGGTCGTTTGCCGCTACTGAAAGAACATCCCATTCCTTAATATCCTTAAGTTCAATCTTTTTACCGTCTTTATATATGCCGAATGTCAAGTCTTTATCTTCCGGGTCAAGAGTAAGTGTTAAAAGGTTGAATTTGTCTGTAATTCTGTTTCCTGTAAGCGATACTTCATCAACTATAATATTTCTGTATTCTGTAACAAATACATAGTCAAATACTTCGTCGCTTGTTGTGTCAAGCAATGTAATTTTGCCGCTTTCAAGTGCTTCAAGCTCTGTAATATCCACATCAACCACTACACCGTTGTAGAATACTGTCGGGTTTTCTTTAACTGTTACAGTTGTTGTCTTTTTGTCATTTTCTTTGTCTTTCCAGTAAGATACAGATGTGCTTGTAATTTTATCTATGTGGTCTGCTTTAATTTCAACTTCTTCATTTTTACTTTTGTTGTCGGAAATAAGAATAATGTTGAACTGTCCGTTTGCTTCTTCCTGAACATAGAATACGACATTTCTTGCAATATGTGCGGATGCATCATAATTTGTTGTGTATGTCTTAACTGTTCCGTCAACCTTAATCTGTACCTGATCGTCCTTAAGGGAAGATGCACCGTTTAGTGTTGTTTCGCCTGTTGCAACAACCTGACCGTAAAGTTTTTCTACATCAAGCTTGTTAAAAAGTAATGTTTTGTCTACAACTTCATAATTTTCATATGCGCCGTAGCCTGTTTTTTCCATAAGGTTAATTGTAAGTGCGTTGTATGCAAGCTGTGCCACAATGCCTCTTGTTGCTGTTGAGTTTGTAGGGGCAGATATACCACCTTTGAACAGTCCTGCTGAACCTGCTGTTACAAGGTATCCTGTAGGGAATCCGCCGTTGGATTTCGCGGCAGGTTCATAACCCAAAACTCGCATCATAATTGTTACTGCTTCTGCATATGTGATGTTGTCGTCAGGACGGAATTTTCCTGTATCATCACCTATAACAAAGCTTTGTGCCTGTGATACATTAATGTATCCGTTTGCCCAATGACTTGCTGAAACGTCGGGGAAATTCGCCTGTGCCTTTGTGCTTTCCGCAACGTCTGTAAGTCCGGCAATTGCAGTTGCAATTTTTGCAACCTCAGAACGTTTGATAGGATCTTCAAGTCTGAATTCTCCTGTGTCGTCACCTACCATAATTTCAAGAGCATTTAAAAGCTCTACTGCTTCTTCATACTTGGTACCAACTACATCTTCGGGCAACAAAGATGCTGATACCGCAGGTATTGCTATCATAGCTGTCATAATAAAGGCTATCATTAAAGACAGCACTCTTTTGATATTACTCATTATGTTTTCCTCCTTGGATTTTTTTTGTTGAATAATGTTGCTGAGTCAGCAGGTTTACTTTTTATGCAGCATTATGTCAACCACGAATATGATGATACATTATTTTATTCAAAAATTCAATGCTAAATATTTTCCATTTTTTCAAATTGTTGTTGCTATTTTATTTTTGTTGTGATACAATATATTGTAGATAGGTATAAATACCAACTACAAATGGAGGGATAACAATGAAATTTAAAAAATTAATCTCGCTGTTTATAACAGTTATGCTGGTTGTGGGTATGGTGTCTACAGTCAGTGCGGCGTCTTTTCCTGATCTTGAATCAAGACACAACTGGGCTAAAGATGCTATAGATAATATGGTAAGTCGCGGCATTTTAAAGGGTTACACAGATGGTACATTTAAGCCGGACAGAGCTGTAACACATATGGAAACGCTTATTATTGCTTCACGTATTATGGGTGTTGATGAAGATGTAAATGAAGAATACAGAGAAGTTGCACTTGAGCAGTACGAGTCTGTATTGTCATCATATGATATAACATACAAGGCTGAGGTTGCATATCTTCTGTACACAGGTGTTTTGACAACCGATGAGCTTTCAAAGTATATATCAAACACTACAAAAGATCAGCCACTTAAGAGATACGAAGCAGCAATTTTGCTTACAAAGCTTGTGGGCGGTGAAAAGGATGCACTTGCAAACAGTGTAATTGTTTTGGATTTTGCAGATGCAAGCTCAATTCCGTCTTCCGCAAAGGCATATGTTAAATATGTTTCCGAATGTGGGCTTATGAACGGTATGGAAGAAAACAAGTTTGTTCCTTCAGGAGAACTTACACGTGCTATGATTTCTACAGTTATGTACCGTGCAGAGGAATATATGGAAGAAAGCACAGTAGAAGGTACTGTTGAATCTAAAAATGATACTTCGGTTACGTTGTCTGTAAAGGGCGTTTCAAAGAATATTGAACTTCCTGAAGATGTTGTGATAAAAATTGACGGCAAAGCTGTTGAAATGTCGGATGTTGCCGTAGGTCAGTATTTGAGAGTTCACTATCAGGATAACGAAATAAGATATATTGACGGTGTTACATCAAATCTTTATCAGACAGTAACCGGAACAATTTCCACAATGGCGGAAGTTTCCGGTTCCAAAAAGATTTCGTTGAAAACCTCTGCAGGAGTTCAGACATATACAATCAGCCCGGATGCATGCGTATATTATGTGAATAACAAAATTTCCACATATACAGATATTAAAACAGGTATGTATGCTACAATCAATGTTCAGGGAGGATATATTACAGAAATTTCAGCTGAAACAGGCTCTAAAAAAATCAGCGGTACATTGCAGGAGGTTGTGGTTTCATCAAGTGATGTAATTGCAGTTGTTACTCTTAAGGACGGTACTGATGCGGAATACATATTTAACGAAGATGCTACTGTTATCAGAAACGACGCTTCATCTGACTTCCGCTCATTAGCTGCAGGTGATTCTGTAACAATTACTCTTGTAAACGGTGGCATTGATTCCTTGATTGCAACAAGCTCTTCATCAAGCGTAACAGGAACAATCACTAAAATAGTTATTGCGGCAAATTCTGAAATCACAGTAAAAACAGCTACTGAAGAAAATGCTTACAGTATAACAACCGATACAAAGTTTACTGTAGATGGCAATTCAGACTGCACAGTTTATGACTTGCGTCTTGGTGCTACAGCAAGCATAAGACTTGACGGTACAAAAATCAAAACAATTTCAACTCAGTCACTTGTGGTTACACCGACAATGTCAGGTGTTATAACATACATTCACCCTACAGGTTATGCAATGGGTCTTCGTGTAACAGATCCAACAACAGGAACATTAAGTGAAGTTCAGACAGTTGTAAAATCCACAGTAAAGATTACAGATACAACATCTTCACGTATTTCTGCATTTAAGTCATTGCAACCGGGAATGTCCGTAGTTGTAGTTGGTACATCAAACTATGGTGTTTACGAAGTAAATCAGATTATTGTAACAGCAACAGTTGAATAATGTTAAACCGAAATCCTGCCTCTTTTTAAAGGGGCAGGAATTTTCAAAAACATATGTTATTTTTGTTGACAAAATGTAACGTAATTTATATAATAGAAATATAAGCGCTTTATAGCAGAAAGAGGGATTTTTATGAGGAAGAAAAATATATTCGGTATATTGGCAGCTGCTGTAATGTCTGTGTTTGCGTTTAAGGTGTTCCGTAACAGACAGGACAAGATAAAAAATATAAAGCGTGGTAAATAACATATTCCGTAAACAGTGCTTATGATACGGTGTGATTTTTATAAAAATTTCTATGAGATTTAAGCCGTCCTTTTAAAGGGCGGTTTTGATTATAGTGTGACAAATCCGGTCGGGAGGATATAAGATGAAAAATTTTAAAAGAGCGTTATCTGTTTTGTTGGTGGCAGTTCTTTCGGCGTGTATTTTCGTTGCATGCATTACTGTAAGTGCTGACAAACCGCTAAGTAAGGATAATACAGTACTTGAAGTTATAGCAATTTCCAACAAATACCTTGAAGGGGCAACAAAGTTTGACTATGCACAGGTTGCAGAATGTATGGGTAAAACATACAGTGGCAAAGTCCCGGATTATGTGGCTGAAGTTACGGATTCAATTATGACAAATCTTACCGAAAGCACAAAAACTGATGATGGCACAGACCTTACTGAGGAAAAAGCAAGACTAAAAGAAGTTGTTGAAGATAAATTACTTGTATTTAAGTATTCAACAGATGTCAAAACGATAAAAATTGACAGTGACAAAGCTGTTCTAACATATACCCTAACATATCCTGATATGGAAGTTATAGAAGACAAGCTTGATAAGCTTATGAAAACAGAAGGCTCAAAGGATGGACATCAGTTAACTGTTGGAGGGAAAATCGGTTGCCTTGAAACTGTGCTTACAGATAACAAGGAAGATTCCATTTCACAAAACCGTAAATTCACACTTACATTGGAAAAGAAAGACGGAAAGTGGATTGTTGAATCCGACAAACCACTTAAATGAGAATAAAATAATAAAACCTGTAGTAAAAGGCGACTTATTCCTAAAACAAACCGCCTTAAGCTACAGGTTTTTCATCTTATAGGAAATTGTTGTTTTTGCAATTTCCTATATTACACAAAAGTGAACCTTAATCCCCCAAGACTGGGGTTGATGCTTGCCGGTGGCAAGCGCCTATCAACGACCGGAGCGGACAGCGGAGACCAGTGGGTTGAAGTGTTTATCAAAACACTTTTTTATAAAGATTTAAGATAAATAAGTGATTTTGGTATGTGGCAAATGTGATGCAAAATATATTCCTCTGCAAAAACTGAAAGCTCGTGCATAACCGTATCATCTGCATTAAAGCTGAAAATGTTTTTTGGATTAGCCGTAGATATGTATTGCATTGCTTCCAGAGTGCCTTTGGAAATGTTGGGAATTTTACGACAAAGTGAACATTCTGCCACTCCTTCTTCCACGGAAAAGTAATGTAAGTTTTCTGTGCTTTGGCAGTTGTTGCAATTTGTAAGACGTGGAGTAAATCCTGCTTCGCACATAAGCCTTATTTCGAATACGGGCTTTACCTTTAAATTGTAATCATTTTTTTGTATGTAGTACACCGTGTTGAGCAAAAGTCTTAAAATGTCAGTACATTCTGCATCCTGTACGGTAATGAAATTTACAAGGTCGCAAATATAATTAACAAGAGCAACCTTTTCAATATCGTATCGCAATTCAAAGAAATCCATTTTCTTATCGGCGGATACAATGGAATAAATATCCTTGCTTCTGCCTTTTTTCAAAATAAAATCAGAATAGCAAAACAGCGAACAACCGGAGCTTAGCTTGCTTTTGTAACTTCGTACTCCGGCACCGCTTGCCTGGATTTTACCGTGTTCGGCGGTTATAATGGTAAAAATCTTGTTGCCTTCGCCTACTTTGGTTTCTTTAATTATTATTCCCGATGTTGCTATTTCCTTTGTCAATACTGTTCAATTCCTTTATTTTTGTATATTCTAAAAAAGCTTCAATGTTTCCTGTGTTTTTAAAAAAATCCCAGCTCATTTGTTCCAGCATATAATCACCTCTGTAATTATGTTTGACACCTAAGGTAATTATATTCTATGAAAAAATTGCTATTTTTGTTCCTTGTAACCGAAATTTTTCAGCATCATATCACTGTTTCTCCAGTTATCTTTTACTTTTACCCAAAGCTCAAGGAAAACTTTTGAATGAGTGAATTTTTCCAGGTCATATCTTGCCTGAGAGCCTATTTTTTTAAGCATTTCGCCTTTTTTGCCAATAATTATTGCTTTGTGGGAATCTCTTTCACAATAAATTGTTGCTGAAATTTTGGTGAGGTCCTTTTCTTCATCATATTTCATAAGATCAGTAGTTACAGCAATGCCAAATGGAATTTCGTCGTTAAGGTTACGCATAAGCTTTTCGCGTATAAATTCTGCGACAATTTGTTTTTCCGGCTGGTCGGTCAATGTATCATCAGGGAAAAATTTAGGACCTTCCGGTAACTTATCTTTTATTATTTCCAACAGGGTTTCCAGACCGTCTTTTTTAAGTGCGGAAATCGGCATAATTTCAATAAATTTTCTGTGTTCGCTAAGCTGTGCTATTATGGGAAGGATACTTTCCTTTTCAACCTTGTCTGTTTTATTGATTACTAAAATTATATTGTCGCTTTTTATTGTATCAAGCACCTCTGTTTCTCTTTCGAAGTTGAAAACAGACGCATCTACAATGTAAAGTACAACATCAGCCTCGTCAGAGCCTGCCTCTACTTCCTTCATCATAAATTTTCCAAGCTTGTTTTTTGGCTTGTGAATACCGGGAGTATCCACAAACACAAACTGACAGTCATCGTGTGTAAGCACACCCATAATCTGTGTGCGGGTAGTTTGCGGCTTTGATGAAACCGCAGCAATTTTTTCGCCAAGTACGGCATTTAAAAGTGTGGACTTTCCTGCATTGGGTCTGCCCATAATTGATATAAATCCTGATTTAAACATATTTTCTCTCCTGTTAAATTGCTTTTAATCTCTTGTTATTCCAAGTTCGTTTAGAATTTCGTCCTGTTTTACATACATTTCCTGTTCACCGTTTTCGTGGTCATATCCCAAAAGGTGAAGCATTGAATGAGCGGTTAAAAATGCCACTTCTCTTTTTAAACTGTGGTTATATTCTTCCGCCTGTGCTGCAGCACGCTCTAATGATATTACAATGTCACCAAGCTCTTCGTCGTCAAGATTTCCGTCCTCGTCAAACAATGGGAAGGAAAGCACATCGGTTGGAGCGTCTTTTTCGCGGTATTCAAGGTTTAGCCCGTGTATTTCCTCGTTGTCCGTAATAAGAACACTTACGTTTCGGGGCTCTACATCTTCATATTCAAAAACCTTGTCAATAACAATATTTATGGTTTCTTCAAGCTCTGTGGTAAATTCAATTTTGTTTTGGCTGTTTTGAATGTCGTTCATTTTCTTTTTCCGCCTTTCTTCTGTCGTCACGCTCATATGCCTTTACAATAGCCTGTACCAACGGATGTCTTACTACGTCTTTTTCCGAAAGTGTGCAAAATTCTATATCGTCAATATTTTTAAGTATTCTTACAACCTCTTTAAGACCGCTTTTTTTGCCAAAAGGCAAGTCTACCTGAGTTATATCACCTGTAATAATGGCTCTTGAGCCAAAGCCGATACGGGTAAGGAACATCTTCATCTGTTCAGGCGTTGTGTTTTGCGCTTCATCAAGTATAATGTAAGAATCATCTAAAGTTCTGCCTCGCATATATGCAAGGGGAGCAACTTCAATAACTCCACGTTCCACATATCTTTGGTACGCTTCAACGCCAAGCATATCGTAAAGTGCATCGTGCAGAGGGCGAAGGTAGGGGTCTACCTTGCTTTGAAGGTCACCGGGCAGAAAGCCAAGGCTTTCACCGGCTTCAACAGCGGGGCGAGTTATAACAATTCGGCTTACTTCCTTCTTTTTAAGACTTGTAACAGCCATAGCTACTGCAAGATATGTTTTACCTGTACCTGCAGGACCTATGCCGAATGTAATAGTGTTGTGAGAAATTGCGTCAATATATTTTTTCTGACCAAGGGTTTTTGCCTTTATAGGTCTGCCCTTTGAAGTAATGCAAACAATATCCTTTTCCAAAGTGTAGAGTTTATCTTCCATATCCTCCTCTACCATTGAAATTGCATATCTTACATTTTGCTCGGTGATATTTTCATTGTTTGCAGTCATGCCAATAAGCCCGGAAATGCATCTGTGAGCTTTGTCTGCGGCAGCTTCCTCTCCGGCAATTTTCAAGGTTGTTCCTCTGTGGACAATGTGAACGTTGTAATGATTTTCAATAATCTTTATATTGCTGTCAAAATTACCGAAAATATTTAAAATCTGTTCCACATTATCAACTTCCAGATGTTTTTCTGTTGTCATCAAGTTCCTCCTCACGACCGATATCTTCAATGCATTCGTAGATTACGGTCAGCTTGTTATCTTTAATATCAAAGGTGCGGCTAATAATTTCACTGTCCTTGTATTGGGTGTCGAGCTCTTTTAAAAGCAATTCCTTTGTTTGTTCCACAGTCAGCTTAGTACGTTTTATAACATACTCTTCATACCTGTCTGTTTCAATTCCAATGGGCAGGATTTTACCTTTTCCCAACGATATATAATTAGTATAACTTAATATGTCATAATTTTCAAACAAAATTTTATTTTTTATGTATAAATTTAAAGAAAAATCCAATATTTTTAATTTTCTTTTGTTTTTCACCTTACCGGTTGGCACTTTTTCTTCAATATAATAAGGTAAATCCACGGTTTTTTCATGCCACACCCTTGCCATTATTTCCGCGTCGGAGTTGGAATATTTTATTCCAAGATATTTGTTGTCGGTTGCACCGCTTACCAAAAGCTGTCCTTTGTAAACAATGTCACCTTTTTTAACGGCAGCAGTACCGCTTTGTACAAGCACAGATTCTATAACCCCGCTTTGGTCTGCAATGATATTTGAAAAGGAGTATTTGTCAAAATGCTCCCTCCTTTGTTCTCTTTCTCGCACATCTATGTAAACGGCTGTACCGTTTTTGTTAACGGAAACAAAGGAAAGCTCCTCCATATTTGTCATAAGAAAGGTTTGAACTTTTTTTGAATCCACATAAGATGTTGGCACACCTGTTTTAAGACCGCATTTTTTTGCATATTCCAAAATTAACGTATCGGAAACTTTATCATTTCCCGTTATGTCTATAATCCACACAAATTTGGTAAGGCTCCATAAAATTACAAAAAATACAACAAGACCAACGGCAAGAGCCTTTCTTTTTCTGTAACGGTATATGCGGAAACGAAGCCCGTGTTTTTCGGCAATGTGAACCTTGCAACCGCAACGCTTGGTTATTTTGTGAAGCTTTTTAAAATCCTTTACTGTAATTTGTGCAGTAATTTCATTTTTGGTTTTTCTTTTAATGTTCCAAAGGTTAATTTTGTTTTTTGTACAAAGGTTTATAAATCTTTCGGGAAACAGACCTTTTATTACAACAGAAACGTATCCCCTTATATAATTTGTAATTTTAAAAAACACCTATTCCCACCCCACGTTGTAAAATTTTCCTTCTATTAGAATGTCGTTTTCCGTAATGGCATTTATAAAAAGCTTTTCACCGCTGAGGCAAAGTATTCTGCCGGGAGTTTTGATGCGTATTTTCTCGTCGGTGTATTCTAAAATACCCTTGTAATTTTCCACAATTACCTGATTGTCGTTGTAGGAGGTTATTTTTGAACAGTTGGAAATAAGGTCTTTCGGCAATTCCAGAGTTTCTGCAAATTTTTCCATTCTGCTTTTGGTTTCAAGCCTTTGTTTTTTTCTCAATTTTATAACACCTCCATTTTAAGTATATTCTAAAAGCGGGGATTTAGCATAGTTTTTATTAGGAGGATGATAATGTGAGAATATCCACTGTGTTTACAGTCTATATACTTTTGGGTCTTGTGCTTTTGCCGGGGCAATGTATTGCTTCTGCGTCACGGGGCGTTACGCTGTGTGTTGAGGTTATAATACCCTCCCTTCTTCCTTTTTTCATATGCTCTAAAATACTTTTGAAAAATGGCTTTGCCGAAAAAATAAGTCTGCCGTTACGCTTTTTGATGAGACCGTTGTTTAATGTTCCCGGATGCGGTGCCTTTGCCTTTATCGTGGGTATAATAAGCGGATGCCCCGTAGGTGCAAAAACTGTGGCAGATATGTATGAAGGCTCAATGTGTACAAAGTCTGAAGCACAGCGTATGCTTTGCTTTTGCAACAATTCGGGACCGCTTTTCATTATAGGCTCTGTTGCAAGCGGTATGCTTGGATTCAGGGATGTGGGATTGCTGCTTTATACATCTCATATAATATCTGCAATTACTGTGGGAATTGCTGTGTCGGGCTACAGAAGAAAAGAAATAATACATAGAGAAAGTCGGTTGATAGGTAAGACATCGGAAAATATTTTGGGAGATTCTGTAACGGAAGCCGTATCTCTTACGGGTTATGTGTGCGGATTTGTAATTTTTTTTGCAGTTGCCATTGAAATACTTAAACAATCGGGAATTGTTATGCTTGTATCACAGCACTTTGAAAGCAAAGGTATTGTTTCCGGCATACTGTACGGTATATGTGAAATGACAAACGGAATATCTGCCCTTTCTACTCTGTCGGTTACTGTTCCCCAACTGTGTGCCGTTTCATTTATATTGGGCTTTGGAGGAATTTCCGTAATTTTGCAGGTGTATGGCATTGTTAAAAAATACAACTTTTCATTTACCATGTTTGTGTGTGCCAAATTTATGCAGGGGGTAATATCTGCCGTCGTTACTGTAGCAATGCTTAATTTTACGAAAATCAATATGCCGGTTTTTGCCGTAAAAACGGATTACGGCATTTTAAATTCATTGGCACTTTCAATAAATATTTTTGCTGTTTTTGGAATAATAATCCTGTTTTTGTCAATACTGTATGTAGGCTGTAAAATCCTGCGAAAGGTGTAACAATTCTGTAATGGACAAAACAAAATCTTCCTATATAATAATATACACAAAAACAAAGGAGGAAAACAAATGGAAACTTTGCTTGAATACAAGGGTGATACTATGATAGTACGTCTGTCCGGCGAGCTTGACCAACACTATGCCGCAGGACTTCGTACATCAATAGACACCCAGGTAGCACACAGAGGAATACATAAAATAGTATTCGACTTTTCAAATGTAGGCTTTATGGATAGCTCCGGCATAGGGGTAATAATGGGCAGGTACAGGCTAATGCAGTCGGTAGGCGGCAAGGTGTGTGCCTTTGGGGTAAGCCCAAGGGTAGACAAGCTTGTGGAAATGTCCGGCATAAAAAGAATAGTGAGTATTTATGCAGATGAAGAAACTGCATTACGAAAGGAAGGTTAAAATGTCATACAATAACAAAATGAAAATACAGTTTTTAAACAAGTCTGCCAATGAAGGCTTTGCCCGGGTATCAGTTGCGGCATTTGTCACACAGCTTGATGTTACGGTGGAACAGCTTGCCGACATAAAGACGGCTGTATCCGAGGCAGTAACAAATTCCATAGTTCACGGTTACGAAGGGCTTACGGGTTATGTAACACTGGAATGTGAAATTAATGATGGTGTTGTGTACATAACGGTGTCGGATTGCGGCAGGGGCATTTCCGATGTAGAGCTTGCACGTAAGCCCCTTTACACCTCACGTCCGGAGCTTGAGCGTTCGGGAATGGGCTTTACTGTAATGGAAACCTTTATGGATACCGTGGAGGTATCCTCCTCTCTTGGTCTTGGCACAGTGGTAAAGATGTCAAAGCGGTTGCAGGGGTGATATTTTGGAATATAAAAATATTTTCGAGGCAATATCTCTTGCAAAGGATGGTGATGAACAGGCAAAAGAATATGTGGTAAGCAAAAACACGGGATTGGTGTGGAGCATAGTTCGTAAATTTCTGAATAGGGGAACAGAAGCGGACGACCTGTTCCAGATAGGATGTATAGGACTTATAAAAGCAATTGAAAAATTTGATATGAGCTTTGAAGTTCGGTTTTCAACCTATGCAGTACCTATGATTATGGGGGAAATAAAAAGACACCTTCGGGATGACGGCATCATCAAGGTAAGCCGTAGCCTTAAAGAACTTTCCGTAAAAGTAAAAACAGCAATGGACAGAATGACAAAGAACCTTGGCAGAGAGCCAACCGTTGCAGAGGTGGCAAAAGAACTGGACGTAAGTGTGGAGGAACTTGTAATGGCACTTGATGCAACGGTAATGCCGGAATCCATAAATGCAAAAATAGGCGAAGACGGAAAGGAAATAGAATCCCTTATCGGTTGTGATGAGGATATGGAGCAGACCGTTGTAAATAAAATAGCAATAAAGGACGCTTTGTCTGCTCTTGCCCCACGGGAAAGGCAAATTATTATATTAAGGTACTTTAAAGATAAAACCCAATCCCAGATAGCTGCCCAATTGGGTATTTCCCAGGTGCAGGTTTCGAGAATCGAAAAAAAGGTGCTTGCACAAATGCGGGATAAAATTACTTGCTGATGTAAATAATAGTAACTGATGATTAAATTAACATATGTCATCCTGAGCGAAAGAAGTGAGACGAAGGATCTAAAATAAAGTCAGTTGCAGTATACAATATATTATTCTGATATGAGTTTTAGAGATTCTTCACTGCGTTCAGAATGACAAAACAAAAAGGATGAAAAATTATGAAAAAAGATTACACTCCCCGGGAATACAATAAATACGTTTCAAAGATGTCGCCAAAGTCGCGTATAGTACGTGACACTTTTGTGGCATTTGTTACGGGAGGGCTTATATGCACCTTTGCACAGGTAATATATAATATAATGTTAAAATACGGTATTACGGAAGATGTCGTAAAAAAGTCCATACCTGTAATAATGATATTTATCGGTGCATTCTTAACGGGTATTAACGTGTACAGTAAATTAGGGAGGTTCTGCGGAGCAGGTACCATAGTTCCCATAACCGGCTTTGCCAATTCCATAGTATCCTCCGCTATGGAGTTTAAAAGTGAAGGCTTTGTTACAGGACTTGCCGTAAAGATGTTTTCCGTAGCGGGGCCCGTAATAGTTTACGGTACGGTTGTATCCGTTGCCGTGGGCATTGTATATTATATAATGTAAGTAACAGGGAATAATGAATAGTTGTTGTGGAAATCCGCTTCGGCGGATTTCTTCTGTAATTATTCATTATTAATTTTCAAAAAAAGCTTGACATTTTAATTTTTTTCTATTATAATATGCAAGTGCCTATGCGGGCAAAAGTAGAAAATGACAGGTTTTAACCCTTGTTTTTTACCGAAATGTTACATAAAGTGCAGTAATGTTACTGAAAAATTACAAGTTTTACAGTTATATTACAACCCTTGACTACTCGGAAATTAAGTGTTATAATTTAGTCATCATCAGAAGAAATTCTGGTTTGCCGCCCGTTGGGTGGCTCTCTTAAAAGAGAAAAAAATAAAAAAATTTTATAAGGAGGATTTTCACATGAAAAATCTAAACAAGGTTTTGGCTATGCTAGTAGTATTCATGATGATGCTATCAACAGTAGCATTTGCTTCATCTTTCTCAGATGTTGCTGACGAATCAAGCTACAGCACAGCAATCGAAGTTGGTGTTGATCTTGGCCTTTTCAAAGGTTATGAAGACGGCACATTCGCTCCAGAAGGCGAAATCACAAGAGCTGAATTTGCAGCTATCGTAGTAAGACTTCTAGGCCAGGAAGCTCAGGCTGAAGGCGCTAAAGCTGCTACACAGTTCGTTGACGTTCCTGCTGAACATTGGGCAGCTGGTTACATCAACATCGCAGTACAGGCTGGCGTTATCAACGGCTACGGCAATGGTAACTTTGGTCCTGAAGATCTAGTAGAATACCAGGATGCTATCACAATGATGGTTAGAGCTCTTGGTTACGAACCTGCTATCGGTTCAGCTGGTTACCCAACAGGTTACCTTACAAAAGCTGGCGAATTGGGTCTAACATCAGGCGTTAACGGTTCAAACGGCGTTGCTGCTAACAGAGGCGCTGTTGCTCAGATCGCTTTCAACGCACTTGATGTTCCGATTATGACTCAGTCAGGTTACGGTACATTCACACAGTACGTTATCAACGACGGTTACTCATCAACAATGGGTACAACAAACGTTAAGAAGACACTTCTTTCTGAAAACCACAACACAGTTAAACTTCAGGGTATTGTAGAATCAGCTTCTGTAGCTACATCTACAAGCAAAAATGCTGAAGAATATGTAAACATTAAGATCACAGATGGTCTACGTAACAAATTTGGTATTGGTTTTGACGCTGAAGGCGACTTGTTGGCTACTGCTCAGAAGTACTATGTTGGTGATTCTGATGCTGCTGATTACGTTGGTAAGAAGGTTGTTGTATTCGTTGAATATGACGAATTCGAAGCCGAGAGAACTGTAAAGGCTCTTTATGAAGCTAAGACAGATTCTTTGGTAATCGATTTGGCTGATGTTTCTGACATCACAGCTAACTACAATGATGATGAAGAACTTGAAGGCTTTACAGTTAAGTACTATATTTCTGAAAGCAAGACAACTACAGTAACATTGTCTGCTGCAACAGATTTCTATTACAACGGCGTTAAAGATGCTGCAAACGCAAAAGACTGGGAAGATGCTGAGGATGTTGCAGAATTGAAGAAGATGAGTGGTAAAATCGAACTTGATCTTCTTAAGGATTCAAACGACGGCGACTACGACACAGCTTTTGTATCAGCTAACTACATTTTTGTAGTTGACGAAGTTAAGGCTTCAACAAGCAGAGTAACCTCTAAGCTTGAAGATGCTGAACTTACAAGAATCAACTTTGGTGAAGATGATGAAACAATTGAAGCTAAATTAGTAGATGCTAACGGTGCTGCTATGGATTGGACATCACTTGAAGAATATGATGTACTTTCTGTTAAGTGGACAAAGACAGCTACAAAGAACTTGTACGAAGCTAAAATTATCAGCAACACAGTTGAAGGTACAGTTACTGGTCTTTCCGGTACAAAGGGCGAAGACGACAGATATGTTGAAATCGACGGTACAGAATACAAAGTTCTTGCAGTTGCTGAAGACGATGTAATTAAGCTTGGTGACGCTGGTACATATTACCTTGATGAAAATGATAACGTTGTTTACCACAACGCTACAGTTTCTAAGAACAACAATTATGCTATCGTTATCGGTTTCGAACCTGCTACATCTATGGATTCTGCAAAGGTTAAGGTTCTTACAAAAGAAAACGGTATCGTAACTGTTGAAGTTGCTACAAAGATTACTGTTTCTTTCGAAGGCGAAAAAGCTAACAACGTTTCTGTAAAAGATTTTGCAACAAGTCTTGCAGAAAAGGATGCTGCAATGGCTAAAGCATTGAAAGATGCTGGTTTCAATTCACTAGACGATATCTTTGGTGAAGTTGTTACATACAAGCTAAACGCTAGCGGTCAGGTTTCTTCTGTTGAAATCGCTTCAACAACAACAACTGACGATTACGATTATCTTGTATTGAACAAAGCAGATGCTGACCTAAGCAAATATGATGAAGATGATGCTTCATTCTTTGTTGATGGTTTGGGTACATGCAACCTAACAGACAACACAGTTGTATTCTATGTTCCTGACCTATTTGAAACAAATGATGAAGGAGAACCTGCTTACGACGAAGATGATTTCGAAGTAGTTGCACTTTCTAACCTTGTTGAAGATCAGGAATTCACAAACGTTGCTATCTACGATATAGATGATGATGACAACATCGGTGTAATGGCTATTTGGGGTGCTAAGAGTGCTAATGCTATCAAGTCTTCTGATGAAAATGCTGTATTCGTAACTAAGGTTCAGGAAACACAGGACGAAGACGGTTATGATGTAACACGTGTAGTTGGTTACAGAGGTCTTTCTGAAGTTACATTTACAACAGAAGTTGACGTTGCAGATTCTATCATTGGTACATTGGTAATTCCTACATACTATGCAAATGGTGATGTTAAAGAATTTACTCCTGTAACAGATTACTCTGCTGAAGATAAGGATGAAGATCAGAATGGTTACAAGTTTGACGTTGATGATGGTGTATATCAGAACATTGGCGATGATGAAAAGGATACACCTACAACAGGTAAGAAGTTGTATACCGCTGATTACGAATCTATGAAGATTTCTGGTGCTAACATCTATGTTTACGATGCAACATCAAGTGCTCGTACTAAGTACACAGTTGGTGCTGACGCTGCATACTTTGACTATGATTCAGATCCAGAATATGGCTTGTTCGTAGACGATGACAACACTCATGTTAAGTTCTATGCTTATGTTTACGAATTTGAAGGCGATGTTGTTGACGTAGTTTACTACATCTATGACAGAGACGATTACGAAGGTAAATAAGAATTGTTTAGATTTTCTAAACCTTTATAAAATTCAACCTCCGGGTTTTACCCGGGGGTTGTTTTTTGTTTAAAATAGGTAAGACAAAAATGCTTTGTTCTTCTTTATGTAAAGAAATGAATTGTAGGGGGCGATGCCTTCATCGACTCGGTTACGGACAGATGCTCATATCTGTCTTTACATATCCATAATAATGGTCGAAATACTTTGTGTTTCCTTATTAAAAAGAAATGCGAAGTATTTTATCCTTAATTATCAATTTTCCATTCTCAATTTTCAATTTTAAAACACCCTGTCATCCTGAGCGGGCAAGGCGAGACGAAGGATCTCGTTTTTTATATATAACTTAAAATTGATACATGGCGTAGAGTGAAATAATATTCATAATTTGTGTTAAATGATTATAATTTGTGTTATTTGTTTTCCTTTGAACAATCAAAAAAACCAATTTGTAAATATTGCAAATTTTCCCATAATACCAACAAAATATTGTGTTTGTAAAGCGAAAATCAAAATGTGTAAAAATGCACAAAAATAATTTTTGATTTTTGTATAAATTATTATTTACAAGTTCAATAAATTGTATTATAATTAGTATACATAATGTATAGTTGTGTCTTTTGTCGACTTTTTATATGAACGGTATAAAGTTTGAATACTGCAAAGATAGAGCATTTTAAAAGTTATAGTTTGAAAACATAACAATTGTAATTTTAAAATCTGAAATTCTCATCCTTTATTTACAAATGTCCGATATTATAAAAAAGTTGTCCGATGTTGTAAAAAAAGTGACAGAGGGCATATTTACAAAGTATATTTTTTGAATTACACTAAATATAAGAGAAACGAAAGAGGGGGAGTAAATATGAAAAATTTACACAAAATCCTGTCAGCATTTATATGCGTGGTAATGCTTATGACAATGTGCTTTACCGGCGTAGTATCTGCTGATAATGATATCATGTTTGACTTAAAGTCACTTGGTATCGTAGGCGGCTTCGGTTTTGAAGACCACCTTGATTCAAATATTACCCGTGCAGAATTTGCACAGCTTGTGGTAAATATGATGAATCACAAGGATATTGCACTTACTATG
>JAZQIO010000093.1:0-23763 GCA_045541135.1 Clostridia bacterium
AAATAACACGTTCTTTTTTATTTCTTTTTGTTTCCGCTGTTCGCGGGGAACTTACTTTTTGCTCCGACAAAAAGTAAGCAAAAAATCGGCGCCGGGACGTTCGGTCAGCAACTCGTAATCGTCAGCTTCTTAAAATTGTCGCACGGGGCTATACGCAAACTCTTTGCGCGAGCCCCTAAAATCATTGTCCTGCATAGGTAATTGATAACAATGATTTTTCCTTTGTTTTTGTATTTTCTGTTAGTGCTTATTCTGTGGCACAAAGTTTCCCATAAATCAAAAACGCCGTAGAGAGAGGGATTACAGTTTGTAGAAATAATTTTTGAAAAAATTGACGTAAAATTGCGCATATCATTTCCCTCTGCTGATGCGTAATTTTAGGAGTCAGTGCGATAAGTTCACATATGACGACGGCGACAATTTTAAGAAAATTTTTCGTACAAAGTGTTGACCGAACGTCCCGGCGCCGTTTTTTTGGTTACTTTTTGACGGGGCAAAAAGTAACGCCCTCACGGCTAGTGAAAAAAATATAGACAAAACAAATAAATAATGGTATAATAACTATTGCGACTTAGATATTAGATAATTAATATCCCAATTGAATATTTAGAGTGAAAAACCGACGCCAAGTATGTTAAAAACGCATACTTAAATATCTCGTCGGTGTTTTTCACTATGCTTTTGGGGTATTCTTTATCTAAGTCGCGTTAGACAAAGAGTATGCGTTTTTGGTGCGTTGGCTCTTTGGCTGACGCACTTTTTTAATTTTAAGGAGGAATTTTTATGGAAAACACCAACCCAAAGGTACTTAAAGAAATGTATTTAAAGCTATTTAGCGAAATAACAGAAACAATTGAAGAACTTGAAAAGTTAAAGGAAAAACTCAAAAACGTACAGCTTGAAACCGAAGAAATTTTCATAAACGATTAACAAAAAAGGTACTGTAAAAAAACTTGTTTTTTTACAGTACCTTGATTTTGTTTTAGGGGGATAGGAAAAAATGTTTCAGAATGGACAAACCGAACCGAAGGGGTGACCCGAGACAGTACGATGGTACGGCTCGGGGGAGGTTTGTTCATAGCAAGAAAAGAGTAATTTTATGAAAAATCGAACAATTTCGATTTTTCTACCTTGTTTTCATAAATTTAATTTGATTATTTTATTGATAATATCTTGCTTTTTGTTTTTTTCTTGCGTTCTGGACTTTTTTTACATTCCCCTTATAACAACCGGAACAATTTTATTATTAACCCTTTTGCAAAACGACAGTGAGCTGTTAGCCTGCTATCTTATGAATGCAGCAAAGCGACTGCCAACCATTTTGCCGCCTTCAGCAAATTTTTTTCTATACCGTAACCACCGGTTGCGTAGCAACGATACAAAGCATCAGCCGCATAATGGTTAAACCACACAGAATCTTTATTAGACTGAAATATTTCAACAGCTTTTGCCCAATTTTTCGCCGTTCCTACACCTTCGTAATAGCAACACGCCAGAGGTATTTTCGCATCCGCCTTTTTATACCACTCAAAACCCTTTTTGGCATCAATGGTATCAATAAACCCAACAATATCATAAGAGGTATATTCCTCCCGATGTCCGTCTAAAACATAACTTCCGTCTTCTGTTTTTGTGGTATAGCCCGTGTAATAATTACCAAGTATCACCATTGCTGTTGTATTTCCCTCATTGGCGGCTAATGTATAGTACTCAACGGCTTTTTCCATATTCTTAAAATATTCTGAATATAATTCCCCACAGCTACGCATTGCCAAAACATTGCCGGCTTTTGCAGACACCTCAAAGCATTTCAATGCAGTCGTCCTGTCTACAACTGTTCCTCTTCCGAGCTCATAACATTCCCCCAGCTCATACAGCTTATATTCAACAACATCTCTGTCGGGGCTGTTTTCTTTGCAGGATATCGCCTTTTTATAGCATTGTACTGCCAGACTACTGTCTTTTTCCGTACCGTATCCGTAATAATAGCAATCTCCCAACCACATAAGCTTTAAAGCCTCACCGGAATCAGAATCACGTTTAAATGATTCAAATGCCTCCCGGCAATTCTCCTTTATCCACTCAGTTGTTTGGTCGCAAAAAGACGCAATACTTTCGTATTTTTTCAGTTCATCCGATTTTGGCATACTGATTCAATCCTTTCTCTTGTAATATTTGGTAACTTCACTTGCCGTAAGGCAAACTCAGTTATTTTCATCTGCTATAAAATCATTCTATGACATATTATTACAATTGTCAACATTCTTCGGTCGCTGATGCTACCACAAATTGATATTTATGGTGGGAATGCTTTACATCTGAAATTCAAATGTAACATTTACAACCTTAAAGGTATTTATTTTAACTTTACAATTGACACAATTTCAAAAATATGGTATATTTTATCATATAATACTATTTTTGGATAAGGAGATTTAGTTATGAAAAAAATTATTTGTTTAATTTGTATTGTTGTTGTAATGCTTACTGCAATCGTTCCCGTAAGCGCATCAATAAGTTGTGAACAGGTTCACTACCCTATGTATTTTAACGGCACATTAGTTCCCGAAGGTGACAAGCCTATACTTTCACTTAACTGGAATACATATGTTCCCCTAAGAAAGGTTTGCGAAGGTACGGGACTTGAAGTGGTATGGAACAACGAAAAGCAGGAAATATATGTTGAAAACAAAGCTTTATATGCCGCACAAGATTATGCCACCCTAAGTAAAATTTATGATTTAACCTACGATGTGTGGGAAAAAGCAAACTCGTTTTCATCAGCATATTCCGATGCACTAACGGCGGTATTAACAAACGATCATGAATCCTGGGATGTTTTTTCAGAAACACTTGACCTTGACATTCAATCAATAAGCACAAATATGGACAGCATAAAGTTACTTGCCGGTAAACTACATGGATATTATGACGGCACAACAGTTACAGATAAAATGTATACAGCTATAGAAACTCAATACAATTCTTGTATTTCAATTTATTTAGCCTGCATTGATGCATACAATACAATAATCAAATACAAAAGCGGATTATTATCATATTATGATGCGTTAAACGCATACCAAAACCTTACAAACACAAGAAAAAATGTTATGTATGATTTTGCTTTTGTATCCTCAATCAGTTATAGTATCATACTACATGTTGGACAGTATCAGGATTATAATTATTTAGATTATCAGTCCATAAAACCCAACATTCTAAAATAAAGTAACAACCAAAATCCTGTAGGCAAAAGTCTACAGGATTTATTATTATCTGTATAAATTATCAAGCTCTTTAGCAATTACCTTTGCTTCTTCTATCCTTAATGCATATTTTTCCTGCACCAATGCTGTAATTGCATCCACTCGGTTTTGGTAGCCCAATTTTTCAATATTCAGCTTTTGAAGTTCAATTGCAAAATCACCGCTTTCAACGTCATTTTTAAGCTGTTTAGGATAATATTCAAGTCCTATTTTCCCTTTTTCGCGGTTAATTCTCTGAATATCGTTTGCAATGTCCTGAGCTTCCTGATTTGACACAGCACCAAAGGCATTAAGCTGACGGTTGTACATTGTGTCGGAAATATCTTTTTCAACATTGTATTGCTGTAAAAGCTTGTTGTATGCCTGCTCGGCAAGAGTGGGAATCATTTCACTTGCCTTTTGTGCATATGCCTGCTGTACCTGTGCTGTTGCCGCCGATGAATAAGAGCTGTTACGTCCCATATTTGCGGCATTTAAGTTATTAAGTGTCTGCTTTGCGGCACTTTGTCCCTGACGGTTGTACGCATCCGCATAAACACGGAATGCAGGGTCTGTGTCGGGATTATAATTAAAATTTTTAAGTGCATCGGCACTTTTACGCAGGTTGCCGTCACCGTTTAAGGCACTGTTTGTAATATTTTTAAGAAGGGTGTCTTTGCTTGTATCATACGCCTTCTGTTTTGCGACAAGTTCCCTGTAATGTTCAAGCTCGCCTATGGGAATGTCATCTTCATCACCCATACCGTACAATGAACGAATACCTATGTTTTCCTCATTTGCCCTTTGTCTTTCATATGGGTCTTTTGAGTTATGCCATATATATTTATTTTCATAAAGCCTTTCTAAATCCCGAGGCTGCCAATTTTCATAACCTACCATAAATCCATCCTCCTATTCCATAATTTTGTTAATTCTAAGGCACACAACCAAAGACCATATGCGGTCGTCGTTAAGCCTTAAACTGCCCATACCGTCACCCTTTATAAAGCCAAGCTCAATTGCTTTTTTCACATAGGGCTGTGACCACAAAGGACAGCTTTCCACTGTGTCGTAAAATTCAACACTTCTTTTTTCCAAAGTCTTCATCTCCTCTAACGGAAAGTATTTCCCCGGGCAGGCTGTTGCCATAAAGTCACGGTGTCCGCCTATTTTCTTTACGGTCGGCACATTTTTAAGAACGTAATTTATAATGTCCACACCTGTATTAAACTGTGCATCAGGCATTTTAACATCACCGCTTTGATAATCACCCTGAAAGCCGATGGATATAATGTGTCCGTTTTCATTTTCAACACCTGCACCTAACTTGAAGCCTCTGCCTTCGTAAACAGTACCGTCAAAGCCTACCCAGAAGTTGTAGCCTATTGCACGCCAGCCCTGATTAATGTGCCATCCCTCAACGGTTTTAACATCTGCCGTCGGGTGTGCCATATGATGAAGTGCAATACCGTCAACTTTGGATAAGTCAAGATATTGCAGAGGCTGTTTGATTATCTGATAGGGTATTTTTTCAATTTTCATTTCTTCAACTCCTTAATTCAAAGGCAAGCAAGGCTTGCCCTCAATAACTCTGCACTCAGCATTCTTCATTCTTCACTCTTATCAAGCTGTTCTAAAACCTCATTGATTTTTGGCGGAAAGGGAACGCCTAATTTACTTAAATTTTCAATTATTGATATTCCCTCGTTGGATATGTAAAACATTACAGCCATAGACCGCAGTGCACCAACACCGGTTACTTCGTCAAGAACGTGGGCAAGAAGAACAACAGTAAATATAAGTGCTTTTTTAAGTAAACCCATAAAGCCTGTACGGCTGTTTAGCTTACGTTCCTTAATTGCACGCACAGTACCCGTTAAATAGTCTACGCACACAAAGCAAATCAACGCTTTTAAAATCATATCGCATCCACCTATCAGACCTGCTATTGCACCGCCTATAACGGCTATGTACAATTTTATTGTTGTTAAAAATTCTGTCATAAAACTGCCACCTCCTTTAAATAACTCAGTCCTTTTATATGTAACTTGTTGTAATAATCTGCCTTGTAGCCGTGTTCGTATTCATCAAGGCTTGTATAACCGGTAGAGAAGTATTCCGCCTGTAACTTTGATGAATCCTTAATACTCATCCAACGTACATCTTTTGGTGCACCTTCCCTTACAAGCTTCTGCTTTGGCTTGTCCTCGTTGGGATTGTATACCCACAAACAACCGCCGCTGTCTACCATATATAACGGGCGTTTACAATCTTTAGCGGTATCAAAATCAGCTTTTGACATTGATTTTGTATTCCAATGTTCCCCACCACTATGGGAATGTATGAACGCCACACCTTTTCGTACTTCCGGAATACTCCAATACACTTCTTTGTCTTTTCCTACTTTTACATTATCCCAATAATAGCCGTTATCGTCCTTGTATATGATTGCACCCATTTCACGGAATAACGCTATTGACATACAGTTCCAATACATAGCCCAATCGAATGCACATGCATCTGCTGTGTCAAAATATTTCTTGCGGTCATATATAGTTACTTCTTTTGTATCGTTGTTCCATTCAACATTCATCTTCATACCTTCGGCAACAAAACGAATGGGAACAAAGGTGCGACTGTCTTTTAAAAAAGGTGCTGTATCCATCTGAAGCTTAACACCGTCAACATCAACATCCTTGCTGCCTATTTGCATTTTAATCATTTGGCATTTCCCCACTTTCTGCCATAAGCCTGTCATATTCTTCCTGTGCAATTTCATAAAACTTATCGACACCCATGCCCTCGGCAAGGTAAATTTTCTTTCCGTATGTTTCACCGTCAGTAAGCACCATGTCCTTATTCGCAATCAATATATTCCTTTCCATAAAATCACCTCTATAGTAACGAAATAGTCCAGTTTGGTTTAGACTGTTCAAGTTCAGTCCATGAATTGTATGTACCCTTATTGCCCACAATGGGAAACACCATATTATTAACCGCCGTTTGTGATAACGTAACCGTAAGACCGCTTGTGGTTTCCGACAACGCCTCAATAATACTTACAATACTTGCACTGCTTAATTTTGTACAAGCTGAAACATTAAAACCATTTTTACCGATTACACCTTCAATAACTATATTTTCAAGTTCATCACACTTACTAAATGTATTTGAAAAAGACTGTGAGCCATCATCTTTTAAAATTAATTTTTCAATTGTTTTTAATTTTTTACAATCACTAAAGGTGCTTGAAAAAGGACTACTTTCCGTTGTAGCTCTTGCATCTATTTCAGGAATGCTTGTTAAATAATAGGAATAATAAAATGTATTTGAAAAAGTAGAAACTTGACTTGTATTTAACTTTCTTCCATATTGTTTTAATACTTCTACTAAATCTGTTAATTCTGTTTCTTGAAATGCTCTTCCTAAATTTCCTACTGGTACAATATCATATTTTGGTTTGAAAGTTGTATCGTTCCATCCCTTACCTGCAAAACCATCCTGATAATTTGTTCTTTTCCCGTAATTTTGAAAACTATCCCAAAATTTATCATATTCTGCCTTTTTCCCCTTTTCGTAAACCTCATCTGCAATTACTTCAAACTTTTCTGCAATACTCATACGCTGTCACCACCTAAACCGTATTTTTGTATTATGTTTTCGAGGGATGTTTCAATATCTCCTATTGCTTTGTCAAGGTCTGTTTTCGTAGTGTAAATATCTCTTGCTCTTTTTTCGTTTAAATATTGAGCCTGCCAATCTCCCCAAACGCCTTCCGTTTCATCATAATCTCTGTATAGTATATCGTTTTGTACACCTCCGATAAAACGATACAATGTTTGTGAGACAATACCTTCATCCACATTACCATGTACCGACATCAATGCTTGTCCTACCCCATAGGTAGTACTCTCATTATATGTAAGATGATACATACCATAACTTTTAAATTCATTAAGATGTTCAGTTATTTCAGAATCCCCTAAATTCCCCAAATCAACATAATGTATTGCAGATAATTGTCTACCAGCTACTTTATCTACTTTTTTGTCAAGGTCTGTTTTAGATACGGATATTTTTTTCCACGGACGTTCAATGCCATTATCTTCTTCGGTATAATATTCCCATATTTCACCATTTGAGGTTATAAAAATGCTATGAATATCTAAACCAAAAAAATGATTATATCTTGTTATCACTATTCCATAATATGTTTCTCCATCTACACGGTATATAACTTTGTTTATACCTTCTCTATCCCATAAAGGTGTAAAGTTTTCCAAAAATTCCTCAAAAGAATTATAGTAAGTTGAATCATCCAATACATAATCAAAAGTATTATCTTCAAGTCTTTCTTTCAAATCATCCGTAAAATCATTACTTGAAAGTCCTTTGCCTTCTTCTTTGTCGACTTTGTTTGAAAGTCTAAACTCTGTTGAATCCTGCAAATAAACTACATCTTCCGATAACAAATTAAAATCTATTTTCTCAACCTTGTCATCAATACCAAGACTTTTTATATCTTCTTCGGTAAAGTAATCAACACCCTTAATTGGTGTGTAACCGTCATTACCTCTGTCGCCTTTTTCACCCTGTATTCCCTGAATACCTTGTTCACCTTTGTCGCCCTTGTCGCCTTTTTCACCCTGCATTCCCTGAATGCCTTGTGCTCCTGTATCGCCTTTGTCGCCTTTATCACCCTTTTCACCCTTTAAGCCTGTTTCACCACGTGGAATTTTAAAGTTTAAAATCATATCTTTTTTAGTTCCTGTATTTTCAACAGATGCGGATTCTTCAAAGGGTACGGTTTCAACATTACCGACTGTAATTGTAACAACATACACATTGTCACTGTTTGAACCATCAAGGGAAACAAAGCTGTCTATGTAAATCTTTAAAGGCTCAAGGCGTTCAATATAGCCTGTGTCGTCATAAAGCTCATAACCAATATACAAAGTACCTTTTGACATATAAGCACCCTCTACCGTGCAGGAATAGACACCTCCAACCGGTGTAAGCTCATCTGTCACGGTAGAGTTGTTGTTTGGTGCTTTTATGTATGCACGGACCTTTTTGTCCGTTTCTATTGTTGCGTTAATCTGTAAGCTTTCGTTTTCCTGTTCAAAATGTATTGAGTTGTCGGAAACCTCATCAATGTAGCCATAAAGATTATATATAACATCAATTTTCTTCACGTTATCCCTCCTTAGGAAGTACCTTTTCAATATTTTTCACTTGCGTAACATTAAAATCCAATGTCTTAACATTTTGGCTTGAAAGGTTGTTAAGCTGTCTTGAAATGTCACGTTTCATAATGAAAATTTCATCAACAAGCTGTTTTATAACCCTCTTTACCTCAGGGTCTTTGATGCCTTCAACATTTATATTTTCTATACTCAAAAAATCAACTCCTTCGTCGTTGGAATGCAGAATGCAGAGTGATGAATGCAGAGTTATGGTTGAAATGCTACGCATTTCTTAATTCAAAAGCAAGCAAAGCTTGCTATCCTTAATTCTGCACTCTTAATTCTTAATTCTTCATTTATTTACGGTAAACATTAAGACTCATCCCTGACCTGTGCTTTGATGTTCCAACGGTAACTTTGCCGTGAATATCTAAAATGTGAACATCGCCTTTTCCTTTAAATTTCAGTGCAAAGCTGTCGCACTTTTTAATCCTTAGCTTAAAGTCGAACATTTCGTCTCTTTCCGCAGTTTTTACCGCTACCCTTTGCCATTTGTTTCCGTCCTGCCTTGCATATACTTCAAGTCTGCTTTGCTTCGGCATATCTGCACGAATCCATAGCTTTGAAAGGTTTTTACGTTCAACACTCTGAAATGTAAAATCCTTAGTTTCAAATTCCCATTCCACAGCCTCGTTGCCCGAATTCAATTTATAAATACCGTCATCGTAAACACAGTAAAGATCGTTAATGTGGTTAAAACGCATCTTTACGTTTTTGTCATCTTCAATGTGCCACATACGGTAATATGTATCGTAAACATAGGTTTTAAATCCGTCATAAACATAGTATTTTCGCCCGTCTGTGCCTGCCTTTGCAACGGAATCTGTATTTATATCAAGCTGTGTTGAAATCACCTGCGGCACACCTCCGCTGTAGCGTACAACACCTTTTGGGGATACCCAGTAAAGCACACCGTCAATACTTACAATGCTGTCATTATCAATACATCCTGTTGTGCAAAGCTCTGATATTGTGTAAGGCATAGAGCCGTACATTTCGTATACAATATTCTTTTTAAACAAAAGTAAAACATTGTTGTATGCACAAATTCCCGTAAAATCTCCTGCACTTCCAACATCTGTTGCATAAGCACCTGTTGCCGATGGATTTCCTGCCTCGTCTGCAAATTCGTGAAAGTTGGTGAAATCACCTAAAGCAGAAGCACGAATATCACTTCCCGTAACGCCTACAATTCTGTTATTGTACACAACGCCGTAGTCAAGGGATTTAACACAGGGATTCCCCTTTGTATCTCCGTTTTCTGAATTTGCTTCAATATTCCATTCACCTTTTATTAAAAAATCAAGTCTTTTTTTTGCGTGTGATAGCGAAGCATCATTCTCATATTCGGCACTGTAGGTATCCTTAATGACAAGGTAATCCCCCTTTTCAAAGCTTTCGAAGCTTACTGTCCAGCTTTTTGTACGTTCGTCCTCCTTATTCCATCGTATGCCCGTTGATTCTTTCTGAACGCCATCCTTGTTATACAACGTAATTGATAATGTAAGATAATCATCATAAGTGCTTGTTGTTGGGAATGCCAAATCCTCTTCATCAGGAAATTTCACACTTATGTTAAAGCTTGTTGCCAAAATATTATCTATATATACTCTGCTTTCTATTTCTATACGATAGCGTGTCACATTGTTTTTATTTTTGTATGAATACGGACCTATAATATCTCCTAAATCAATGGGATATTTTGTTGAAAAAATTTTATTTTCCTCATCAATATATCTTATATACGGATAAAACACACTGCCCTTGTCATAGTTGTTAGTGCAAATACAACCCGGCATTTGTACTTTTGTTTCAATCTCGTTTTCTGTATAAGTTACATATTCTTTAACCCCATTTTCCGCATAGCACAAATAATCCTCTGCATCTATGTAATAAACTCTGCTATCCTCTACCTTGTAAATTCTTTTTATGCCTGCTTCATCAATAAGCTTTTCTCTCGGCTTTCTGGGACTTGCATAGGGAAAGTTTCCACTGCCCATATTTTTGCAGTCTGCCATTTCACCCTCAGCCTGACTGCCCTTAATTTTGTTCACACCCTGCCAAGCAGATATATCAAAGGGAAAAGTTGAAACCGCAGGCAAGGGTTTGGATTCATAAGGTATTGCCATTTTAAAAACCTCCTTTGTCGGTTTAATGCAGAATGCAGAATGATGAATGAAGAATTTTGGTTAAAATGCTTTGCATTTTTTATTCAAAAGCAAGCAAAGCTTGCTGTCCTTAATTCTGCACTCTGCGCTCTTAATTCTGCATTAAAAACGTATTCTCCGTTTTACAAACTTCACCTTATCATCAAACAGCGACATATACTTGTTCCATTCGTCCATAAGTATTTGTGCAAGCTGTGTATCGTCAGTTTTAACAAGCTGATAACCTATGTATGCAGGAATTGCAACATGAGTATGCTCCGAAACCTCGTATTCGTAGTCTTCAAGCTCTTCGTCACTCAGCTTCGTTATATCCTTCGGCAAAGCAAAGTAGTAAAATACAAACTTGCCTGTATCATTAATTACAATAAAATTATCCTCTGCAATAAAGTAGTCAATGCCGTTAAGCTCATCTTCGGCATCCACCAAGCCCATAAGTGAGGCTCTGTAAAAATCCTTTGGCAACTCTGTTTTAAAGGGTACATTTTTAACTTCAATGTCAAGCTTTCTTACAATGTGAGTGCCGTACTTTGCAATGTACATTTGTGCTTCATTTGCAAGTACCGGGAAAAGCTTGCTTTCATAGTCTGCCGATTCGCTGTCCGTTTTCATAAAAGCTATGTCAAGACTCTTTTTGTAAGTCATATTATCAACTCCTTTGTCGTTGGAATGCAGAATGAAGAATTAAGAGTGCAGAATTAAGGATAGCAAGCTTTGCTTGCTTTTAAATTCAGAAATGCGTAGCATTTCAACCATAACTCTGCATTCACCACTCTGCATTCTGCATTTAACAAAAGAGGCTTACGCCTCTTTTGTTACCTTGAATACTGCAAGCTCTTTAGGTCTTACAATCTTTGCGCCAAAGGTATTAAGACCTTTTACGGCATCCTCAAAGCCGTTATGAGGTCTGTAAGCCTCAACCTTGTCAATGCCGGAAGCAAATGCAATGGCATCGTGAGTACGTACCATACAATAATAAGCACCGTCATCGTCAACGTGCAGGTTATTAGAAGGTCTTACATAACAACCGTCATACATTGAAATAATGCCTCTTTCCAAAAGCTTGTCGTTGTTTGTTTTAAGCTCAATAAGATTTTCCTTAAATATGTTGTACATAAACCAGGGAAGCTCAATAACAACCTCCATATTTGTAGGAACATCATTTTCACGTAGTGTAAGAATAGCTTCATCAATAAGCTTTTTAGCAGTCTTAGAATCTGTAATTGCAACAGCCTCCCCGTTGATATTTTCAGCCTCTGCAGCCAAAGAGCCAACATACTTGTCGCGGATGTTAGCAAATTCTCTTGCGGCATTTTCCAGATTCTTTTCCATAATGCCGTTAATTGCCTGAGCCTTGTCAACATCGTCAATAGATACGTTAAAGTATTTTGCGTTGTTAATTTCAAGGTAAAGTGATGTGTCGGAAACCGCCTCGGGAGCATTAATAGCAGTACCCGGTTCGTAGTCGCCGATTGTTGGTGAGGAAAGACCTAAAATCTTAACCTTTTCACCCTTTTTAGCCTCACCCTCAAACTGAGTGTTACACCAGTCTGCAAGTGTGCAAAGTCTTTCAAGTTCTGTCTGAATGTGTTTTGACCAGAAGGTCGGTTTAAAATTGTTGTAACTCATAGTAATATAATCTCCTTTTCTTTTTTCTTAGGGATGTAAAAAAAGTCCGGAACGCAAAAAGAATTTTTATATAACAGATTACTTAAAGGCTCCCTTGTGCAAAGGGAGCTGTCACAAAGTGACTGAGGGATTGTTTAATGTTTAAAATCTTAACAGATTTTATTTTTGAATTTATTTCTTTTTGCTATGAACAAACACTCGCCTGCGTAGTATAAACATACAACTTTGGCTCGGTTTGTCCATTCCAACTCTTTTTTTCCTATCCCTTGCTCATTATTAATTATTAATTATTCCTACTTCCATTTTGTCATAGACTGACGTATTCTTTTTACAATTTCAGGATTATCCAAATCCTTATCGGACAATCTGTCCACATCGTCAGGCGAATAGTATTCCTTTAAATTAGAAGTACCGCTGTCTTTAACAGAGCCTGTAGATGCAGTGTGTACCTTAGCGGACTTTTTAAAGCTGTCCGCACCTTTTAGCTTTACAAACTTTTCCATACACTTTCGTATGGTCATAGGGTTTTCCCTCATAAAGTCTTCAAAATCCTTGTCAAACAAAAGCTCCTCAAAACAGCCTCCCACGTTTTCTTCAAACCATTTGCGGTCTTCGTCCAACATTTTGCTTACTTCCTCAGGAGTATACTTTTGTTTTTCAATGGGCTTAGCCTTGCTTCTTTCACGGGCAAGCCTGTTTTTTACAATGTTGTCCACCTCTGCCTGAGTGTAGGTTTTTTCTTCCTTAACCTCCGGCTCGGCGTTAGCTATAGCTTCTTTTACTTCTTCCATAATTAAACCTCCGTTTACAGTCCGTCGACTATTAATTCCACTTATAGCCCGTCGGCTTTTTAATGAATAATTAATAATTAAAAATTAATAATTAAGGAACAAAATCCGTTTACGGATTTTGAACAATCATTATTCATTATTCACTATTCATTATTAATTAATTTAAACTCCCATCTTTTGGGCAATGTACTGCTGTAAAAATTCAGGATTTTCCACAGCCATCTTTTTTTCCTCATCAGACAAAGAGTTTACAATGCTGTCCACATCAGGCAAATTAACCTGAGGCGCAGCGTCCTCCACAGGGGTTGGCGAGTTTAAAGAAGGAACTGATTGCTGCTGTCTTTTCTTAAGGTCTGCAATGTACTTAGTCATCTGCGCTTTCGGAAAACCGCTTGATGATGGCATTGCGTTAACATAGAACTCAAGGTCAATAAGCTGTTTTTGAAGCAGATTGTCTAAAATCTGAGTCATAACAAGCTCGTTCCATCTTGAAGAAGGACCAACCTCCACCTTAACGTTAAGCATAAGCCTGCTCCACGCCTCGGGACTTATTGCAAAGGTTTCAACAATTTCGGAAATTCCGTCCGTAACAGATACAATCTTTTCATCTGCGCTGTGGTAAACTCTCCACATATCCGCAAAAATCAAAGCATTGTCTTCAATGTAGTTGTAAAACCTCCGCTTAACGCTGTCCAAAGGCACGGCAGTTTGCTCCATAACAGCAAGAATAGCCTTACCCGATGCATTTTCCGGGTTAATATTACCCAATGCACCGTCGTTTGCGCCCATAAGCTCTTTTGTAAGTGTTATGGTACGTTCAAACATATTAAAGGCGTCGTTGCCAACCCCCTGAGGAGTAATATAACAAACGGCATCCCTTACGTTGTAACCTCCCGTCACGCCAATCGCCACTCCTGTTTCCGTGGATGGGTTATCTATAAGGTCTGCGTTGTATATCATTTTAGGAAATGATGCAAAAGTAGTGCTTGCCATAATCATGGCGGCAATAGTGTTTATGTAATCCTGATTAGGTATCAGAGACTTTGCATCGGGAATACCGAAGAAAAAGTTTTTCGCAGGCTCCCATGTCATCATTGCAATGGGGTAGCGTTTAAGTTCCAAATCAGTATCTTCCACAATTACAAAATCCCTTGTGGACTTTGTGAAGTGAATTGTGCCTGTTTTATCATCTCTCCAAAGCATTAAAAGTAAGGTAACCTTTTCATCATCACGCATTTCTATCTTGGCGGCATCCCCTGCCTGATAGATAGTTTCCGTGTCGGGCATAATGCTTTCAATGTCCTGATCAGTTAAACTGTTCGCACCTGTGGCTCTGGCACGCCGAGCCTCCCTCTTTAATGCTCCCAATGTACGCCTGAACGCTACAATAATATATTCCTGACTTTGAATATCAGCCACATTAGGGTTTGCGGGGTAAATGTTGTTACCGTCAATAAGCTCAGACTTAATTTCATCCTTATTACAATCAAAGTAGTGGAACATAAAGCCGTTACCCGTAATTGCCGCATCAGTAAGCATACATTCGTTTAAGTAGTCCATTTTGTTCTTTTCCCAAAGAACCTTTGAATAATTTGTAAGCACGTCCGAAATTTTCTGTAAAGTTTCAAATTCAGGGTCCCTTGTGTTTTCCGAAGTAAAAAGCACCGTAGTATCATTTTGCATAATAACGGAAATCTTGTAACGTATAACCGGCTTTATAACATTAAAAACCGGCATAGGTAAACCGTTTGAAACTGTGTTTCCCCATTGGTCACCCTGGTAATAACGGTAGTTTTCGTCTACCGTGCTGTAATAGTTGTTGGCATTTTTGTAGTCGGCACAGGCCTTGTACCTTTGCCATGCCAATGTTTCGTCAATATTATTCAATATAAAACCTCCTTCTTACATCCCTTATTCAATGAATAATTAATAATTAAAAATTAATAATTAAGGAACAAAATCCGTTTACGGATTTTGAACAATCATTATTCACTATTCATTATTAATTAACTCTGATGTCTGTTCCCGTAATTCAGCATATTTGAAAGCCCCTCGGCAATTTTACGTTGTTCTTCCGAAGGCTCTGCGGTAACACGACGCTCCGGTTGTGCAGACTTAAGCTGTGCATCAATAGCCTTTAAACCTGCAATAAAGCACCCTGTACCAACAAATAAAATTATCAGAGCAGTAATCGCTCCCATCAAAATACTTGCCATTTCAATTCTCCTTTCGTTTGCTTCTGTATTAATTATATTTACATACCATAGTGGCTTTCAATGGCTTGGGTTTTTTTCAAATTACCCTGTCATCCTGAGCGAACAAAGCGAGACGAAGGATCTTTTTTTAAAGAAATGCAAATCATACTTAATTCTCAAATTCATAAACACCTTGAATTATTCATTTCAAAATCATATTGCTTAACCCAAAACGATGTGATATAATAATGGTATAAACACAATGGGGGTTTAAAAATGAAAAAAATTATCAGCTTATTATTGGTATTGATTACGGTACTTTCATTAAGTGCCTGCACCGGACACATTCCCAAGGAAGAAGTGGATGAATTTATAAAAGAAATCAGCGATGAACAAGTTTTTGATTCTGATTTTTTGCTTGGCAGTGTAAACGGTCAGACCTACAGAAATGAATTTATAGGTCTTGAATTTACTGCAGATGATGGCTGGGAATATTTGAATTATGAAGAAATTTTAAAACTAAATAATCCGAATTCAGAACCTGTCTTTGACGATTCAGAAGATCTATTCAAAAATACTGATTTTATAAATCCGATATATGCAAGCAACAACACAGGTTCTGATGTATCTTTTATTCTTGAAAAACTGCCAAATCTGGACCCTTCCACATACATTGCTATCGACATTTTAGAGCCATTAATTCCTGAAATGAAAAAGTCTTACGAAGAATCCGGTGCCACAAATTTCAGTTATGAAATTAAAAATAATACAGTAGACGGAAAGGTTGTGGACACTTTTGTTATTGAATGCACAATAAACAGTATGAATATGTGTCAGCTTATCTTTACAGTACCACTACCCGACTACCTTGTAAGTATTTCAATTACGGCACCTTCAAAATCCGAAGCAGAAGACCTATTAAATAATTTTAAATGGATTATCTGAAAAAAGCCCTGAAAAGGACTTTTTTTAATGGATAATTAATAATTAATAATGAATAATTGTGGTGGAAACACAACGTGTTTCTCAGAATTGTAGGGGCTGATGCCCACATCAGCCCGCATATTGCACGGTACGATGTAGGCATCGTACCCTACATATTTTTTTAAAAAAAGAAATGCATTGTAGGGGTCGATGCCCTTCATCGACCCGATTACGGACAGATGTAGACATCTGTCCCTACATATCCATAATTTTCAATTTATTCTGTCAATGTCAAATTTTATAATAATTTGTCGATGAAAAGATGTTGAAATTTGTAAAATAGTTTGATATAATAGTCTTGCGACTTAACGTTAAACGTTGAAAATCAAATAACCGAACTGAATACTTGAACTATGAGTTTGTGTTCTAAAAAAACACAACCTCTTCTACTCGTGGTTCTATTTAGTTCGGAGTACTGTTAAGTCGCATTAACTGGAGAGGATGCGTTTTTTGCGTCGGCTTCAAGTCGGCGCTTTTTTATTTTTAAAAGAAAAGGAGAATTAAAATGGAAGTAACAACAGAAATGTACACAAAATTATTTAACGAATTTACAGATATAATAAATGAGCTTGAAAGGTTAAAAGAAAAAATCAAAACTGTACAGCTTGAAACAGAAGAAATGTATGTAAACAGAATAGATTGAAAAAAGCCCTGAAAAGGGCTTTTTTTAATGAATAATTAATAATGAATAATGAATAATTGTGATAGAAACACGTTGTGTTTCTTTTTTTAAAGAAATGCGTTGTAGGGGGCGATGCCCTCCATCGACCCGATTACGGACAGATGTGGGCATCTGTCCCTACATCCTCTATCCATTCTCAATTTTCAATTTATATGTTGCCCGGCTCGAAAAAATACACCCTACATCATTACGATGTAAGGTGTATCTTACTAATTACCATTATTCACAAGACAACAGAACCGTCACCTTGGCTATTAATTAATCTTCACATTCATATAAAGAGTTTATAAATTCCGTAAAAGTATCTGCAACTTCCTCAACTTCAGCTTCTTCATGATCAATGTACACGATATGATTATTTGAAGAATCAAAACAGATGTCATCTCCACAACCACTGTAAGCAAAGGGAATATATCTGCCTGTAAATCCCTCAAACTCTTCACATTCCTCATCCCACTCATATGAGTCCCAAATACTTCCCGGATCATCTTTGTTAAATGAGCAAATCTGTAATATATCTCTTTCCTCACAAAGTTCTGTATCAAAAAACGCAAACTCCGGGCGTCCTCCATTTATAAAATGAATACTCTCTTTAAAATCGTCAGGTAATACATAACCCACTACTTGTTCAAATTCTTTAATCAGGTTTTCGGACTTTATTTCCTTAACATATCTCCATTCCATTTCCTGCCAAGTCACAATTAACACTCCTTATCTGTATTTTTTTCCTCCACTCCATATTTTTTTACCACCTGTATGACCTGTCCTTTCGTGAAGTGCCCTATCAACCAGTTGCAACTTACCAGCTTCTGCATCGTGATGCCATACATAACCATCCGGCACTTCTCCATTTCTGATTTGTTCCAATTGTGCCTCAGAAAATCTTTTAATGACATTAACATCACTATTTACTGCCTCTAAAAGCTGACGATTGCATTCCTTAAATTGAATTCTGTCTCTTTTAAAAAACAATTCTTCTCCTATTTGTGCATCAAATAGACTTTCAAATTCCGGAACTACAACATCGTAAACTCTATCATTTACTGTAATTGTTTTTCTTACAAACGGAACAGATGTAACAGGATGAACCTTGCCTTCAAGCTTCTCATTACGTGTTTTAATATGTTCAGTAGAAGTTTGTTTTCCATCAGCATTTTTCAAATAGCTGATATATTCATTATAAATGTCAGACAAATATAAGTCAAGATTAGAATTTCTTTTTCCGTAATGTTTGTTGTAAAAATACAGCGGAAAATCTTTATGTACGGCATTACTGTTTGTAATATAAAGCAGGTTTAATAATGTCCCGTTTTTATCCTCAGGTAATTTATAGTCAAATAGTTCATAAAAAATCTGTCTGTTTTCTGTGTTGCCGGGCTCGAAAAGCTTAAAATCTTCAATGGTAGCTTTACCGTCCATAATGTTGCCAATTGCCAAATCCACATCATAGTTATTATGGATATATTCCGATTCTGTTGCAGCTTTTGTTCCTGCCTTCGGTGTTATTACTGTACCTGACTCTGTGGATGCAGATAATTCTGTACTTGGTGGTACTTTGGAATTGTCCGAAAAAATGCCCTGATTAGATTTAACAAATTCGCTATCTGCCAATTCCGTATAAATAGCTGTAAAAGTTGCAATCTGTTTTTGTCTTTCCTTAATTTCTTCAACAGTTGCATCCTTTGCCAAAGGTACAAACTTATCTGTTTCGGTTTTCATCATAGCATTTATTGCCTCGGTATTTACATTTAAAACATCTATAAGTTTGTTTTTGGGAATCTTTTTACCAACAGTGTTTATTGCGTTGCCTGCTTTGTCAATAGTATATGTAGAAGCACTAATAAAGGATGAAAGCAATATACCCTGCAAAGCACTTTCTCCACGTTTTTGCCAAAAATCAAATCGTGTTGGGTTAAGCTCTTCAGCCATATTCAAATTTGGATCAATTGTCAGCTTTCGAAACCACGGCTCCAAATCTGTCATTATAATTTCTTCTGCGCCCTCAAGTGAAATCCTCAAAGCTGTTTTTCCATATTTGTTTCCTGCAATTTTCCTTATAGCCTTAATTTTCCCAATGTCAAATAGTTCATCCGCACCTATTCCCGTACCGGCAATACCGCCAAACAACCTTTCTGTAGCAACTTCACCAACGCCATTTAATACGCCGAAGCTCAATGATGCATCAATATCCCCCGTGGCTTTATACGCATCTGAGGTTGCACTACCTGCCGCACTCATACCTAATAAGAGTTCAGACGTCTTTGGCTTTATTAATTTTTGAGACATATTTTTAACTGCTGCACTTGTTGCACTTTTAGCTGCTGTATTGCCCGCAGTCATAGACACTATTTGAGTATCCAATGCCGGAGCTGCATAGCCCGAGAAGTATTCTGCCGCCAATGCCGGAATTAAACCACCTACATTGAACGCTACATCTCCAAATATTTCTCGATACCAATCAGGAACTCTGTATCTTGATTCAATATTCGCTCTCCAAGTATCACCATACGTATCGGAAGTAGCAAGGTCATCATAATGATTTTCTAATCCTTCTTTCCAATCCCCCCACGTCACTTTACTTAAGAGTGCTGAACCAAGCATACCTCCAAATCTTCCTATTTCTGATATACCATCTACCGCACCGGCTAATATATTTTCCACAGTGTAGCCTAAACCGTGAAGTAATCCTTGCCCTATATTTTCAGGCTCTCTTTGTCTTTTTGCCTCGGCATTAACCAGTATATTGTACTTGATAAGTGCCACTTTTTCAGCATCGGTTTGCGGTTTATAACTTTCATTTTTCAATAATGATTGATACCCGTTGTAGCTGACTTTGCCAAGAGTAAGATTTTTTCCGTCAACCTCAACAGTCAAAGGAATTAAGGGCTCACTTTTCAATTTTCTTATAGCAGCCAACTCTTCAGAGCTTAATTCTGAATATTCTGCAACAAGATCAGTTTGTTTATTTTGTGGAATTCCGTTACCATTTTTAAAGTTTCCAATCAGAGTTGGTGTCCTTTTTGTTAACATTGATGTAACCAATTCTAATTTTTTGCCGTCCGGTAGCACGTAACTATCAAGAGTACCATTGTTATATGCTTCAATAGCTTTGTATGGAACACCGATAACCTTACCGTCCGAAGTTATCAAAGAAACTGAATCAGTCTGACTGCTTACAGGGCTTTTTTCACTATTCTGATTCAAAGTCCGGTTTGTATTAACGTTGTTAACATACGGCATTTGAAAATTATCGTTTTTTTCTTCCGTTGCAATTTTCCTGTTATGAATCAATGTATCCTCAAGCTTGTTATTGTTGGATATTTTCAATAACTTAAGTAATTTATCGCCAAATGTCTTTTTTTCCGAACTTGCATTAACAGTTTTGTTTAACGGCGGATAATTATTTACGTTATCTTTTAACTCTGTACTTACAGCTACAAGAGGCATAACGGAAACAGCTAGTTTACCGCCTGTGTCCAAACCATTTGCCAAGGCACTTTTTTTGTTAGCATTGTTGCTCATTTTAACCTCCTTATTTAAGATAATTAAAAGTAAAGCTTTACAAGCATATATTATCTTTCAATAAAGATGGCTTTCAATGGCTTGGCTTTTTTAATGAATAATTAATAATGAATAATTAATAATGAATAATGAATAATTAATAATTGTCGTGGAAACACAACGTGTTTCTCTAAATCGTAGGGGCTGATGCCCACATCAGCCCGCATATTGCATATTGCACGGTACGATGTAGACATCTGTCCCTACATATCCATAATTTTCAATTTTCAATTTCACAAACCTCATTCATACTTTCCAATGCCCGTTTATGTAATCTGTAAAGCCACCTGAGGTTAAATTCCAAATCGTCGGCAATTTCTTCCCAGGTTTTAAAATTTATGTATCGGGCAGTAAGAATAGTTCTGTACAAAGGGTTATCCACCTTTGAAACAGCCTGTGCAATTTCCCGGGAAATTAAAAGCAGCTTGTCTATTTGACGGAAAAGCTCCTTTGCATATTCACGGTATGAAGGCACATCTTCTCCACAGCTTTCGCAAAGCTCCCTTGCGGCATCCTTAGCCTGCTTCAGCTGTTGAATTTCAATATTCAGATTAAACCCCCGTTCCAACCATTCTTTCACATTCATAAGCGCTCACCTGCTTTTTAAAGACTCTTTCCAAAACCATACATTTACCGTTTTGTCTGTACTTGCATTTTCCGATATTTTCGGCACCCTCCATATTTTCAACGGAAAGGTTAGGCGTACCGTCACAAAAATATTCCTCACCTCTTGGGCAGTTTTCAAGCACTGCCTCCTTAAACTCAAAAAAATTCATACCTTTCATTTTTCAAACTCCTCTCCCATAATCTTCATAAAACCAACCCTTTATAAGGTCGTAGTGGTTATTTACATTCCTCTTTTTTTCAACAATAAAGTCGGCAAGCTTCTGACAGTAATAATTAAATTTGTCAAAAGGCATAATTTCCAGCAGGTGGTTAAATTGCTCGTCACTAAGCACCAAGGCATTCCTGCCCAATGTGCCGCCGATAACCCTTGGAATTTTTTCAGGGTCTTCCTCCTCACGCGCAGGCGGAAGAGAAGAAGAAATATTATATTCATTCTTTTCTTTCTTTTCTTTCTTTATTGTGTTCATTTGTTGTTCATCTTTTGTTCTTTTGTTGTCCCATTCAGGTGCAAATTCTTCATCAAAACAAATTTTATCCACAGATTTATCCACAGGGTTATCCACAGCTTTTCCGTAGTTATCCACACCTTCACCGTTCTGATATTCAGCCCAATTATTAACGGTAATTACAGAAAATTTCTTTGTTGTTTTAATGCTTATACACCCCTTTTTTGCAAGCTTTTGAACAATTCTGTAAACCTTGCTTGGGTGAATACCAAGCTTTATTCCTGCAACCTTTCTGCCAAAGATCATCTGCCCCGGCAAAAGCTCCACCTGCTTATTGCCTACAAATACTGTGTTCGGTTTGTATAACACTGAAAGTAAAATCCAAATCCAAACCTTAAGTGTGTCCGAATCGGTGTCGGTAAAAACCGCATCCGTAAGTGTTGATGCGTAAAGCTTAATCCATCTGTCTTTCATAAATTACTCCATTCCGCCGCCATACATCGGCATAAATTTCAGTTAAAGTTCTCTTATCCGTATGGCAATTTTATAAGAGCTTTTACTCTTCAACAGTAACTTCTTCCACAATCCAGTCCCCTGAAAAATACCATTCCGTAAAATTTTTCATTTCCTCGTCACTGCTTAAAACCCTCCACAAAGCGTAGTAAAAACCGTCATCAACAGCAACCTCCTTCCCCCTTTCCGAAAAAATACCTACATATCTCAGTTCTGTTGATTTTTCGTCACCTTTGTGGCAAAAAAAATTCTTTTTCTTAATAATAATCACCTCTTTTCCTGAAGTGACTACATCATAACACAAAACCATAGTGGCTTTAAATGGCTTGGCTTTTTTAATTGATAATGAATAATTAATAATGAATAATTGCAGTAGAAACACGTTGTGTTTCTTTGAATTACAATTCTTCGTCTGTCATCCTGAGCGAGCAAAGCGAGCCGAAGGATCTCAATACACACAAGAGATTCTTCACTGCGTTCAGAATGACATTTGAATTGTAGGATACGATGCCTACATCGTACCGTATAATATACGGGCTGATGTGGGCATCAGCCCCTACAATTCATAGAAACTCACAGAGTTTCCACCACAATTATTCATTATCCATTAAAAAAACTATTGCCTGTTTTTACCACCTGAAACAAGTATAGCACAAAGGTGATTTTTTGTCAACACAATATGACTCGTTAACAAAAATGTTGACAATTCGTCACTTTTGTGTTAAACTGTACACAACGACTTCACAACAATTAATCAAGAGGTGTAAAAATGGAAATAGGTGATAAAATTAAAAAACGCAGAGAAGAGCTTGGAATGTCCCAAACGGAGCTTGCACAATTGGTGGGTTACACATCACGGTCTGCAATAACAAAGGTTGAAAAAAACATAAACGGGGTAACAAGGTCAAAGGCTGTTGAATTTGCAAAGGCACTGAAAACCACACCCGGCTACCTTATGGGCTGGGATGAGGAAAAATACCCGTCACCAAAGCTAACGGAGGATTTTACTGTATTTCCCGTAATTGGTGACATTGCCGCAGGGTTTGATAAAATTGCCATAGAAGACTGGACAGGGGAAACCGTAAGCATACCCAATTCCTATTTAAAGGGCAGAAGCAGGGAAGACTTTTTGGTGCTTTGCGTAAAGGGAGACAGTATGTATCCAATGTATCAGGAGGACGATAAGGTGCTTATTTTAAGACAAACCTCTCTTGATTACAGCGGACAGATAGGTGCAGTTATATATGACGACTGTGCAACCTTAAAAAAGGTGGAATATAAAAACGGGGAAGATTGGCTGAAGCTTATACCCGTAAACCCCTCACATCCTCCGAAACGTATAGAAAATCAGGATTTGGAGGGCTGTATCGTTTTAGGTGTGCCAAAGCTTTTAATAAGAGAAATAGATGAATAAAAATCCGCTTCGGCGGATTTTTTTAATGGACAATTTAAAATTAAGAATACGTAGGGACAGATGCCCACATCTGTCCGTAATCGGTTCGATAAAGGGCATCGACCCCTACAATGCATTTCTTAATCATAACTACCGGCTAAGCCGGTAGTTTGCTCTGCGGCTATAAGCCGCTGTTACTGGCTGGACTGAAAGTCCACCGAATAATCTGCCAACCGCAAGCGTACTCTTAGCTACCGCTAAAGCGGTTGGCTATTTTTTGCTT
>JAZQIO010000094.1:0-34668 GCA_045541135.1 Clostridia bacterium
TTATCAAATGCTTCAATATCCGTTTTATATTGTGACAGCATGTGTATAAGTTCTTCTTTTTCTGTGTTCTAATTTTCCATGTTGCCATTTAGGTCTTTTACTGTTTTCTTATCAATCGCAATCCTAGGCATTTGAGCAATAAGTTCATAAGCAAAATATCCGAAATGGATAACATTCCCATTGAATTTAACGGAAGATTGTGGAACTCAGTTATTGATACCGTTACCGTTTATGAAGATGAAAGAATTGTGTTTAAATTCAAGAATGGGATTGAAATTGAAGAATGGTTATATGAATAACAGACTCAAAATAAAATCAACTTAAATATCCAATAACGCTATGGTTGTCCCATAGCGTTATTGCATTTTCTAGCTACAATCGTTTTATGTATTCTATTATTTGGTCTTTGATTTGCTTCATTCCCTTGATAGTAGGGTGTCCGTAAGTTTTATCAATTTCATATAACTCTATAAAACTCACACTATTTTTTTCGCAAGCTTTTTTAAATCCTTCCTGAATGTCTGTTTTTAAATCATTATTCATAATACAAAATACCTTTGCATTAGGTATATTTGCACTTATTTGATAAAGCAAATAGCAAAAAGCCGGAAGTACATAATATAAATCTTCATTAGACCAATCAGAATACTTGAGTTCACCAATTGGTGAATTAGCCCACGAATCATTTGTGCCGCCAAATATTATGATTGTATCAATTATATTCTCTTTAAAATAGTTTTTATCTATCAGCTTATCAAGTCTGGCTATAAAGGAAATATGCGAAAAATCTTCTTCGTTATATCCTGTATGACACACTGTTGTACCAGAATAACTACAGTTTCTAACCAATGTTGAATTTGTTTCCCCCAAAAGTTGATACCACCATGTTTGTTCAACTTTGTCTACATCAGTTTCCTCTCTACCTGCTTTTTTATAGTGTGGTGCATAACCTTCAGGAATATAATCTTCAAAAGTAGAGTAACTATCACCTAAAATAAAGGTGTTTCCAAAACTAACCATTATAATTATCTCCTTTACAAGTTGTTTTAATTATAAACTTTTATCAACCCAAACACTTGTTGTGCTGTTTGACTAAGATTTTTATACGCATTATCACAATCCATTGCTTCCTGAAGCGTACACGGAGTCCTTAAAATAGGAAAAAAAGCGTCTATACCATGTTCATTACAAATTGTAGCCTCGTCTGTTACACAGCCGGAAAAAGCAATTACAGGCTTGTTATATTTTTTTGCAATCTTTGCAACTCCCACAGGAGCTTTCCCCATATATGATTGTCCATCAAGCCGGCCTTCACCCGTTACTACAATATCGGAGTCTTTTATATGATTTTCCAATTCGGTTTCGTTAATTACCAATTCGATGCCAGATTCAAGTTTTCCATTTAAATAAGATAAAAAAGCAAATCCCAAACCACCTGCTGCACCTGTACCGGGAATATTCATATCAGAACACGGTTTAACTGTTTTTGTTATATCCGCATAATTTTTAAGCCATGTATCCATATCCTTTATCATTTCAGGAGTTGCTCCCTTTTGAGGTCCGTAAACAGCACTACAACCATTTTCGCCACACAAGGTATTTTTTACATCACATGCAACACAAAAAGTACAGTCTTTAAGCTCTTTTACAATTTTGTCATCCCTTATCTCCACAATATCTTTTAAGCCTTTTGCCCCCAAAGAAACCTGTTTACCATTGGAATCCAAAAATTCATAGCCAAGTGCCTGTAACATACCTATTCCACCATCGTTGGTTGCACTTCCACCTATTCCCACAATGAATTTTCGACAACCTTTTGAAATCGCATCCAAAATAAGCTCACCAACTCCAAAAGTAGTTGTATTCAACGGTTTTCTTTCATTTTCCTTTATAAGGGTTATTCCTGCAGCTGCAGACATTTCTATAATGGCAGTCCCTGTGTGAGGAATCATTCCATAACTGCTTTTTATTAACTTCCCTAACGGATTATGAACGGTCGTTTCAACCATTTCGCCTGCCGTTGCGCTTATAATTGCATCAACTGTACCTTCTCCGCCATCGGCAATAGGGCTTATGATAGTCTGTGCATCTGGATAAACATTTCTTATACCTTCTGCAATTGCCTCACCTGCCTGAAAAGTAGAAAGGCTACCTTTAAACGAATCTATTGCTACTGTTACTTTCATTTACATCACCATTTTTCATTTACTTCTGATATATTCATTTTTATCTTTGGAAGTTGCCACAAATATTTAGTTGCTAACACTCTGATTAACACAATAATCGCCATGGAAGCAAATGTACCAAACATTTGATAATTACTATAAGTTCTTATAAAATAATACACAGAACTTCCAAAAATTGATGCTAGAGCGTAAATATGTTTTTTCAATACATATGGAGTTTTATCAACAAGGATATCTCGTATAATGCCTCCTCCTACGCCTGTTATCATTCCCATAGCAACAGCAAAAAACACATTTTTATATCCTACGGACATACAAACGAATTCCGTCCCCATAATGCTGAATGCAGAAAGCCCCAGAGCATCAAACAAATTATTTATACTCTCTATTTTTTCCTGAAACTCAGTAAACTTTTTAGTATTAAAGCATGCTATCAAAAAAACAATAAGGGAAGTTATTATGGATACGCATAATATTTCAATGTTCAAAAAAATCAACGGTGGATTATTGCCCAACAATATATCTCTGATGATTCCTCCACCTACTGCTGTAATACATCCAACAAAAACTACACCAAATAAGTCGAGTCCACTGCTAATTGCAATCAAACTACCCGAAACAGAGAAGGAAACTGTCCCAATAACTTCCATAACTGTTAATATAATGCTATCAACCATAAAACCACCGCTTTAATCAAATTTATTGTTTCATGTTATGAGCTATATTCTTCATAATATTAACATACTCAATATCAGGTGCTACAAACGTACCTGTAAGGTAATATGTTGAGCCATCGGATGTTATAACCTGACACATTATATTATTATCCTCCGGAGGCGTATAAGTACTTTCAAAAACACTTTCGTCGGTTAATGATTCAAACCACAAAGCACTTACAAGATATCTGGCAATAGGAGTAAGATGAAAACCATCTCGATTAAGTTTTATCATACCAGCATTTTTCTCTGCATCATTCATTACACCATAACCGTAATTATAAGTCTTATTACTGCGGTCGTTTTCATATAAATCACCCAACGCAATATAGCCATCAAGATAATATGTTGCACCAAACACATTTAATCCATTTGAATCCACATAATCACGTGCTGTTGCAATAGCAGTTCCGGCAGGAACAACTTCTACATCATAATCAAGATTTAATTTGTTTTTAATATTTATTGCAAGTTGCTCGTTATTTGTTCTTAAATATGTATCTGTTTCGTCTTGAATTGCCTCATTCTTTATTCCTCCAAGACCAATTTCATTAGACCAGATCATATTAAGCTTAAGCTCTGCATCGGGAACAACATTATGAACATATTCAGCTATAGATACACCCTTTTCCCATATAGATTCTTTACCACTTGAAGGAGTATCACTAATGTAATTCTGCAAAATTATAACATCCCAATCATAGTTATAATCTGTAAGTATTGATTCTAATGATGTGTTATTTTTAACAGGACTTGCAGCAAAATCATTTACATAAAATGACAAAACATCTTCTTTTCTATTGTCATAGTGCCACTCAAGATTTTTACCTCCACTATATGCAAGACCCATATTTATGTCAATATCATATTCTTTTGCAATATTTCTTAAATAAAATAAGGTATCACGAGAAAAACTATTTCCAACAATAAGAACATCCATAGAACGCTTATAATTCATCGTAATTGATTCCCTGATAGGTTTATACTCTGCATCCCACAGGAAAATTTTCAACTTCCCTTGTACATCAAGAGGTTGGTATTCCAAAGAAATATTCCCATCGTTTAATTCAGATACTGCTATATCTATAAGGTTTCCTTCTTTATTATACTGAGCAACATAAATTTGTGCAGGTATTTCTGAATAAGCATTTACAGCCATAGTTCCTGTTGTAAATTGTGTATCACTGTATTTTGCACTTCCTCCGCAAACCAAACTACCGTGAATTTTGGAAGCAATTGTCGAGTATTGAAATACCCCATAATGATTCTGTGCAACTATAACATTTCCATCACTAACCAAGTCCGTATCAGAAAGTGCTGTTGAATATGTATCATCTTCATAAAATACTGCATTATCATCAGCTTTAATATTCAACAAATCTTTAACATCAGACACTGACATATTTCCGTCCGCCTCAAAAACCGATGGAAGTTTCAGTGTTGCTTCTTCAAAAGATTCCGTCCCTGCTACAGACTGGTAAATTTTTATATCATCAACATAAAATGTGTCAGATTGTCCTGTAGGAGTTTTAATTTGAATTTTATATCTGCCATCTAAGGATGCGGAGGACTCACCATAATATTCTCCATTTAAATATATTTTCCATTTGGAAGTGCTATGGCTAAATACAGCTTTTACTTTATTCCATTGATTAATTCTTAAAACATCTTTATTAAAACTTACTATCGCAGAATTATTTAACAAGGCAACCGAAATAATATCCTCCGGCACCGCAAAACTGGTTTCATATATTGTATCAACGCTTGTTGTAGTTGAATCTGTAACAACAGGAGTAGCACTATTTGAATATCCATACCACGATATTGTATCCGTAGCTGTTGAAGATGCAACCATTTTAAAGACTTTATCAGTTGTGTTTTTACCAAATACTCCACCAACGATTTCATTATAGCCATCATCCGTTCTTATTCTACTGCCTGTTGAAAGTCCATATTTTTCAGTTTGTTCAAGATAAACTGTAGGCACATAAGCTGTTGTTTTAGATATTTTCAAATCATCCAAATAAAACCATACATCTGAATCTTTTTTTATTTCTGTCTGTTCTTCGTATTCATTTGGTACAGTAGTTTGAGCGATTATTCTAAGTGAATTACATGCCGGAACAGATGCGGTATTTTTTGTTAAACCTGTCTTTTTAGTATGTAATATTCCATTTACAAAAGTATATGAAGTCATATTATCGAAATCTATGACAATTTTCACATTTGTCCATTCTGTTGTACTTAAATTGGTAAGATACGCAAAAGAGTTCTTTCTGTCAGATATTGTCATTTTAACCACATGTTTATTAGGCATAATTTTAAATTCATATACAATATCCGTATTAAACCATAATAATCCATCAGAATCTTCCACAATGGTACCTTCTAAAGCTTCCCCTTCATCAGTAAGATTTAAAAGGTCAATATCCGCACGAAAGTTATCATTGTTAGAAGCAGCGGTTATGACACGGCTGAATATCTGTATCGATTCATCGGTAGCCTCTTTGCCACCAATACCTGTTACAGCAACTCCATTTGTATTATTCCCATCATACGTGCCTGCAATAAAAAATCCACCATAGCCTTTATAAGTCTTAAGATCAGTTGCTTCAAGAACCAAAACTGTATTATTTGAATCTAATGCTACGGGAATCATAGCAAAGCACTCGCTGCTTAAAAGTGATAAAACAACAATAAGCACGATTAAAAATTTTCTCATAAAATCACCACCGTTAAAATACTACAGCTAATAATAAAACACCAAAGTTATTTTATATTCGTAATTCATTTAATAACATTTTTCCACCGTCAACAATTGTTTCAGCAACGCCTGACTTATACTTTGAAGAACGGGCTTCATATCCACCTTCGTCATAAGCAGACTTCATAGGAAAATAACCTTCATCACCATTTGTAAGAGAACAAGGCATAATCATAGACCAACCTTCTGTAGTCTTAATACCTACGCCAATGTCCGTAAATGGTTCACCGGGAATACCAACCATTGCGACATCACCAATTTGTACACCAACAAGTCCAAGTTTAAAATGCTCCGGACCATCTGCCAGATTACACATACGCAAAGCCTCTGCCACAACAGTTGTAAGTTCCATAGCTTCGTATGGAATTTCGTTGTCCTTACCTGATTCATGAAGTTCCTTATACTTACGAGCCAAAGGTAAGTCAGCAGGATCAGGCACATTTGCAGGAACAAGTATATCCTTATGTATAATATTTATTTTGTCAACGTCTATGTAATGAACTTTGTCATAAACCTGAAGTACTGTGCCTGCCAAAGCTCTGCCTACAAAGCGCGCCATACCGGGGCTCTTCATTTCGTTGTCAAAGCTTATTTCAGTGTCATTCATATCTCCGCCGGTTGGGTTAACATTTGTACTTCCCACATCACCTTCTGCACCGTTGAAGAAGATTGTATCAACTCCGTCCAAAGCTTTAGCCAATGTCCTGCGCATCCAGCCCGGCCAGTCCGATGAAATCATATCACCGTTTACCGTGTCCGCATGCAAACCATAATTCACGAGAACAATTGTGTTACCGCCTTCTCTGTCAAATCGTAAAACGTGAACTCTCTGGTCAAGCTCACCTATCGGGTGATCAATATCAGGACTATTTACAGGAGGGCAAGTCATGGTTGAGCCGTCCTTCATTTTATACCTTCTTATATACGCAACCCTTTCAGGTGCATATCCTGTTATATAACCCATTTTAGCAGGCTTTATGTCAGCTAATGCAAGCCTTACAGAATCCACAAGTCTGCTTTCCATAAAATCAACATATGTACTGATTACTTCTTCGTCTGCTTCAAAACAAGTTGTTGGCACAAGTAATGGGCCTGTATGTGTATGTGTTGCAGAAATAAAGATATTATCTTTAGATAGTCCTGTATGCTTTTCTACTGTTTCACAAAATCTTTCAATAAGTTTTGTGTCAATTATTGCAACATCTATACTTATAAGTGCAATTTGTTTATCAGAACAAGATAACATTAAAGTTGCCACTTCCAGGTCGTCTAAAAAACCTTTTGCAAATCTTGGAATATAATATCCACACACACCAATGCCAAGTGGTGGATTAACATTCACCCGTGAAAAACCAACTTTTAATTCATTCATACATATTCCTCCCAATTAAAATACACAAATTTCTCCGCCAAGCATTACCTGTTGTACATTAAATTTGTCATCAACAAAAACCAAATCGGCAACCTTTCCTACCTCTATTGAACCTATCTCATCACCCATTCCTACAACCTTTGCAGGGTTAAGGGATGCCATTACAAAGCACTGAGCTATACCACAATTTGTATGACTCATAATATTTTTACACGCCTGTTTCATTGTAAGCTTGCTTCCGGCAATTCCCCCATGGTCATCAAAATTCAAATCTAAAATATGGGAATATTCCTCCGGTGGTTCACCTTCAAAAACAGTACTGTCCGTTATAATTACAACACGATTAATTCCCTTATTTTTTATTATCATACGTTGTAGATCCGAATGAACATGAACACCCTGGGAATCACTTATAAGCTCTGCATACATATCATGGTCACTCATACAATATTCATCAGGACCGTAACCGCGGAGTCCACCGGAATCAACAGTTTGTCTTCCGGTAGCATTCATAGTATGTGTCATTAGTTTCGGACGGCACTTTGTTCCAAGACTTCTAATTTGTTCAGGAGTTGCTTCACTGTGTCCAACGGCAAAAACCGTATTTGGATTCACACTTTTTGCATATTTCATAAATTCAGCTATTCCTTCACGTTCGGGTGCCACAGTCCATACCTTTGCTAAATCCCCTGCTTCGTCCACAATTTTTTTGTATTGTTTTTCATCTATAGGACCTCGCCAGGGGTTCATATATGAGTGGGAACCATATTCAGCATTTGTATACGGTCCTTCCATATACAGGCCTTTTAAAATCTTCACCTTTCCAACAGCATTTTTAACTATTTCCACAGCCTTTATGTAACCGTCAAAGTCAAGAGAATACGGCGGTGATGCAAGTATTGTTGTTACACCGTTACGCAGAGCATATTCCGAAGCTTTTTCAGGTTCTTCATACAGAGAATAATTGTTACAGCCATGGGTATGAATATCTACAAATCCAGGACCAACATATGCACCGTTTGCATCAATTATATGGGCATTTTCAGGAACAAACACATCTTGTTTATTGCCTATATTTTGAATTTTCCCATCTTCAATAACAATTACACCATCCCAAAGTATTCCATTTTCAAGCACTACTTGAGCATTGTTAATATACAATCTATCCTGCATCAAAATCACACTCTTTCCTATGTATTACTTACCGTATCCTCTTCCCGTAACAAGAATTCTGTCAACAACCTTACCATCATCTATCACATAAATGCGGTCATATAAATTAATGGTAGAACAACAATGCCCCGGAATAAGGAACAGTTTATCTCCTACATTAACATCATTTATTAAACCGTGAAGTTGAAAATGTTCTTCGCTGTCAACTATTTTTTCTGCCTTATTATTTAAAATTGCAGGCATTCCCTGGTCAACACCGCAGGTTTTTATTCCGGCATCAACAACAGCAAGCCCATCTCTTTTGCTTACTACTGTTGATAAAACAAACAGAGAATTTTCAAAAGGCAAATCAAGTTCTTTGTATGTAGAATCCATAAACAGGTAACTTCCTGCCTGAAGTTCGGTATATAATCCCTCTGCAGCTTTAATTTGTGATGTTCCCGTACTTCCTCCGGAAACTGTACCAACAGTTATACCCTGTGATTTAAGAAAATCCAAAAGTTCACATATTCTCCTTGAATTTTCCTCTGTCATAGCTTTTCTTTCATCCGTGTTCTCAATATGCGAGATATGTCCGGCATATGCCTGTATACCGTCGAAAGTAAGATTATCTTCTTTCAAAATAGTTTCGGCAAGTTTTAACACTTCCTCTTTGGTGGTTACTCCACACCGTTTCATACCAATTTCATATTCAATAAAACAATGTATTATTGTTCCGGCATTTTTTGCAGCCACTCCCAACTCTTTTATATTATGTACACTGTCTACACATACCGTTAAATGACAATCACCTGCCAAATCAGCTAACCGACGTATTTTACGGGAATCGGTGATTTGATTGGCTATTAAAATATCCTCAATACCGCAATCTACAAGTTCAACAGCCTCACTAAGCTTTGCGCAGGTCATACCCTTAGCACCATTTTTAATTTGTAAATGAGCAATTTCGGCACACTTATGTGACTTGAAATGAGGACGTAATTCAAGCGAACTTCCATCAAGTATTTTTTTCATTGCTTGTATATTGTGATTAAATTTTTTTGAATCTAAAATCAGTGCAGGTGTTTCCAAACGATTTATATTCATAGTGTTCCTCTCCTTTTCAAACCAAATTTATTTTTGCATATTCACAGTACTTAATAATATTATCCTTTTGTATTCCGTAAATACCACCAAGATTTTTTACTTCATTTATAATTTCTCCGTATAAAAAGTCTGACAAACTGTCAACTTCTTTTACAGCATTATCCATAACCTCGTTTAAAATCAAAAAAGCTTCTTTATCATTTCCCTGAGTTATTAAATCCTTAGCATTATTCTCTGCAACAGCGGCATTATCTTCAAGTTTCTTTTCAAGTTCCGCAAATTTCATTTCTGCAAGTCCGGCAAATCTATCTTCGTCTATACTTATTGCCAATGCCATTTTCTTTATTTTCCACCATAGGGAATCATCACTGTAAAACTTTCCGGAAACCTGTAATGATTCAGGCAAATACCCTGTTGCATAAACTGGTATATATGCAGATAAACATGGCATACCAAGTGCATATCTTGAAACAATACCCAAATCCTTATCCATTCTGCATATTATGGAAGCCGCAGTTTCGCTTTCTCCCCATTCTCTCATATGCATACAAATGCTAAAAAAGTTGCCTGTGCTGTTTCCAAATCTATTTTCAATTATTTCTCCGTCAAAATGGTCTCTTAATATTCCGGAAAGTGATTTAACGTTGTGTTTATCTTCTTTTCCAAGCAATTTATTAAGTCGTCTCATTCTTGGTATTGCAAGAGTTTGCCTTACTGCAGGAATAGTATATGCTTTGGCAAAATTAAAATTTTCTTCCCGTAATACCCATCTGTTTTTATATGCAACGTCTTTAAGATTTTTAGAACACATATCATAATTTTCTTCTATCGTGTAAGAATTTGATATACCTATTTTATCATCAATCTTTTTTGCCACCCATTCTCTGCCTGCTGTTTCTAAAAGCCATACTTCTTTGTAATCTACCAAGAGATATGAATTTTCATACCTGCGGTCCCGTAGCGCGCTTGCATTTGCATTTTGACCGTATTTTTCAAGTAACGAGGTTATAACCGTTATTCCCTCTCGACAGTCTTTTGCACGTTCAAGAGCTAATCTTAACAAATCCAGCCCCAGAATTCCCGTATCTTCTTCATAAGCATTTTTTGAACCCTGAGCCTCATTACCTATAATAAGACCTTTTTCGTTAAATCCCATTTCAAAGCCCCATGTCCAATAGGGTTGAGAACCAACCACAGCATACGTTGATTTTACCTGTGGTATTTCCAAATCAGTCAGAGCTAAAATTTCTCCGTCTTTATATTCTTCTGCCTTGTACACCCTTAATGACTGTGCCTCTGCCGTAGGTCTGTCACTGTTTTTCCCAAACATATTTTCACCATATACAGTACATTTTGAAGTTAAAGCAATTGTATCACATGAAAGCATAAAAATTCCTCTTTCTTTTTTATTCATATATACAAAAACTGATATAGCAAATGCATATCAGCTTTGTATTTAAAGATTTATAAATCTATTTTTATATGTTCAACCAAAGGAATTAATGTATCCGTGCTCAACCAAAAAACTTTGATATGTTTTCCAATTGAGGAATCCAAAGTAACTTTTACAGTTGAAATAGCATCATATACTCTAACTTTTTCCACAGCATTCTTTTCGTTGTACAAAGCTACAAAAATTTTCCCTGTTAATGTTTCAGGAGAAGAAACATTAACATCCATAGTTATATCATTTGTACCTTTAACAAAGTTTTTTACGGTTATTTCCTTTACCAAAGGAGCAACAGTCATATCATATTCCTTGTTGTATGTTATACCGTCTACTGCAAAGGTAGCAGTTAAAGTAACATCTTGCGTGCGCTCCTTTATTTTTGTCACAGTACCATCAAGAGCAATGATATCAGCGTTTGATGTAGACCATTGCACTCCATCAATTTCAGGAATAACCACATCAGTACTTACATTATCAACATCGCTCACCAATTTGGCAGGTAATGATGCAAACATTGCTTCTTCATTTGCCGTGAAGGATGGCATTACATTGATTGTCACATCTTTAAACGCTACATATGAACCTTCACCCATTCTTTTACTTCCGATTAAAGCAAACTTAGAAATATATGGCATTTGTCCGGCTGTAGCGCTACCTGTAGCTGTTTTAGTTACTCCATCAGCTGAAGCTGTTATCTCCAATGTATCTGTATTAAAAATATAATGTGCAGTTCTGTCTGCTCCAGGGGTAAATGAACCAACTGTAGTTATGTTACTACCGGCATTCATAACTCTGTTTTGGAATCCATTATCAAATATTCTGGAATTCCACACTACTGATGAGTTTGTAGAATAAATGTTAAAATGATAATACGATGAAGTCAATGTGTCACCATTATACACTACATCTTCAATATTTGCAGCATAAGTGACAGCAAGGTCAACAATACCTTTATATTGATTTGTTGTAATTCTTGTACGATTACTTTCATCTTCAATTACAGTTCCTTTTGGAAATTTATAAGTAAGTGTATTGTCATTATCTGCCGAATTTAATCCACTACATTTAACCTGATTATATTTGATGTACCCATTTTCAATAATGGCTTCCATATAATTCTCTTTGTCTGTATGTACCTGCATAGACCAACCATTCTCTTTTGCATCATCGAAACTTGTGTAACCCATATTGTCAGAAACAGGTGTAACATACTTAGCAACAGTCATATCATATTCCTTGTTGTATGTTATACCATCTACTGCAAAGGTAGCAGTTAAAGTAACATCTTGCGTGCGCTCCTTTATTTTTGTTACAGTACCATCAAGAGCAATGATATCAGCATTTGATGTAGTCCATGTAACACCATCAATTTCAGGAATAGTAATGTTTCCTTTAACATTATTTACATCATCTGTCAATTTAGCAGGTAATGATGCAAACATTGTTTCTTCATTAGTTGTAAAGGAAGGAGTTACATTAATTGCAACATTTTTAAAAGTCACATACGAATCCAATCCCATTCTGCGATTACCTGTAAGGGTAAATTTAGACAAATAAGGTATTTTACCCTCTGTAACAGTTCCCGTAGCTGTTTTGGTTACTCCATCAGCAGAAGCAGTAGCTTCTCTTGTATCCGTATTAAACACATAATGTGCAGTTCTGTCAGCACCCGGTGTAAATGAACCAACCGTAGTTATATTATTTCCTGTTCCCATAACCCTGTTCTGGAAACCATTACCGTAAACTCTGGAATTCCATACAACCGTTGAACCACTTGAAAATATATCAAACTGATAATATGATGAAACAGATACCTGATCATCAACATACGCAGCATATGTAATATCAAGTTCTACAATACCTTTATACTGATTTGTTGTAATTCTAGTTCTGTTACTTTCATCTTTAACAACAGTTCCTTTTGGAAACACATATGTAAGTTTATTATCTGCCTCTGATGTTGTAGTTCCACTTGTTTTAACCTGATCATATTTTATATTGCCACCATCTATAACAGCTACAACATAATCATCTTCACCTGTAGTAGCCTCTATGGACCAACCGTTAGCTTCAGACTCACTGAAATTTGTATAACCCATATCATCCGTAAAAGCATTGACCCGAGTATAACTATCGGCAGAAACACCAATAACAGAAAAATTCAGCAAGAACATCAAAAAACATACAATAATTGCCAAAAAGTTTTTCGTTAATTTCATTGTTAATTACTCCTATCTTTCAAATTATAGTTTAGAAAAAATATATTTACTGTTCTGCCCTTATGATTGGAGTGTATCATAAAAAAGGGGGGTTAGATATAATTATATTTCAGTCAATAAGGGCAGACCATGTAAAATCAATTATTATTTACACCCTATCAAATTCGATATAATGGTTGCTGCCTCAGCCCTTGTCAACTTATCTAATGGTCTGAATTCATTATCAAAGCCTTTCATCAAGCCGATTGACTTTACATATTCGATTGAGTCTTTTGCATAATCAGATGCTTTATATCCATCTTCAAACGAAGGAACATCACTTTCAACAACACTTATATTAAGTTTTTGTATTGCACGGCTTAACATAACAGCAACATCCTGACGTGTTATGTGTGTTCCAATACCAAACTCTGTGTCGGAAATACCATTTATGATGCCATAACCTCTTGCTTTCAATACATACGGAGTATACCATGCATCCGAAGGAACATCCCTGAATACATTTTCGGCCTCATCCGCATCTATTCCGGAAGCAATGATAAGCATCTTAACAAATTGCTCTCTTGTCACATTGGAATATGGTAAAAATGTTCCATCTCCATTTCCTAAAATAATTTCACTTTCACTAAGGCTCATTACATCTTCATAGAACCAATCATCAGGATTTACATCAGAAAATGCAATTTGTGGTTTTACTTGTTCAGGCTTCTGAATTTCTACTTCTTGAGATTCTTTATTATCATTAATTTCCGGCTTTGGAAACACAGTCCCGCCTCCACCACCGGAGCCTCCTCCGCTGTTACGGTCGCCACTTGGCTTACTGGATTCGCTATCTTCAGGTACTTCTTCAGCACCTTCAACAATCGGAATATCTCCAAAATACAAATAGCTACCTGATTTTTTTGAATTTAAAGTATCGCTGTCACGCATAGCACCCTTTGCACCATACTGATAAATCGTAAGTTCTTTTAACAATTCATCGGTTACAGAGGATGAGCTTAAATAAACAAATTCACCATTCTTTTTATATGCAATTGAAGGTATTGTAATATTTGATTTAAACAAATATTCCGTAATAATATCATCATGCTTTAAGAATGTTGCATCCATAAGAAAAGTAGACTTAACTTCCCCGGATTCATTAAGCTGAACCAACATAGTTGAAGCATCCGTTGTAAACGGTCCTATCTCTACACCTTCTGCGGGTTTTTTGGAAATATCATTTATATGATAAAAATAATAATAACTCTTTTCTCCGGTATTATTGTTTTTTATGCTAAAATGACAGGAATTAACTAAATCCAGATTAAGACCGGTATCAACAACATCAGTTTCAACCTCAAAATCCTCACCGTAATTAGTTGGTATCAACAATGTTGTAAATCTACCTGTTCCTTCCTTAGTCTTGGTAATCATAGCTTTCTGACTATTTTGAAAAGCCCCGCTGACATCAGAATACATTGTATCAACATATTCTAAGTCATCAATTTCTTCGTGTTCCAAAGGCACCACCATAATATTTACACCATTATAGTGAGAAGATATGATGTAATTTTCATCATTATCCATATCAGAACCCGGATACATGTGCCAATGCTGAGCAAATAAATTATTTACCCCATCCGAATTATCAGTAGGAACAGCATAGTCAGTAACAATCCAAAATGCCGAATCCTTAAGATAAGTCACACTGCGTTGGCTAAGCTGTGTAGTTGTATAACATTCTGTAGAATATTCACAGAAATCATAAAGCAAATTAGTTTCAAAAGCATTCTGAACACCATCACCTTGATCAAGTGTTTTATACGAATTTGCAACTCCGTCTTTTAAATAATCTTCAACATCATTAACGGTTACGAGATTATGTTGAACAGGTGATATAAAGTAATTTCTTATGTCACCGGTCAATACTCCACCATAACCGGGATCTGCAAGAAGATACTGACCGTATGCAAACACAGATATCGAAAGTGCATCCTTATGTCCATGTGATGACTTTCTGGATACATTATTTGTAAAAGAAAGCATAAGTGCATCTTCATCCCAACCTGAACGCATATATGTTCTCATTCCCACAGGATAATTAACAGTAGGATAGGGTTCTTCTCCCGAAGCACCTTCAGTAGCAAAAAATTCCAATACAGCATCATTAGGAAACATTTGTTGATACCATGTTTTAAAACCGCTTGTAAGTGAACTGAAGGTATCACATCCGTCAGCAAGATTAAAACCGCCATAAGGACCTTTGCCGTATGCGTTTGTCATTACGATATTATAAATATCATTTTTCATTTTCTCCGTAAAGGGTAATTCGGTTCCTGTTGCATAAGAAACAGAAACAGGACTTGAAAAAGTTTGTAAAATTGTATGGACATAGTTTGTAGAAAGTTCCATACACATACCGTCAGAAAAAGTATTTCCTTCAAAACAGCGTTCATTTTCTATTTTTACAGCTTCCATCCAATCTTCGTAATCTCTTAATTCAGGATACCTTGCACACATACCGTAAACTGCAGAAGTTGCATAGGTTGACCAGTTGTTACCGTCTGCTCGTTTGCCAAAAAATTCAGTTCTCAACCAATTTGATAACTGCCAGTTAAATTTAAGCATAGCAGTAAATGTTTCATCAGTCATATACTCACTATTCATTATTCTCAGAACATCAACAGTGTTATTTTCCAACCAGACTGCCATATCAAGAGCATTCATAACATTAGGTTCACAACCTACAGAATTTATAAGAGCCATTTCCTGTCTTATCATTTCTCTTGCCGCAGTTTCATCATTATAAAAATCAGCAATTCTTGCAAGTAAAGCACTAACTTGTCCTCTGTGATAACAACACACCTTGCCCTTTATTCCCGCATCGGAAGAAGTAAGATATGACCAACACTCTGTGTCATTTGAAGAAAACCATAATTGGTCACTGAAAGTATTCCAACACACTGTGTTTTCAACCCATGAACCGTCATTGTACCTGTAAATATTAATTTCTTTAGGTCTCACTTCACGTGAAGAATCGGCTTCACACACAACTTTTGCCCGAAAAGTAAGCTTTGCACTTGTAATCGAAACATTTTTCCCTAAATCCGATATATCAAAAGCCATATAAATACGCTTTGTAGTATTATCATAGTTTTGATATGTGCCATGTTCTTCTGCAACAAGTACTTCCTCAAAACCGTAATTGGTATCTGCATTGTCTCCTGCAATTATGGTAGCATCTTTAAAGCAGGTTTTCACCATAGGAACACCGTTAACCTCAAGTTCCAAAACCGGTGCAAATTCAGAATCCTTTGAATAAATATATGCCTGAGTATAGTATTTATCAATAGATGAAATCATAAAATTCAGCATTTCAAAAGATGATGACTGCGCTGTTTTCATATGTGTTGTAACATCAATAGTATATTCCTGCCATTCATCTGTGATTTCAACTATATCCACCTGTGCACCGTTAAGACTGCTTGGATAGGTATTACGTACCAAAGCATCAAGATAGTCAAAATTAGTATCAGGAGGTGTACTGTACAAATGCTGTGCCCGAGCTTCACCGTAAATTATGTAATAATTTAAAAGTTCCTCTTTTGCGATATCATAATTACCCAGTTTAGCCGCTTCTTCCACTAATTCCATTTCGGGAAATTCCGAGTATCTGAAATACGGAGTTTTTATCCATGCCCCAATATTTTCGTCCCACTTGCCAAAAAATTCCTCGTCGCTAATATCCTGAGGATCACCATACAGAGGATAACCCGAATAATCATAGGTTCCATCGGTATTTCGAGGTTGTTCATACCAATATATTGGGTCATCCGTAGGTTTGAAAACATCATTATTTGTTGAATTTTCGCCCATTTTTGCAAGTACAGTAATGCCGGAATTTATTAAAGAAAATAATATCGAAACAATCAATATACTACCGATAAATCTTTTCATAAAAATGCTTCTCCTTTCTTACCGGCGAAGGGATTCCCCTTCGCCATATTGCAAAATCTGTTATTCAACATTCAACATTTCCAAAAGTGAATTTATTACAGTAGCAGCTTCTGCTCTTGTAAGATTATCTTTTGGATTATAGTTATTATTATAACCCTGAATCAATCCAATTGCCTTCATACTTGCAACTGCATCTTTTGCATAATCTGATACTTCATCCACATCAGCAAACGACTCAACATCTGACTTTTCTATTTCAAATTCCTTATATGTAAGTACTCTCTCAATTAACACAGCCATATCTTGTCTTGTAATGCTTGTACCAACACCAAATTCCTTGTCAGACAAGCCTTTTACAATGCCCTTTTCCACTGCTGTTGCAACGTAATCTTCGTACCATGCACCCTTTGTTACATCTGCAAAAGAATGCTCAGAATCTGTAATCTCCGTATCTGTTGCTTCTAAAATCATCTTAACAAACTGTTCTCTTGTAACATTGTCAGAAGGATTGAATTTGCCGGTTCCATCACCTGACACAATGCCTTTTTGTGTAAGTGTAATTACTGCATTGTAGTACCAGTCTGTCGGTTTAACATCATTGTATATACCATCAATCTTTTCAGTGGAAGCTGCATCATCCTTTGCATAGACATTTTCCTCTATGTCAGGTCCTATGATAACATCGGTATCTACACTTGTTGTAACCTTACCGCCACCGGAACCGCCACCTCCGCTTCCTCCTGAAATATTTTCAGGACCGGAAGAAGATTGACTTAATACGATGACATCAAAAATTCTTGTATAAACATTATCCCCAACCTGTATTGTAGCCGTAAGGGTAACATTACAGTTTGTCTTTGGTTTTGTAACCTTGCCGTCACTTGATATAACTGAAGTATCTGATGATGTCCAGCTTATGATATTTCCGTTTACACCTGTTGTTTCCAGCTTTATATCTCCTGTAACCTTTTTCGGAACATTCAGCAAATCAAGGTCAAGCTGTGCAAGTTCCTTTGCAGATGCATTCAAAAGTATTTTAATTTCATTTATATCTACAAAAGAAGTATCACACAAACCAAATTCTACTTTCACATATCTTGCCGAACATATATCAAATCTAACCATGCCGTCTGAAACATTTTTCATATTTCCGCTATAAACCGTCTGCCATGTTGAATTATTGTCAGATATGTAAATTGTGATGTCGTTTATAGCATCAGCATCTTCAACAAGATAAACGGATGAAAATGTTTTTATTTCCTTAAGGTCAAATACAATATCTGTTGGTTTTGAGTCAGCATTTCTCACTCTGTATACCGTATCAAAATTGCTGTCATTAACGTTAGTCTTTGGATATGATGAATAATCAAGCTTTGAAGCTGTAATTAAGGCTTCCTTTGCAAGGTTTTTGGTTTCATCACATTCAATCATAATATCAAATTCTCTTTTTATAAGTACATTTTGATTATCAACATCTTTAATAACAAATTCCAAAACTGTACTTCTATGCATATCAGGTACAATTAACGTACCGTCATTTTTCAATAAAGTTTCATCATGTGATTTCCACGCAACACTGTCGCCTGTAATTGAATTTGTAGGCAAATTCACATTACTGTTCAAAATGCCTCTGCCAATACCATCAAAATAGTTGATATTATCCATATTAATCTTCAAAAATCCGTAATCATCTGCAAAAAGCTTAAAGTTTGAAATATTAATATGACTATTTGTAACATCAATTTTTTCCACATAGGATGAATCTGTAAGACAATCTACATAATCAGCAATCAAATCACCGTCTAACCAAAATGCCAATTTACCCAATTCAGGCATAATAAGAATTTTTATATTCTTTGTTTCGCCGTTACCAATAGCATATTTTTTGTTATCTGAACCCTTATATTCAAAGCTTACATAACCGTCTTCGACATTTACGGAAGCGACAATCTTTTCATCATCACTTAATACATTAATTTTACCTGTTTCAGATGAGCCTGTAAGATTAAATTCCGCAAGCAAATCACAGGATACTTTAAGGTCATTATGTCCATTAACGGAAATTGTTGCAGGCAATGAACCGGAATATATAGATTTTTTCGGTGTTCTCGGTGAAACTTTGAATTCAAAATCTTTTGTAACTCCACCGGCGTTGGCAGTTATCGTAACATCCTTTGAACCGTAAAATACAGCATTTTCGTTAATTTTACCGTCAGCCGCAATAACAGAAACATCTGACGATGTCCATGTAATGCCGGAAACATGAGGAATATTAAGGTCATACCTTATATCATCACTACTTTGATTTGTAATATTTCCAAGTGAATTTATTAAATATTCACCATATTCGGAAGCTGACTGACTTGCGCGGATATGAAGATTGAAATCCTTTTTCGCAAAGGCAGGATATTTAATATCTTCATTATAAATGTATGCAGTGATACAAACGTCCTTTTCTACGCTGTCAAAATATACAGTTCCGTTTTTAATATCTATCTGATTGCTTGATGTTGTCCACAATATACTGTAATCACCAATTTTTTCAGGCAGATTTTTCAAATTTGAAGTAACCATATAAGGTGTATCCGTTATAGCATACACATCAAGATTATCCGCAGCCAATACAGTTTCTTCAACCATGCTAATCTGCTTTTTCAAGAGCTCATCAAGTGTTACGGACTTGAATATAATGTAGTCACCCTTATTGTTATTATAATCCATACCAACCCTTATGGTACTGAACATATTATAATCGCTTGTACCTGCAAAAGGATCATAATATTTTAGATGATTAAATATCAATTCGTCATCAATCCACGCACTCAGATAATTGTCATTTGTATCTATACGTAATTTAAGCTTACCTTTTTTCAATGCATTATCACATACCGTAACGGTATCTAAAATCTCAGCATCTTTGAAATATGTAAGTGTTACAGAATCTTTATTAAACTTCAAAATAGATGTAACACGGAAAGCATTACCATTTTTATAACCCACCTCAACATTTACAGGTGTTGAGGAAGTAACATTACTTTCTATATCCATCGTCAAATCATACACACCGTCGTAGTTGTTAGTGTGCGTTGCTGAGTATTCATCACTCTTTAACTGATGATAAAGCTCCAGATATGAATAGTAAACTTTATTCTCATCTGTATCAGCCGGATTTGCAGAATCTGTAATTTTTTCAAATCTTATACCTTCGCCGTCAACTGAATTAACAACTTCCAATGAATTTCCTATACTGTTAAAGGACCAATTCGCAATATCATCGGCTGATAAATATGTTTCTGATACAACATTCACCTTGCTGTGAGACAATTTGGGTACAGTCATAATATATTCTTTGGAATAACTGTATGCACCACTTTCCGCCGTAGCTGTAAGAGTTATCTCCATATCATCATACCAGGGATTTACAGTGCCGTCAGTACCTATAATTGATTCATTTGATGAAGTCCAGACAATACCACTGATTTCAGGCATATCAAAATTCCCGGTAACATTATAAGGATCGTCTACAAGTTTATCAGGCAGTTGTTCAAGCAACCCTCCGGAAGCTTTATATCCGCCCGAATTTTTATCTACACCATACTGAGTAATCTTCAGTCCCTTTAATTTAATAAACGAACCAATGCCCATACGTTCAAAGCCTCTTATACGAAATGCATTAATAAATGAAGCATCATCATACCATTTTGAATCACCATTAAGGCTGCTTCCGGATTCTGTCCACGCAGAGGCTGTATAATCTGCGGTATTAAAATGCACTACATACTTGTGTTCTGTGGCATTTTTATCAAACATAATATTACCCAAGGCAGTAGTATTAATACCTATAAGTCTCGCTCTTGGTGCGGAACCGTCAGGTTGATTTGTAGTATAATACAATCTTGCAGTAAACGGAGCACCGTTCATCATTCCGGGAGTAGAAGTTGTACTTACCGTTTCCATAGTCCAGTACGGCTCAGAAATACTTACAGATTCGTGTTTTTCCCATTGTACATCTGTTTCAAAAGTAAACTCAACTTCATATTCACCCACAAGTTTATTTACATACATTGTTGAACGTGCACCTTCGTTTTTGTCAACAATACCTTTTAAATATCCGCCAAACAGGTAATTCTGAGTAGAATTTGCCGCACCTGTTGCATTTAACAAAACATTATTTACTTGTGTCAGCTTTATTCCGTCATCAATATCCAAAGTCACAAAATCAGATTTTGGCATATCAAACTTCACAAAATTTCCGTCAAGTGATGTATATTTTGTAAAATCCGCATCCAATATAACCTTTATATTAGATTCATACTTTGCATAAACTTCTGTTTTTCCTGTAATAACAGTATCAGAAGTAAAGTCTTCACCATTTGCAAGTTTCCATCCTTTAAATTCATTTCCGGATATTACCTGTGCATCCGGTAATGTACCGTAAGGAGTATTGTAGTAACCTTCACCGGCAAACCAAAGAGTATTTTCATCTGTATAGAAATTTACTTCAAATTTTTTAGGAACAAAAACCGCATTAAGTTCAACATCTTCGTTTACAACAGTTGATGCACTAAACTCACTACCATTCAATTCCCAGTGAGAAAAAGTGTAATTTTCCTTAACAGGATTTACAGGAAAACTTACTGTCGTACCTTCATAAACCTCGTCACTGTGATATAATTCACCGTCAACTTTAAAAGCCACCTGACATTTTTCAACAATGCCCTCTATGTATTTCGCATTGACAGTCATATTATCATACACTAAAGTTTCTTCATCGAATACTGACTCACTTTCTCCGATTACCCAACCTACGATTGTATGATTTTCCTTTTGCGGAACTTCGGGAATTTCACCGTCTGCCGTATAACCGTGTTTAGCTGTAAGAGTAGTTAAATACTCCCCGTCTTTATAAAATTTAATTTCATAAGTCTTCAATTCATATTTTGCGTAAAGTTTAACATCTTCTGTTATTGCAGTATTAAAATCAAATGCAGAAATTGCATCTTTTTCATACCAGCCTAAAAAATCATAGCCTTCAACAGTCGGGGCATTTACAAATTCAACTTTTTCTCCATTTTTAACATCAACCGATTTATACGGAGTTATTTCGTTATCTGTATAAAATTCTACAATTAAATCGGCAGGAGCTACGGTAATATCGTATTCCTTATTATAAGTTATACCGTCTACTGTAAATGTAGCTGTCAAAGTTACGTCCTGTGTCTGACCTTTAATTGCAGTTACATTACCATTCAAATCAATAATATTTGCATTTGAAGTTGCCCATGTAACACCGTCAATTACAGGAATTTCGATATCTCCTTCAACATAACCATCTACAAAGTTAACAGGTAATGTATCAAACATTGCTTTTTCATTAGTTGTAAAGGATGGAGTTACATTAATTGTTACATTCTTAAATGTAACGTATGAACCCAATCCCATTCTTTTATTCCCGGTAAAAGCAAATTTAGATAAATAAGGCATTTTACCATCGGTAACTGTGCCTGTTGCAGTTTTGGTTACACCATCAGCAGATGCAGTGACTTCTCTTGTATCTGTATTGAACACATAATGTACAGTTCTGTCAGCTCCCGGAGTAAATGAACTAACTGTAGTTATATTATTTCCTGCACCCATAACTCTGTTTTGGAATCCGTTGTCATATACTCGCGAATTCCATACAACAGTTGAGTTTGTTGAATATATATCTAACTGATAAAATGATGTTGAAGTTGTAAGCCCATCTGTTACAGCCTGGTTGTTGATATATGCAGAATAAGTTATATCAAGTTCTACAACTCCTTTATACTGGTTGGTTGTAATTCTTGTACGGTTTATATCATCTTTAAGAACCGTTCCTACAGGAAATTTGTAAGTAAGTTTATTGTCAAATTCCGATGTGGCTGAACCGCTGTATTTTGCCTGATTATACTTAATGTTCCCATCCTCTATGACAGCTTCCATATAGTTATCTTTATCAGTATGTTTAACTATTGACCATCCATTTGCAACTGCATCGTCAAATGTTTCATACCCCATATTTTCCGTAAAGGCATTAATTCGGGGATAATTGTCAGCTGAAACTAATCCGACAACTGAAAAATTCATTAAAAATATTGTAAAACATAAAATAATACCAAAAATATTTTTTATTTTTTTCATAATGTACCCCCTATCTCGAAATGATTACCGAATATACATCCACACCCTCGGCAAAAATGTATACTGTATCGTTAAAGCCTATGTCGGTTATATCTCCTAACTTGGCATTACCCTTAGAATCAAGGATATACACAGCAGGTCTTAAGCTCTTGTTATGAATAAGCTCATAGGTTTTAATGCCATTGGAGTTTTCTACTGTCAGCAAATCCATCCAACGTCCTTTTGCGTTGGAAATACGTTTATAATCTATGTCTGTAACCTTTCCGCAAAAATGGTTTCTTCCTCCGACGCCGTCTGTTCTGTCGTACCAATTATCTATACCATGCAACAATTCAAATCTGTTAAGTCTGTCAAAGCCATCAAGTGCAAAGGCTATAAAATCACCCTTTGAAAGCGTCTTGAATTTATCCGCATTTGCTATTAATGGTGAAACAACAAAAGTTTGTTCACAAATACTGCTTTGATTTCCCTTTGTAAGAATTGTAACGCATATTTTTTCAGTTTCAGTTTCCTTATCATAAACTTCAGCCTGTTTAACCACAATACCACTGTAATTCCTGTATGATGATACATTACCTGCTGTACCGGAAATCATCTCTGTTTCAATCAAAATCAATCCTGCAATCAAAGTATCCTCATCGACGTCGTAAGAATCCACGTAATATGTTGTAGAATTCTTAAGCTCCTGAATATAATTTAAAATGTCATCCTCTGAGGCATCTGAATTTGTTGGTATGCAAAGTGCAAATGTGTTTTCATCTATACCAAATGGCTGTCCGTATGACTTTGCAAAAATATTTTCAGCACTGTTATAATTCAGTCTGTAACCTACTGTTCCTTCCTTCGGCAAGGATATTTTTTTTATTTTACCATTGATATCAAGTTCATACTCTATGGGACTGTTTGCAAATTTACTTATATTTTCTACATTTGTCTTCAAAGTTTCTGAACGCAATACAAAATTTCCCTTTGAATCAGTCGTCCAATGTTCATAAGTAAATTTAGGCGCCATATAGCACGTTAGAATATTACTGTTTTTCAAATAAAGGTTAGTTGTAGATGTGGAAGTATTATTATCCTCATCATAATCACCCTGAATAGTTTTTGTTGCAGTCACATCAGGAATAATCATTTTAACAACAACATCACCCATATTTTTTTCAGCCATTCCGTATACATAACCATAGTTTCCGCTGTTTATTATTTCATCTACATATACTAAACTGCCCTTAAAATTAAGCTTATATGTATAGTTGAAACCAATCTTCATATTTGAAATATCAAAATCCCCTGCATATATTTCGCAAGTACCTATTACAGCATAATCAGAATCCTTGGTTTCCAAAAGCCCCTGAGCTGTCTCGTTACATACAACTACACGAACACTGTATCCATCAATACTTTTGGCAATACTAAGTACTGAACCTTCCCTTATTTCACTGAAGTCTGTCTGTTCTCCGTTTGAATTGTAATATTCTACATAAGCTTTTGTTTCATCATAATTAAAGCACAAATGCTTTTCGTTTTTATAAAAATATCCTTGTTTCAAAGTTACGGTTTCAGATTCGTTGTTAATTGACTCGACAATACAGTCTGTGTATTCAAAAACATAAACAACATCCGCTACTTCATCCTCGTTATTGTCAATGAACTTAAGATTTGTGTTTCCATCAAGATTTACTGTATCAAGTTTAAAATCCACATTCACATTGTTGTTGTAAATCCATATTGTGGAATCATCAACAAAAACTTTTTTTGTGGTGTCTTCCGTAACGTAATACTTAATTTCGTTATCATTGTATGAAGCAATATTAATTCCTTCCACTTCGGTTATATAGTTCTTATCTGTAACCCTCAACGACTCTATTTTATTAAAGTCATTATCGATTGTGGAAACATAAAATTCTACTTCCATACCAACATATCCCAAAGGTGCAACTCCGTTATAATCAAAAACCTTTCCGGATATTTCGATTTGAGTATTCTTCAGGGATTTGTTAAAGGTGTAAAGGTATGAAGAAACATCCGCAGTTACTATGCCTCTCATTTTAGCAAACCCTTTAGGATTTGAATGCAAAATATCATATCTGAACGTAGCATCCTCATCTACTGTGTACGAAGGAGCTATGTCATCATTATAGTACATTGGAATCATTTTTCCGATATCCAGACAATTATCTATCATAATGAGAACATCTTTAATCTTTACATATTCATTAGAAGAATCCACATACTTGCTTACTCCTATTACTCCGGCTGTATAAGCATATGAATCCAAAGAATTTTCATAAACAATCTTATCGTATCCCAAAGCACACACAAACATTTTGCACGCTTCTGCATACTTCACATAGCCGTCAGGATTAAAAATTCCTCCACCCAATCCTCCTACAATATTAAGCTTATATAACAAGTTAATATCTCCGGCATATTCGCTGTTTGAAATATCCGTAAAATAAGTTTCACCTTCCAAGCTTTTTGCAACATTTTGCTGTCCCATCATATTGACCATCAGATGTGCAAATTCTGCTCTTGTAATGTATTCGTCGTATCTTTCACTATAGTCAGAATTATCAAGTATACCAAGAGAATACAAATCAAACACAACATCATTTGCAAATACTGCAGTAGACACACAAGAAAGTACAATAGCCACAAGGCATAAAAGTGATGTTAATTTCAAAAACATTTTTTTCATATAGTTCACCTAACCTTTAATACCAATTTTAATATATCATTAAACAAATGGCCAACCGGCATCCGCCAAATCTCTTTCCAATGCCTTTTTGTCTTCGGCATTATATTGTTTCATTGGGAAAACCGCATTACCTGCATCAATGCCCATCAAATTGACTGCATATTTTACGGCAGGTATTAAATCATTCTTCAAAATTGCATTAATAACATTGTTAATTTTTCTTTGAATCTCCATTGCCTTTTCCATGTTTCCGGACTTGAAATTTTTATAAACCTCTATAAACTGAGGCAACATTATATTGTAGGTGGAACCTATTCCTGCATCTGCTCCTGCAGCAAGTCCCGATACAAGTAACTCATCAGGTCCGTTTATAATATTCATTTCACCATGAGTTTTTTCTTTAAGCTTCATCATTTCAAAAAAGTTTGTTGAACTCCACTTTACCCCTGTCACGTTGTCAATTTCAAATATTCTTGCCAGAAGTTCCACACTCATCTTTGGTTGCGCTGAGGGATGATAATAAATTATAAGAGGAATCGAAACAGCATCTGCCAATCTTTTGTAATAACTATAAATATCTTCTTCTGTGTATGAAAAGAACACCGGAGGTATTGCCGCAATAGCGTCAACACCGTTTTTTTCCGCATGCTTTGCCAATTCTATTGCTTCATTGAAGTTAACAGCTGCCACATGATTTATAACAGTTTTTCTGCCACCGATATGCTTAACAGCATATTCACACATAAATTCACGCTGTTCACGTGACAATACAATGCCTTCCCCTGTACCGCCGATAATATAAAATCCTTCAGCGCCCTGCTTAATATGTAAATCAACCAATTTTTTTACTGAATCTTCATTAATGGTAACACCATCCTCACAAAAAGGCGTTATCAAAGCCGGCAAAATTCCTTCCAATTTAAAATTCTTATTCATTTTCATACCTCCAAATTACCTGAAAAATTTTTGATGGACCATTTTTTTCTTCTCTTGCATAAAAAACAGTCAATATATTACCGTTAGAAAGCTCAACTGATGCAGGATAACCTATATCCCAGCTTATCGACTCATTATCATATATAACATTATCTATATCCCAAGTCTTTCCCTCATCAGTACTAAACATAACTTTTATACCATAGGGTTCTTTTCTGTATCCATAAGCGGAAATCAGCATACCATTTGATAATTGTAACAAATGTGCAGGGGCGCCACCTTCGTCAGCTAAAATTTGACGTGGTTTTGTAAAACCTTTTGACAAATCTTCCGACTCACACTGATATATTGTAAACATAGGTTTGTCGCCTTCATATCCATCTTTCCTTTGCACTCGGATATGAACAACAACTTTTCCGCTTCCCAAAACGATTGCGTGAGGTTCACAACTAAGTACATCCTCTGCAACATCATCTATACTGCAGATATACTCAAAATTTCCGTCAGGGAACACTTTATAGCAATTAATTTCCGCCTTGTGTTCTTCCGGAACTGATTCAAGATACTGAAAACTTCTTCCAACATACAAAAGATTACCATCAGGTAATACACAAGGTCCATGAGGACTGGTAACAGGAATATGATGAATTTCACCAAAGGTTTTCCCGTTATCATTGCTGATAACGAAGTTTGAACCTATAAAGGCTTTTTCCATCCCTGACTGCTCAACCATATTGATATAAGCAAGAGTATAATTATAATTTTCTTCTTTTTTTAGAGTGGAATTACCTCCATTGAAGCATTCGTTACAAAAATCCCTTTGGAATTCCATTGTGTTATTAAAGCTGGTTACCATAACACTACTTTCACCAAAAGAAACAATACCACTGTCTCTGTCATCAAGGGGCGTGTCCATTACAATCCCGGGCATGGACCATGTATTACCCTCGTCCTCACTGTAGCATATTACGGATTTGCCAAAGGGACAAATATGAGAAAGTCTAAACCCTGATGCCACCATAGCAAGTCTTCCATCCCTTAAAGTCGCTACAGTAGGCCATGCAAAATATTTATGTATTCCGTTGTCGTTTTTACAAATAACCTTTTGTGACAATATGTCAATTTTCATAAAATTGTACTCCTTGTTGCATTTTAATATTTCTTATGTTAATATTAACATATTAAGATATTTTTTTGAATCCATTCCACAGACGAAAAATCACAAAGAATGTCTTTTTTGAAAAGGTGGTCTTATATGTCAATTTTAAAATTTGAATCCGATATAGAAAACATAAAATTCAATGTGGCTATACATAGCGATGCCCTAGAAACAAATGCAAATTTAAGTGCCGAAACCCACTATCACACATACTATGAAATCCACTATGTAAAATCCGGAGAAATTTTGTTTGAATTTGAAAATTCATCTGAGCTTATAAAGGAAAACACTCTTGTTATAATTGCACCCAATCAATTTCATTCTGTGAAATATATTTCTGAAAACAATGATTGCATATCCTTTTTGTTTTGGCTTTCAAAGCTTAATGAAGGGGAAGATTTATACCTACGCTATTTCACATTGCTAAATAAAATAAAAGACTATATTTTAATTCGCTACGAAGATACGGCATTCATATCACTAAAAAAAGATATACCGGATTTGTGCTCTATAAACGATAAGTGTATAACAAAAGCCACACTGACACTTTTGTTTTTTAAACTTACCCAATTAATTACCGATGCCTTCAAAATTAAAAAGACAGCACCGAAAAAAGCTCATCCGCCACGCAAACCTCAGCTTTCAGAGATAATTAATATTGAAATTTTGGTTTTTATAAGCAAGCACTACAACGAAACAGTTACCGTAATCGACCTTGCAAAAGAATTATACCTTTCACCAAGGCACATAGAAAGAATTATAAAAAAACATTTTTCCAAAACCTTTACGGATTTACTTAATGAACAACGTATCGCCGTTGCGAAAAACATTTTAAAACACGATTCCAATATTCCATTAGAGGATGTGGGTCGTTCTGTTGGATATGAGTCATATTCAAGCTTTTGGAAATATTTTAAAAAAATTTCAGGCTGTTCTCCTGCAACATATAAACAGCAGGTTCAAACAAAAACATTTTCAAAACAGACCAAAAAAATATAATTTTGACTATTTAAGAAATTGATAGACACACAAATAAATAGTATAATACAACCTATAATCATCGAGGAGGTAAATCAATGAACAAATGTGAGTACGATGCAATAAAAAGCGAATTGATTATAGGTAACGAGCTTTTTTCAAAACTCATTCCAAATGTAACAAATGTAAAAAGCGAGCAGGTAAAATCACGACTTTCTGAGCCGTATTTAAAAATCACCGCCGAAAGAAATTTCAAAAAAAACATTTACTGTATTTGGGATAATCTACCAGTTATTCACATAATTGATTGTAACGAAGACGAATTAGAGAAGCTAAACGGGGAACATTGGCACATAAAAGCTGTGAAGCTTAACGCATTTACCGATGAATGTGATACTCTGACAGTTGATACGGAACATGAACTCTTCCAAAAAAATCTTTATGAGTGTTACGGAGAAATATTTTTCCTCGAAAACATAGAAAACGGTGATGCTGTCGTCATAATTTCCGAGACTCCCGATTACCAAACCACAACCATGTCAATTAAAGCCGGTGCAGTAAAAGTAGATAACGGAGGAAATCCGATAACAGTAGGCTACTGCAGGTCGGGAGAATGTGAAGCATTGTGCCGCAACTACTACCGACATGCAAAAAAATGTGAGGGTCTTGTCACAATGTCCAACACATGGGGTGACTGCAATGGTTTTTCACGTGTTTGCGAAGACTTTGTTTTGAAAGAAATTGATGTTGCTGAAGAAATAGGCGTAGATATAGTACAAATCGATGACGGATGGCAGACAGGAAATACTGCCGATAAATCACTCCGAGACGAACTTAATCGCCGTATATTCAATGGTGACTTTTGGGAACTTGACTCTAATAAATTCCCAAAAGGAATGAAACATATAACCGACTATGCGGCAGAAAAAAGCATAAAGGTCGGTATGTGGTTTGCACCGGACAGTCATGATGAGTACGCTCTTTTGGAACGTGATATAAACGTATTAAAAAAAGCATACAATGAATGGGGAATCCGCTTTTTCAAATTGGATATGTACTGGATAATGTCAAACACTGAAAAAGACTGTTTTTTAAAGCTGTTAAACAAAATTCATTCATTTGGCGACGACGTTTCCGTACAGCTTGATGTAACAAGAAATTTGCGAATCAATTACCTTTGCGGACATAAATACGGAACTGTTTTTGTTGAAAACAGATACACTAAATCTGCTAATTCATTCCCTCACAGAGTTCTCAGGAATTTGTGGATGATAAGCAAATATATACCCTCATCAAAATTTCAGTTTGAACTTATAAATCCTGACCTTAATAAGGAATGCTATGGAGAAAACGACCCATTTGCGCCGGCTCTTTATGATATGGATTATCTGTTTGCGACAGTTATGCTTTCAAATCCTCTTTTCTGGATGGAAATGCAATATTTATCCGATGAAAGAAAAACTCAACTTAAAAAGATTATGAATGTATGGAAGGAACACCGTGTAAGTCTTGCGAATGCAGATGTTATGCCTATTGGTGACAAACCTTCGGGAAGAAGTTTTACAGGCTTTTATATATCCAACAAAGGAAAACCCGAATACTTACTTTTATTCCGTGAAGTTACAGAGGAAAACAGTACCATGATAAAATGTCCCGTAAAATCTGCAAATATTGAAATACTGGCAACTAATTCCCATGCAGAAGTTGAAATAAACAACGGATTTATTAATGCAAAGTTTTCAAAACCGCGTTCATACGCTTTTATAAAAATATTGTAATTGTTCATATGAGGTTACGGATATGGACAAGATTTGCCTGAAAATGATTGAGGAATGTACAGAAAAAAATGATGTTTCATACTATGCGGATTTGTGTCACTTAAGCACAAGCAGGTTTCACCATGTTTTTAAAGCCCACACAGGTGTGTCACCCATTGAATACATTAACAATGCCAAAATAAACCGGGCAAAGGAACTGCTTTCCAACACAAATTTGTCAGTAGCCGACATTGCAGAAAGAATAGGTTTTTCCGACCAAAATTATTTTTGCAGAATGTTCAAGAAAAAAACAGGAATTACACCCAAACAATTTTCTATGAAATATTAAAAATTCACGAGTGTTTTGTTGCCTATACAATCTAAAAATAAATTACTATATACAAAAATGGGCGTATCCCAATAAGTGATTTTTCACTGAATTGAGGCATAGCCCTCTTTTTCTGAATAAATCGTGAATAACTTTGGAATTTTTCTTTATTTTTGAGCACACAAAACAGAGTTCGTAAAACAAGAACTCTAAAAATTAAGTTGTTAAATTTTCACGCAGCTTTTATCTCATACAAAAATTGTCCCTGACGATTAGCTATCGTCTTGTTATGCAATTTTTGTATGTTATGCATATACAAGGACTTTAAAAAGATTCTGTTGTATAATCTACTTGTATTTTTGTTTTATTGGTCATAATTCATTATACCCAAAAAAGAAGGGCTGTCTCACTAAAGTGAGGCAGCCCTTCTTTTTTTGGGGGTTACGAATATTTATTCAAGACTGATATTATCAAATGTACATTCTGTAGCGGAAGTAAATTCTATAACTGCTGTGGCAGGATTTGATACAGATGTCAAATCAAGTTCTTTAGTTTTAGAAGTTGGGCTTAATGTTGCTGTTGCAACTGTGTTGCCGTTTACTTTAACAGCTACACTTACATCTGTTGAAACATCTGCACTAAGTGTATATTTTTTGCCACCGTTTGCTTTTAGCGGTACAGTTATATCCTGGCTTATTGTTCCTGTTGTTGTAAGTGTACCATAGTTGTTACCATATTTTTGTGGTGCACCTTCAGGAAGGGTGAATTTAAATGTTCTTGATTCCGGAACTGTCCAGTCGTACAAGCCCGTTTCGAAACCACCATTACTGATAAGCTGAGTATCGTTAATTGTAATATAGTCTTTGATATCAAGGTCTTTTACTACAAACTGTTTTGCAAGGAAGTCTGCCACATATTGTGCACCTCTGTATTGAATGTGAGTCGGGTCGTAGCAAATACCAAGAGTGGTATCTGTAAGAGAGTAATTAAACTCGCTGTCACTTCCTATAAATCCGTTGTCTGCAAGGTTATACAGATATATTGCCTGCTGGTGAGCCGCTCTACCGTTTTTATAGCTTGCAAGGTAGCTTTCATCTCTGAAAAGTTCCTTTTCCATTTCAGTCATTGCAAGATTCATATTTATGAGAGGTACGCCAAGTTCTTCGGCATAAGGAACAAATACTTCCTGATAGCGTTTGTTAATGTTGACTTTATAGCTGTATTCCAGATTCGGATGAACATTCGGAACGTTTGAAACGAATATTACATTACCGCCTGCATTTCTTGTATCATCAACAATTGTTTTTAAGTTAGCTTTATATTCTTCTACTGTAGTCTTTTTAGTACCACTGCCCACATCGTTATGACCAAGTGAGACAATTACATAGTCCCCTTCTTTTATGGCTGTTTTGTATCTTTGCCATACAGGACGTGTAAATGTTGTATCTGAAAGAACACCCTGAACAAAAGTTCTTGTACTCCAACCGCTTGCGGCAAAGTTAAAGTAGTTTACATCTTCTGTAAAGTATTCTCTGAAGTTGTATGCCCAACCCTGACGAGGGAAACTCTTTGTGTCATAATCCTGACCGAGCGAGTCACTTAGTACGAATATTGATGGTTTTGAAAGTTTGGTTTCTGATGTGCCGTCAAGGTTACCAACCTTTGAAACGCTGATGTCATCTACAAGGAAGCCCGATTTTCCGGAATTCTGGTAAACCGTTATAACAAGTTTTGCAAAAGTGATTTCTTTTTCGCTGTTTACATTCAATGTTTCTGAACCGTCATCATTAACAATATATTCGGTAAGTTCTACAATACTGTTTACTTCTGTCCATTCAGGACCTACAAGAAGAGTTTTCATATCAGTTTTTTTGTTTGCGGTATCACCTGCCAGACGATATTCTATGTACATTCTTACATTGACATCGTCGTTAAGGCTCTTTGCATATGTGCTGAGATGATAGAAGCCTTGTTCTGCAAGTTGAACTTTTGATGTGATATCCTGTTCGAACACACCTGCGGTTACTTTAAAGGAGTTGTTGCTGTTGTGACCTTCGTTTACTATACTGTTGGCTGAGTGGCTTGTAGTCCACCCTGAATATGTTCCGTCTTCAAATGAGCCGTTGCTAATAAATTCCGGAACAACAATTGTTTTTTTGCGTATTATTGAAGGTAGTAGCGGAACTTGGTTTGTATCCATAACAAATGCCTTTACTTTAATTGTGTCAGCAGGTATGTTTTCTGTTGCGCTGACTGTTCTTGATTCCCCTGTGTAAGGTGAATTGTATTTGTTGAGTTTAATCATCTTGCCGGTATGGTTATAGAATGCCATATAAACATCTGCGTCCTTGGGCTCAACAATTGTTGCAGACACTTCTGCCGTACCATTTTCATAGTCTGCAGTCATATTAAGCTTGCTCATTTCTTTTGTTTTCAAATAAATTGAATATTCTGTCTTTTTTGTTTCGGTTGTACTTGTAGCATCTGCAGTAAGGGCGTATGATGTAATTTTAATATAGCCCGGAAGGGATGTGGGCATAGTAACATCAACTCTGTTGCAGTCAACTGCGGCAGTATATAAAAATGTGTCCTTGATGTCGTCAAGTGTTGTTTCGTCCGACACGATAACTTCGAAGGATCTTTTTGTAACATCCAAAGTTTCACCGTTAACGGATAGTGATTTTAATGTTGAAATATCTTTTACGGAGTTGTATGCTTCTTCGCTGTCAAACATTACAGCATTAACATCTGCCATTTGGAGGCTGTAAGGACCTGCACCCAACGTGAAGCGTATTATTGGTGCACCACCGAATGCCGCGTAATTTGCCGGCAGTGTATAATTACCAAGTGTTGTTGAGTTTACATCAAGTGTGCCCTGGTATTTGGTCCAGTTTTCATTATATGTTAAAGTTATATTTTTAAGGCCGGTTGGCAATACCGTAACATCTTTTTTTGTTGATGTATCCCTGATTGCAATAACCGGTTTTAAAGTGCCGACATTTTTGTTACCGTTTATATCCGGAACCGGTTTTACATAGTATGATACATAAAGAAACTTGTCGGCAAGGTTGGTCAGAATTTCTTCTCCGAAGGTATCGCCGTTTTTAAGATTAAAGGGCAGACGATAACTTTTGCCTGAAACATTTGTCATTATATCGTATTGCAAAACATTTCCGAAATATGAATCGTTAACAACTTTCTGGAATGTATCGTATTTTGGAGTGCCGTCATCATTAAACTGTACATGACCTGAAGATTCCAAACCTGATGTTGTTGAGCCTGCAGCTATATTGAATTCCATGCCATTGGCATCTTTAGCGGCACTTTTCACAACTTTTATTGTGCCCGCAGATGTTGTTGTATCTGCAAACACATTAAAGGAGCATAAGGATAAAATAATTGTCAAAATTAAAACAAATGAAATAGTTTTTCTCATAAATAAACTCTCCCTATATTTAATATGCATTTTTTAATGTTCATATCAAAATTAAAACAAAAGTCGTTGAAACAGGTATAAAATTATGTTATAATCAAAACAAACGTGGTAAAACGTGTTGAATAAAATAGTAGTTACGGAACTGAACTGCCTCATTTAAATTAATTGTATTCTTTTCCTCCGATAAAAACTTTATGAATCTTAAGTTCTTTATCAAACATAACAATATCTGCACGATAACCGTTTTTTATTTTGCCACGGTCATTAAGCTTTAAAATTGATGCCGGTGTTTCGGTAATCATCTTTACA
>JAZQIO010000095.1:0-42887 GCA_045541135.1 Clostridia bacterium
AGGGACTCTGAGCGAAAAGTCGCGAATATTCCCGACGGCTCAATTACAAACTAAGCTATTACTTTTTCTTACCGACAGAGCCGACTTGAAGTTTTTTGGGTACTTTTTCCAAAAAAAGTACCCCGTCGGAGACATAAAAAAGGATAGCAATTATATTGTGAACTGCACCATTTTGTGCTGTCTGCACAAAATGGTGCAGTTCATTAAAAGCTACTGTCCTTAATTTGGCTTTATTCTATTCTTCATCATTTAATTCAATATCGTCAAAAATAATTTTAAGGTAATCGCGGCGACCGTATAATACACGATAAATTGAAACGTATTCATCGTCGGATTTATAAAATACAATATAGTTCCCGCTGACTATAAAACGATAATCTGTATCAAAAGGCACTTTTGAAGATAAAGACGGTCCCATATGGGGTAAAAATTGCAAACGGCTATAATCTTCAATTATACGTTTAATTACATTTTTTGCGGCTATGGGGTTTGATAAATCATTTTCGATATACGCTTTTATTTCTTTCAGGTCATTCAGCGCCGCAGGGGTAACTCGTATTTTCATTATTTATACCCCCAAAGCCGATTTTACATCATCGTCGGATAACCAGCCGTGTTCTTTTGCGGATTTTTCGGCTTCGGTAAGCTTGCCCATAAGCTTAATAAGTGCTTTTGTTTTTTCATATTCTTCTATATCAACAATGGCATAGCGACCTCTGCCGTTTTTTGTGAGAAATACCGGCTCGTCAAACGAAATCTCTTTTAATACTTCTGCGTAATTTCTTAAATCTGAAACAGGTCTGATATTTGGCATACAATAACCTCCTTTAATATCTGTTGTAATTATTGTATCACAATTTTAAGTAAAATACAACAACAGATTTTGTTATTGTACAAAATTTAAAATAATTAAAATCAGTCAGTAAGCTCCTGAAAAGTCACAGGCACAACCTTTTCAAGGTCACTTGGCTTCATTTCCACCTGTGCGCCGATTTTACCTGCACTGAAGGTTATGGTATCACACAAAAGTGCGGTTTCGTCAACTACTGTTACGTACTGTTTTTTCATACCTATGGGTGAGCAACCGCCACGGATATAGCCTGTTGCTTTATTTATTTCGTCAACCCTTATCATTTCCACAGTCTTTTTACCAACTGCCTTTGCACATTTCTTTAAATTCAACTCTTTGTGTACCGGTATAACGAATACAAAAAAGTCACGTTCAAATTTTGTTACCAGAGTTTTGAAAACGCAGTCAACGGATTTGCCTATTTTTTCCGCAACTGCCACACCGTCTATACGTCCGTCCTTGTTGTCGTAAAAGTGTGGTGTATATTCTATTTTCTGCTTGTCAAGTATTCTCATTACATTAGTTTTTACTTCCATTTTATTCATTCCTTTTCAGCCTTGATATTGTTATTATTATAACATACTTTTTTTGCGGTTTCAAGTTGACTACAGGGCATTTAAATGATAAAATTATTATATATATTATGTTATGGGGAGGCGATATTTTGTTTGGATTTAAAACTTTTAAGGGCGGCATACATCCCGACGATAAAAAGAAAAGCTCCGACTATGTGGAAATAGAGGTGTTTCCTGCACCAAAAACAATGGTTTATCCTGTACAGCAGCACATAGGTAAGCCTGCAAATGTTGTTGTTAATGTTGGTGATGAAGTCAAGGCAGGTCAGCTTATTGCAGAGGCAGACGGTTTTGTTTCCGCAAATATCTATGCTTCCGTAAGCGGTAAGGTTATAGCAATAAAGCCTTACATTCACCCAAACGGTAACATGGTTAATTCCGTAATTGTTGAAAATGACTTTAAGGATGAATACATAAAGGATTTTAATGAACAAAGGGATATTGAAAAATTGACTCCCGAAGATATTGTAAATATGGTAAAGGATGCAGGTATCGTAGGTATGGGCGGTGCCACATTTCCTACACACGTAAAGCTTACGCCGTCCTCTGAGATTGAAACGGTTATTGTAAACGGTGCGGAATGTGAGCCATACATTACCTCCGACCACCGTTTGATGCTTGAACACCCAAAATGTATTTTAACGGGTATAAAGGCGGTTATGAAGGCTGTTGGTGCAAAAAACGCCATGGTTGGTATTGAAAGCAACAAGCCCGATGCCATAGCAAAGCTTAGGGAAATGTTTTTGGAGGAAGAAAGCATAAATGTTGTTCCCGTAAAGGCAAAGTACCCACAGGGCTCGGAAAAACAGATGATAAACGCCTTAACGGGCAAGCAGGTACCTTCCGGCAAGCTGCCTTCCGACGTTGGTGTTGTTGTTTTAAATATAGATACAGTATGGGCAATAGCAGATGTTATAAACAAGGGCTTGCCTTTAATATACAGAATAGTTACCGTAAGCGGCGGTGCAATTTCACAGCCCAAAAACTTTATGGTGCGTCTTGGTACACCGGTGCAGGAGCTTATTGATGCCGCAGGGGGTTTTTCGGAAGAACCTGCAAAAATTTTACTTGGCGGTCCTATGATGGGTAACGCAATTTACGATACATCCGTTCCTGTAATTAAGGGAACAGGTGCAATAATTGCACTTACGGAAAATGAAGTAAAATCAACAGAGCCTACGGTTTGTGTACGCTGTGCAAAATGTGTGGATGCCTGCCCTATGCACCTACAGCCCTTGATGCTACGTGCATATTCTATAAAAAACGACTATGCAAAGCTTAAGGAATTTCATATTCTGGATTGTATGGAATGCGGTGCCTGTGCATACATCTGCCCGGGCAGACAAAATCCCGTACAGTATATAAGAAATGCAAAACCAAAGGTTTTGGAAATGGTTAAAAAGGGGGAATTGTAATGGGTTTGCTTAAAGTTTCGGCACCTCCTCATATTTCAACTAAAGACGACATTTCAACCATAATGTTTGACGTTATACTTGCACTTATGCCTGCTATGATTGCAGGGGCATACTTTTTTGGCTACCGTGCAATTTTAATTGTTATGGTAAGCGTTTTATGCTCTGTAGGTTTTGAATACCTGTGGAATAAGGCATTTAAAAAACCCTCAACGGTTAATGATTTAAGTGCTGTGGTTTCGGGCATTCTCCTTGGCTTTAATATGCCTGTTACTGTACCCCTTTGGATTCCCGTTGTTGGTAGCTTTTTTATGATAATTATTGTTAAAATGTGCTTTGGAGGTTTAGGACATAATTTTATGAATCCCGCCCTTGCAGGCAGAGCTTTTTTGATGGCATCCTGGCCTGCTTTAATGACAAGATTCGTTGCACCTTTTTACAAAATTGAATGGTGGAATACTGCAGATGTGGTAACAAGCGCCACACCTTTAAGTTCCGAATACACGGGCAATACAGGTGTGTGGGATTTGTTTTTGGGAAATGTCGGAGGTTGTATTGGTGAAACCTCTGCACTTGCACTTTTAATAGGCGGACTATATCTTTTAATGCGAAAAATTATTACCTGGAGAATTCCTGTGTGCTACATTGCAACTGTTGCTGTTTTAAGCTTTGCCTGCGGTGCAGATGCTGCGGTTCAGATTTTTTCGGGCGGTTTAATGCTTGGCGCAATATTTATGGCTACAGATTACACAACCTCGCCGGTTACGCCGTTGGGACAGATTATCTATGCAATTGGTTGCGGTGTACTTACCTGCGTTATACGCTTTGTGGGAGGCTATCCGGAGGGTGTAAGCTATTCCATTTTACTTATGAACATAGCATCACCTTTGTTTGATAAGCTTACTCCGCCAAGAATTTACGGTAAAAGGAGTGAGAAAAATGCGTGATTATGTTAAATATGCAGGCATTTTGTTTGCAATCACTTTAGTAACCGCTTTGCTTTTGGGCGTGGTGAATATGTTTACTGCCCCTGTTATAGAGCAAAATTCTGCAGAAAATTTGAAAATAGCAATTGAAAATGTTGTGGAAGGTAAAATAGACCATTCCACAGCCAAAGACCATTCCGTAGCGGAAGGGGACACAGTACGACAGATTACTTCTTACAAAACATATGAGGATAAAGTTGTTTATGCTGTAAGGGTTGTACCTACAGGCTACGGTGGCGATATTGAAATGATGATAGGTTTTGACGAAGAAGGTTTGGTTACCGGTGTTGAAATTGTAAATATGAGTGAAACTCCGGGACTTGGTGCTGTTGCCAAGGGTAACGAACAGTGGCTTTCCCAGTTTTTGGGCAAGGGTCAGGATGAGCTTGACGTAATTACCGGTGCAACAATTACATCAAAGGCAATACAACAGGGTGTAGAAGATGCAAGGGCTCAGGTAACTAAAATAGCGGGAGGTGCGGAATTTGAATAAGCTTTTAAAAATATTCAAAGAGGGTGCAATAGAAAACAACCCCACTTTTGTTCAGCTTCTCGGTATGTGTCCTACTTTGGCAGTAACTACATCTGCTGTAAACGGTCTTGGTATGGGACTTTCCGCAACGGCTGTGCTTGTTTTTTCAAACCTTGTTATTTCACTGCTTCGGAAAATTATTCCACAAAAAATACGCATTGCTTCATACATAGTTATAATAGCAGGCTTTGTAACGGTAATTGACCTTTTGCTTCAGGCTTATCTGCCTGATTTATCAAAGGCTTTGGGGGCATTTATTCCTCTTATTGTTGTTAACTGTATTATTCTTGCAAGGGCGGAATCCTTTGCATCCAAAAACGGACCTGTGGCAAGTATGGCAGACGGTCTTGGCATAGGAGTGGGATTTACCGTTGCACTTGTAATTATAGCATCTGTAAGAGAGTTTTTAGGCAATGGCTCAATATTCGGCATTACAATTTTAGGCGGATGGTATCAGCCTGTAACAATGGCGGTTTTAGCACCGGGTGCGTTTATTATATTCGGGCTGTTGCTTGGTGGAATCAATCTTTTCAAAATGAGAAAAGGAGGTTCTGACAATGCTTAAGGAAATTATGTCCATTGCAATAATTGCAATGCTTACTCAAAATTTTGTGTTGGTTAAATTTTACGGAATTTGCCCGTTTCTGGGTGTTTCCAAAAAGACGGATACTGCACTTGGTATGGGCATGGCGGTTACTTTTGTAATGACAATTGCATCTATGCTTACATACCTTGCAAATACTTATTTACTTGAGGTTTTCAACATTACATATCTTCGCACAGTTGTATTTATTCTTATAATTGCATCAATTGTGCAGATAGTGGAAATGTTTTTGCAAAAGACCTTACCCTCACTATACTCCGCACTGGGTATTTACCTGCCTCTTATTACAACAAACTGTGCGGTTTTGGGTGTTGCACTTTTAAATGTGCAAAATGAATATAATTTTATAAATTCCACAATTTACGGTTTCTTTGGTGGTCTCGGTTTTACACTTGCCATAGTTTTGTTTGCAGGTGTAAGGGAGCGCTTAGAGCTTTCGGACATTCCTGAATTTTTAAAAGGCTTTCCCATATCCCTTATTACAGCGGGGCTTATAGCCATGGCGTTTTTGGGCTTTTCGGGAATGCAGATATAGGAGGGTAGGATATGAGTATTTTATATTCTGTAATTGCACTTGCAGGTCTTGGTCTTTTGTTCGGGATACTTATAACCTTTGCTTCCAAAAAGTTTGAGGTTAAAAAGGATGACCGTGTGGAAAAAATAACAGAGCTTTTACCCGGCGCAAATTGCGGTGGTTGTGGCTTTGCAGGTTGTTCTGCTTATGCACAGGCAATTGTTGATGGGAAGGCAGAACCTAATTTGTGTAATTCCTGTTCCTCTGATAAATTGGGTGAAATTGCGGAAATTCTTGGTGTTGAAATTGTTGCAATACAACCGCATACAGCATATGTTATGTGTTGCGGCAACAGTGAAAATACAACGGAAAAATATATTTATGACGGTGTAAAAAACTGCATTTCCGCCATGAAAATTTCAGGTGGCTTCAAATCATGTGCTTATGCATGTCTTGGTTTTGGTAACTGTGCAGAGGTTTGTACAAATAATGCAATAAAAATAACAGACGGTGTTGCGGAAGTTATTGAGGAAAAATGCGGAGGCTGTGGGGCTTGTGTAAAGGCTTGTCCCAAGGGGCTTATTGCACTTGTTCCAAAGTCGGCAAAATATGTTGTTAAATGCTCTTCAAAGGATAAGGGCATTGATACCAAAAACAGTTGCAAGGTGGGCTGTATAAGCTGTAAGCTCTGTGAAAAAAACTGCCCGTCCGATGCAATTCACGTTGAAAATAATGTTGCGGTTATTGACTACAAAAAGTGCACTTCCTGCGGTGCTTGTGCAGATAAATGCCCAAGACATATTATAGTGAAAAAAATGTTTTGATTTATTGTGCTTTTTGTGGTAGAATAAAAAAGTATTATACTTAAGGAGGTATTGTTTTGAACATAACTGTTAAAAGAGTGTTAATAATTGCGGGAACAATTATAGGAGCAATTGCCATTGCGCTTATTATAGCCTGTTTCCCGTCATCAAATAATAATTCGCATTCGGGCACTGTTACGGATACCGAACCATATGAACAGGTTGCGGAAAATACTAATGCATCTGACACGGATGACTATGAAAATATGTCAAAGGATGAGCTTTTAAAGGTTGTTGAAGAAAAAGATGCGGAAATTAAAGAGCTTATGGATAAGGTAGAGGAGCTTACAATTCTTGCGGAACAGACTACAAATGCAATTGTTGCACCAACACCTGTAGCCCCTTCAACCGATGACGACGATGATACAACGGATAGCAGTACATCAGACGGCACAAGCCCTTCAACAGGAGGAAGTACTTCGGGAAGCGGCAGTTCGTCAGGCAACGGAGGTACATCCGGCAGCAGTTCAGGTGACTCACCTGAAACAAGTGATACAGGCCTATGATAAAAAAGATTTGTTTAATACTTACATTTGTTTTGGCTCTTGGCACGTTTGTATATGCTGACGGTGCAGGCACTTCTGCCGACAGTTATTTTGACAACAAAAAAGTTTTTACGGATTTAGATGGTTTTAAGTGGGCAGAGCCTGCCATTTACTACCTTGCACAGTACGGACTGGTTGAAGATGATATGGGCAGGGTCTATCCGCAAAAATATATAACACGTGGGGAATTTACAAAGCTTATTATAGGAGCATTCGGACTTTACGACTATGATGCAAAATGCAGTTTTACAGATGTAAATGAAGGGTCTGAATATTATCCGTACATTGCTTCTGCGTACGAGCTTGGAATAATAAACGGTGTTGGCTACGGCAAGTTTGGCATAGATGAATATATTCAACGTCAGGATGTGGCTACAATAATATATCGTACTGTCCAGAGTTACGGTACGCCTCTTACGGAAAGGCCGCCCCTTGACTTTGTGGATGCAGATGAAATTTACGAATATGCAAAGGAGCCGGTTTCCGCTTTGGTGGGTGCAAAAGCCGTATCAGGCAACCTGGATTATCAGTTTTTACCAAAAAATAACGCAAATTTTGCAGAAGCTTGTAAAATTCTCTACTATATAATGTTAAAAAACACTTGATAATTTTTTAACATTATAGTAAAATATAAGTTAGTGTAATTTATGAAATTTTTATATGAGGTGATTTTTGTGAACAAAAAGACAATCGAAGATATTGCCGTAAAAGGCAAGAAGGTGTTGGTAAGATGCGACTTTAACGTACCGTTGGATGGCGATAAAATTACTGACGAAACACGTATTAACGGTGCACTTCCTACAATTAAGTATCTTATAGATAACGGTGCAAAGGTTATCCTTTGCTCACATATGGGTAAGCCAAAGGGCGAACCAAAGCCTGAATTTTCTTTGGCACCTGTTGCTGCAAGCCTTTCCGCTAAGCTTGGTAAGGATGTAGTTTTTGCAGCTGATGATAACGTAGTTGGCGAAAATGCTAAAAAAGCTGTTGCTGAAATGAACGACGGTGACGTAGTTCTTCTTCAGAACACAAGATACAGAGCAGAAGAAACAAAGAATGTTGAAACATTCAGCAAGGAGCTTGCTTCACTTGCAGATATCTTTGTTAACGATGCTTTCGGTACAGCTCACAGAGCACACTGCTCAACTGTTGGTGTTACAGATTATCTTGACACAGCAGTTGCAGGTTACCTTATTGAAAAGGAAATTGCATTCCTTGGTAATGCAGTTAACAATCCTGAAAGACCTTGCGTAGCTATACTTGGCGGTTCAAAGGTTTCTTCAAAAATTTCTGTTATCAACAACCTTCTTGAAAAGGTTGATACACTTATTATCGGTGGCGGTATGGCTTATACATTCTTCAAGGCTCAGGGCTACGGCACAGGTAAGTCACTTCTTGAAGAAGATTATGTAGAATATGCAAAGGAAATGATTGCAAAGGCTGAAGCTAAGGGTGTTAAGCTTTTAATTCCTGTTGACACAGTTGTTGCAAAAGAATTTTCTAACGATGCTGAATTTAAGACAGTTTCTGCAGATGCTATCGAAGAAGATTATATGGGTCTTGACATTGGTGAAAAGACAGTTGAACTTTTCGTAAATGCAGTTAAGGACGCTAAAACTGTTGTTTGGAACGGACCTATGGGCGTATTTGAAATGCCTAACTTTGCAAAGGGTACAAATGCAGTAGCTAAGGCTCTTGCTGAAATAGATGCTATTACAGTTATCGGCGGCGGCGACAGTGTTGCTGCTGTTAACCAGGCTGGTCTTGGTGATAAGATGAGCCACATTTCAACAGGCGGCGGTGCTTCACTTGAATTCCTTGAAGGTAAAGACCTGCCCGGTATCGTAGCACTTAATGATAAATAATTTGGAGGAAATAAAAATGGCTAGAAGAAAAATCGTAGCAGGTAACTGGAAGATGAACAAAACTCCTTCTCAGGCTGCTGAACTTATTAAAGAACTTATCCCTATGGTTGCAGATGCAGACGTTGATGTTGTAATCTGCACACCTGCAACAGACTTGGCAATCGCTACAGAAATGACAAAGGGTACAAACATTGCAGTTGGTGCTGAAAATATGCACTGGGAAGAAAGCGGTGCTTTCACAGGTGAAATTTCTGCAGATATGCTTTTGGACCTTGGTGTTAAATACGTTATTATCGGTCATTCCGAAAGACGTGAATACTTTGCTGAAACTGATGAAACTGTAAACAAGAAGATTAAGACTGCTATTGCTAAAGGTCTTACACCAATCTTCTGCTGCGGTGAATCTTTGGAACAGCGTGAAATGGGCATTATGCCTGAACATATCCGTATGCAGATTAAAATTGGTCTTCTTGGAGTAACAGCTGAACAGGCTAAGAACATCGTAATTGCATACGAACCAATCTGGGCTATCGGTACAGGTAAAACTGCTACTGCTGACCAGGCTGATGAAGTTTGCGGTATCATCCGTGACGTTGTTGCTGAACTTTACGATGCTCCTACAGCTGAAGCTATCCGCATTCAGTATGGCGGCAGCATGAAGCCTGCAAACGCTGCTGAGCTTATGTCAAAGCCTAACATCGACGGTGGTCTAATCGGCGGTGCGGCATTAAAGGCTGAGGACTTCACAGGTATTGTAAAATACTAATGAAGAATTAAGAATGAAGAATGAAGAGTTAAGGTAAAAATGCTATGCATTTTAAATTTAAAAGCAAGTAGAGCTTGCTATCCGAAATTCTGCATTCTACACTCTGCATTCTGCACTGTTTTCGTGCTTGGCATGAAAACTACTATATGCTAAACGTAGGGCGGGAGCTTTCTCCCGCCGTATTTTATGAAAAAGGATGGATTTTTATTATGAGTAAGAAACCTGTTGCTTTAATTATCCTTGACGGTTTCGGCTATTCGGCAACCGAAAAGGGTAACGCAGTAAAATTTGCAAAAACACCTAATATTGATAAATATATGGAAATGTATCCGCACAACCTTATTAAGTGCAGTGGTATGGATGTTGGTTTGCCTGACGGACAGATGGGTAACTCTGAAGTTGGTCATACAAACATTGGTGCAGGCCGTGTAGTTTATCAGGAGCTTACACGTATTACAAAGGCTATTCAGGACGGAGATTTCTTTGAAAACGAAACTCTTCTTAAAGCTGTTGAAAATTGTAAGAAAAACGATTCTGCACTTCACATTATGGGTCTTATGTCCGATGGTGGTGTACATAGCCACAACACACATCTTTATGCACTTTTAGAGCTTGCTAAGAGAAACGGACTTTCTAAAGTGTATGTTCACTGCTTCCTTGACGGTCGTGACGTACCTCCAACATCAGGTGCTGATTATGTACAGGCTTTGGAAGACGAAATGGCTAAAATCGGCGTAGGTAAGGTAGGCACAGTTATGGGTCGCTTCTACGCAATGGACAGAGATAACAGATGGGAACGTGTATCAAAGGCTTATGAAGCAATCGCGCTTGGTAAGGGCGAAGTTTGCGACAGTGCTGTTGACACAATTAAAAAGTCATATGAAACAGATATTACAGACGAATTTGTAGTTCCTACAATTGTAAGCGGTACAGACCACGTTAAGGAAAACGACAGTATTGTATTCTTTAACTTCCGTCCCGACAGAGCAAGAGAAATTACAAGAACTTTTGTTGATGAAAAGTTTGACGGTTTTGACAGAGATTATTTCCCTGTATTCTACGTTTGCTTTACACAGTATGACGCATCTATGCCAAACGTAGATGTTGCGTTTAAGCCTACATCACTTGATGATACATTTGGTGAATATATCAGCAAGCACGGTCTTACTCAGCTCAGAATTGCTGAAACAGAAAAATACGCTCACGTTACATTCTTCTTTAACGGCGGTGTTGAAAGAGAATATGAAGGTGAAGACAGAGCACTTATTTCCTCACCAAAGGTTGCAACCTATGACTTGAAGCCTGAAATGAGCGCTTATGAAGTAGCCGAAGAATGCGTTAACAGAATTAACAGCGATAAATACGACGTTATTGTTCTTAACTTTGCAAACTGCGATATGGTTGGTCATACAGGCGTATTTGATGCGGCTGTTTCTGCAGTAGAAGCTGTAGATGCCTGCCTTGGAAAGGTAATAGATGCTATACTTGCAAAGGGAGGCTGTGCATTGGTTACAGCAGACCACGGTAATGCAGAACAGATGCTTGACGAAGCAGGAAATGTTCAGACAGCACATTCCACAAACGTTGTACCTATGATTATGATCGGTACAGAGGGTAAAGACCTTACAACAGAAGGTAAGCTTGCGGATATTGCTCCTACGCTTTTAGAGCTTTTAGGTCTTGAAAAGCCGGAGGCAATGACAGGCTCATCTATGTTGAAATAACGAATTTTAAGGCGATTCATAAGAACCGCCTTTAATTTGAGGTGAATGTAATGACTAAAATACTAATGGTTCGCCATGGACAAAGCGAAGCAAATAATCTTGACATTTTTGCGGGTAATTACGATATTGAACTTACAGAGCTTGGACATAAGCAGGCACAGTGTACTGCAAAATTTATTGCTGAAAATTATAAGGTAGATAAGGTTTATGCCAGTGACTTAAAACGTGCTTTTAAAACTGCGGAATATATTGCAGATGAATTTGTACTTCAGGTTATTTCCGAGAAAAATTTCCGTGAAATTTCGGCAGGTAAGTGGGAAGCAGTAAAGTTTGACGATATTGAAGAAAAGTATGCAGAGGACTGGCATATTTGGCGAAACGACATCGGCAATTCCCGCTGTACAGAGGGCGAATCTGTAAAGGAGCTTGCCAAAAGAGTGTGCAGTACCCTTGAGAAGGTTGCAATTGAAAATGAAGGAAAAACCATTGTAATAGGCACCCATGCAACACCTGTACGTGCGGCACAGTGTGTTTTCGGAGGATTCAGCTTTGATGAAATGCAAAGTATTCCATGGGCATCCAATGCGTCTGTTACAGAGCTTGTTTACAAAGACGGTGAAATTACCGTTGTAAAGGCAAGTGTTGACGGGCATCTGTCAGGTTTAAAATCCCAATTGCCTGCAAATGTATGATTTTTGAAAAAAATAAAAATTTTGCTTGCATTATTAAAAATGTTGTGATATAATAACAATGTTATAAATGTTTAGATATATCATACAGGAGGTTTTTATAAATGATCGCTATTGTTATTTTACATCTTATAGTTGCAATTGCACTTATTGCTATAGTATTGATGCAGTCCGGTAAATCAGCTGGTTTGTCAGGTTCAATCGCAGGTGGTGCTGAAACATTTTTCGGCAAAAACAAGGGTAGAACAATTGACGCTATTTTGTCAAAAGTTACTGCTGCGGCAGCAATTGTTTTTCTTGTTACATCACTTTTAATATTGTTCCTTGTTAAATAATTTGTTTATGATTAAACCGCCGTATTGCTATCGGCGGTTTTTTTGTTGATAATTTTAAGTTAAATTACCGACAATATATTTGGAGTTGATGTAGATGGATATAAATAAATTTTTATATAATTACGGCTATAACTGTGAATTTAATCTTGCTGTTGCCGATGAAGTAAAAGCATTTCCCGACAAAATTCCGGAAAGTGAATTTGCAAGGAGAAAATGCCTTTTCGACTGGCAGATTGTCACCATAGACGGTGACGATTCCAAGGATTTTGACGATGCCGTAAGCATTAAAAAACTAAAAAACGGAAAATTCGAGCTTGGTGTCCACATTGCGGATGTAAGCCATTACGTTACTGAAAAAAGCGCATTGGATGCCGAAGCATATCAAAGAGGTACAAGCGTTTATCTTGTAGATACCGTTGTGCCAATGCTTCCGGAAAAGCTTTCAAATGACCTTTGCAGTCTTGTTCCTCACAAGCCAAGACTCACACTTTCTTGTGTTATGAAGTTCGACAGTCAGGGTAATTTAGAGGATTATAAAATTTTCGAATCTGCAATTAAAAGCTGTGCAAGGCTTACCTATCATAAGGTTTCACAGGTTTTAGAGGGAAATATGTGCGCCCGCAATGAATATGTGGATTTTCTTGAAATGTTTGAAAATATGCGTGAGCTTGCCTTGATTTTGCGTGATAAGCGTATGAGAAGGGGAGCGATAGATTTTGACTTTCCCGAGCCATATTTTGAGCTTGATGAATATGGTAGGGTAATTGGCGTAAAGGCAAGGGAGCTTTCCGTTTCAAATAAAATTATAGAGGAATTTATGCTTGCTGCAAATGAAACTGTCGCAAAGCATTGCCAAAAATTTGAAATACCCTCCGTGTACCGTGTGCACGAAGACCCTGACCCTGAAAAGGTGCAAAAGCTTGTTAACCTTGTAAAGGTCTTCGGTCATAAATTAAAGGTTGGTGACAAGGTTTCACCAAAGGCTATGCAAAGTCTTTTGTTCCGTGTTGACGGCACAAATGCACAGACTGTTTTAAGCACAGCAATGCTTCGTGCTATGATGAAGGCAAGATACTCTGAGGAAAATCTTGGACATTTTGGTTTGGCGGCAGATTATTATTGCCACTTTACCTCACCAATCCGCAGATATCCCGACCTTTTGGTGCATAGAATATTAAAGGAATGGTTAAAAGGTGACCTTGACGAATGGCGCATAACCCATTATAATAAGGTTACACGCCGTGGTGCCGAGCAGTCTTCGGAAACCGAGGCTCAGGCAACAATGGCGGAACGTGATTATGACGGATTTTTGTGTTGCGAGTATATGGAAGATAAAATCGGTCAAGAATTTATAGGTATAATCTCGTCGGTTACGGACTTCGGCTTTTTTGTGGAGCTTCCAAATACCGTGGAGGGTTTGGTACGAATGGTTGACCTGTCCGATGATTATTACGAATTTAACGAGGATACAATGATACTTGCAGGCAGACGTACAGGCAGAATTTTCTGTATGGGTCAGCAGGTTAAGGTAAGGCTTGTAAAGGTTAATACAGAGCTTAGACAAATAGATTTTGTTTTAGCAGAATTTCAGGCAGAAGAAACGCCGAAAGAGGTGAAGCATAAAGTTGGCAAACAACGGAGTAAGCACAGCAAAAAAGGCAGAAAAAAGAAATATCGCTCAAAATAAAAAGGCGTATCACGACTTTTTTATAGAGGAAACCATAGAATGCGGAATAGAGCTTTTCGGCACAGAGGTTAAATCCCTTCGTGAAGGCAGGGTGAATCTTAAGGATAGCTATTGCAACATAGTAAAAGGTGAGGTTTTTGTTAACGGTATGCATATAAGCCCGTATGAAAAGGGAAATATATTCAATAAAGATCCTATGAGAGTGCGAAAGCTTCTTCTGCACCGCAGGGAAATTAATAAGCTAATAGGTCTTTCTCAACAGCAGGGCTATACACTTGTGCCTACATCTTTGTATTTTTTAGGTTCAAAGGTAAAGCTTGAAATGGCTCTTGCAAAGGGTAAAAAGCTGTATGACAAGCGTGACGATGCCGCAAAGCGTGATGCAAAGCGAGATATGGACCGTGTTATGAAAGAACGTAGCCGTATTTGACAAAAAGGGCAATTTGGTATATTATATTTACGTTGCCCTTAAAATATGGGGATGCAATGGTTTCGACGGGGGCATTTAAGCAGGATAAGCGGGTAGTGGTCGGGCGCCACTTAAAAAGCTCGAATTTTTAAAATTAAACGCTAACAAAAATTTAGCATACGCTGCCTAATTATGGCGGCCGTTCTGCCTAGGATTACCACGGCTTAGGACAGGGCGTCGATTAGTGGTGAACGTGAATATGCAAAGCTTTGAGCATATCATGAACAATGAAGCTACCAAAGCTTACAGATTGTTTGTGTTCTGTAAGCGGAGGGAACGTTGAACATAAACTAAACTCGTAGAAAGTCTTGTGGCGTGTTTTCGGACAGGAGTTCGATTCTCCTCATCTCCACCACTCAGTATCACGTCAGTGATAAAATTAAAAAATGCACTGCTTCGGCAAGCTTTGACTTGCTAAGCGGTGCATTTCTTCGTTTAAGGCAGGATAGCCATAAAGGGGTTATTTTAGTTAATTTCTGCAAAATAATTATGCTTTTATTCAAAACTATTAATCAGTCTTTCAATACTATTCCAATAAGATTTACTAACTTCTTTGTCTGAATAAACTTCTATGTTCCAAAATATTTTTTTATACTTTTCCAATATTTCATCAGTAAGAGAGGTGATAATACCCGTATCATTAATTCCAACCACCAAAAATGTTCCTGCAATTATTTTATCGTCAATACGTCTGTTTCCTTTAAGATTAAGTAATTCCGCTTCTTCATTGTGTATAATTGCTACATTTTCGTCTAAATAAGTTAATTTGGCATCGCTGATGTAGTAGTTATCCATACTTACGAGAATACTAAATACATCTTGGTTATTAATAATGTAGATTTCTTTGGGGTGATTTAATGGTTCAACCATTAATACTTTGATAATTAATTCTTTCATTTTGAATCCTCCTGACAATTAGTGTAAAATAATAAATTGTTGTATCCAATTGGGTATGAAAAGAACCTTTGTAGATAATGCAAAGGTTCTTTTTGCATATTTAAGAGTTTTAAATATATATCATACCTTTGAAAGAAATTGAAGGGAGGTTAAATTATGGACAAATCTGTTGAAATTGGCATTTCACTTGTCAATGACAAAGTGGTAGAATGTTGTAACAAAGAGGTGAAAGATGTGGAAAAAGAGTCAGAATTATACAATACCGTGTATAAAGAAATCAGCGAAATTGTAGGGCTTGATGCCACTTTAAAGATTTATTTGAGATTTAAAGGGCAACAGGTGAATTTTCCCGTGCGTCTTTATAATCCACATCTTATTCAGCAAAATGTCATCAAAGAATTTGATGGAACAAACGTTACTGAATTGGCACAAAAGTACGATTATTCAGAACGTACTATCAGGAGGATGATTAGGGATAGCGTAGAGGAAACGGAGGAGTTGGATAGCGTTGAGGAGGATGTATATGTAAGTCCATAAACTTCAAATTTATAAATGTAAAATTAATAGGAGGATGTATAATGAAAATGAATATTAAAAGATTTATGATGTTTTTATTATCTGTAACAGTATTTTTGGTATTTGTTCCCTTAGGAGTATTTGCAACAGAAATTGATACAAAAATAAAAAATGGATATATAACATATGCGATTTTGGAGGATGATACAGCATTGGTATATGATTGCGATACTGATGCAGAAGGAGTAATATCTATAAAAGACAGCATTAATGGATACCCTGTTGTAAGTATTGGTTCGGCAGCATTTAAAGATTGTACAGGAATAACTGGAATAATAATACCTGACAGCATAATAAATATAGAAAATAAAGCATTTTACAATTGCACGGGGATAGCTGACATAACAATACCTAGCAGTGTAGTAAGTATAGGAATATATGCATTTTACAATTGTGCTGGCTTGGCTGACATAACGATATCAGACATTGTAACAAATATAGGAGTTAGTGCATTTGAAGATACCGCTTATTACAATAACAGTGCAAATTGGGAAAATGATATATTGTATATTGGAAAACATTTAATTGAAGCAAAAAATAACATTAGTGGAATTTTACATATAAAGGAAGATACCGTGATAATTGCGGACAAAGCATTTGGTAGTTGTGGCGCATTGAAAGAGGTAATAATACCAAGTAGTGTAAAAAACGTGGGAGATTCCGCATTTAGTGGTTGTAATAAATTAGTTAATATATCAATTTCTGATGGTGTAATAACATTGGGCTCAGGTGTGTTTTCTAATTGCACAGCATTGACAAATATTTCAATTCCCGATAGTGTGGTAAGTTTGGGCTCAGGGGCATTTATGAATTGTACCGGATTAACAAAGATAATAATATCTAGAAATGTAAAAAGCATAGATGGCTCTACATTTTCAGGTTGTACAGGATTAAAGTGTATAACAATACCAGATAGCGTAAAAGAGATAGATATTTACGCTTTTGAAAATTGCACAGGATTGAAAGAAATAATAATACCTAATAGTGTAATTAGCATAGGTAAAGGATCGTTTAAAAATTGTTTGGCTCTAACAGAAGTGTATTATTCTGGGACAGAAAATGAATGGAATGCTATAACAGTTGATTATTATGATAATAGTTGTCTTGGAGATGCTACTATATATTATAATAGTGTGGTAGTTGATGAAGCAGTACCGACTATAGGAATATCTTTAAATATAAACCATACAGAATTGAATATTAGCGACAATTTATTACTTACAGCCACCATTTCACCTATTAATGCAACAAATAAAAATGTTATATGGACATCTTCAAATACATCTGTTGCAACAGTTGAAAATGGTACAGTAACAGCAGTTAGTGCAGGTACAGCAACAATTACTGCAACAACAGAAGATGGTGGTTATACTGCTACATGTATGGTTACTGTTAATGAAGTTGAAATTCCCCCTGTTATTGATGAGAATGCGCCAATGGTAAAGGTAGAATCCGTTAAGGGAAAAGCAGGCGAATCAATAACCGTGCCGTTGTACATTGAAAACAACCCCGGCGTTTTAGGTATGATGTTGAAAGTTTCTTATGACGAGGAACTGACATTAACTGCCATTACACAAAGTACCGGCGAAGATAACAGCGCTTTGGAAAGCCTTGATTTCACTCCCGGTAAGGATTTGACAGCAAATCCTATAAATGTAGGATGGGATGGTCTTGATGCGGATAGTACTAATGGAAAAATACTTAATATGACATTTACTATTCCTGAAGACGCCGAAGATGGCAAGGTATATGATGTTAAAATCTCATATTCAATAGGAGATGTTTATGATAATGATTTTAACGACATCGATTTGGCAGTAGTTGATGGAAGTATTACCGTAAAGAATTATACAATCGGTGATGTTAATGACGATGGTACAATTAATATGAAAGACGTTACATTACTCAGAAGAGGTGTTATTGGCGGATATGGAGTAACACTTAATGAAGCTGCAGATGTAAATTGTGATGGTGTAACAAATATGAAGGATGTAACTATATTGCGTAGATACGTAATAGGTGGATATGGTGTAACTTTAGGATAAAGGGGCGAATTTTACATGAAAATAAAGTTAGGGAAATTAGTGTCATTAGTTTGCGTAATATTTATTTTGACAATGATGTATATACCTGCTGTTAATGCATCTTCAAAGGCAACATTAACGGTTTCAAGTGTGACAGCAGAACCGGGAACTGATGTAGAGGTCGCAATAGATTTATCGGGTAACGAAGTTGGAATATTGGGAATGATGGTATCTGTTTCCTATGATGAAAATTTGACTTTGAAAAAGGCAACTGCAGGAACGGCTCTTTCAACTTTAGACTTTACTCCGGGTAAGGATTTGACTGCAAACCCAATTAATATTGGTTGGGATGGTCTTGATGCAGACAGTACCAATGGTACGGTTGCAATATTAACATTTGCCGTCCCTGAAGATGTACAGGGGAAATATGATGTTAATGTTTCATATACAACAGGAAATATTTATGATGATGGCTATAACGATATTGACGTTACTGTTGTTAATGGAAGTATAACTGTCAATTCTGCACCTGTTATAACAGAACCTTCAATGTCTTGCGAAAATATTGTTAAGGGAACAGATAATATAACTTTAGATGTCAATTTGGTATCACACGATGAAATAAGTGGTAAGGTTTATGTTGCCCTATATGATGAAAATAGTATGATTAAGGCAAAGATATATGATGCAGACGAAATCGTAAATGCCATCATAGATGCTGTTAATGGAAAATACATAAAGGTATTTTGGTGGGATGACGAATATAAGCCCATTATAGAACACTTAAAAATAGATCTATAACCCCCAAAAATAAAGTTGATATATTCTTAGTGAATGTATCAGCTTTATTTTTTTGCAGTCACAAATAAACAATAAAATATAGAAAAGGCAACAACTGTCCCGAAGGGAGCAGGTGTTGCCTTTTCTTTATACAATACAACATAAAAGTCATCATTTGAAATAAACATATATATATATTAGAAATATTGCGCGTATTTTCTCTAAAATCGCATAGTATCAAGGAAAATTAATGTTTTTTCTGCGCGATTTTTGCGTGAAAAGTGCGGAATTTTTGCGCAAACATACTTAAAATCACTAACAAATCATTAGCGGGGCGTAATTGAATACGATTGGGCGCTGAAATATAAAATATCTAAGGAGTGATTAACATTGCCAAAACCAAGAAGAAAGTGCAGGTTAGCAGATTCTAAATTTAACGAAATAGACCTAAGACAATACGAACAGATTATTATAGACACGATTAACAGCACAGTGCCAAACAAGAATCCGAAAGTTTATAATGACCATTTTTCTACAGATTTGCTTAACCAAAGTGAAGCTGTATTAATAGGAAGAGCCTTAGCCAAGGTTGATGAGCTTAAAGTATATGGTAAAACAGTTACCATATTCAGATTATTTGACGGTAAGACGTATGAAAGTGAAAGTTCTACTGTTCCTGTTAAACGTGCCGATATTGATAAAAATATTAAGGGAGGTAGAGTGTTATAGAAACATTAAAAAGAAAATATGTTAGTATTGATGATATTCAAAAGGAGTATCTGCCTGTAAGTAAAAAGAAGATTAGAGCCTTTGTTAAGAAGTATCTTAACGTTAATCTTATAGGTGGTAGAATATATACGGAAAGGGAAGCCTTGGAAAATATTTTTGGCGATCCTGAACGTGAAATATTTCCTTTAACGTAACAATCCAAAAATTAAATATATATTATTAATATGAATCGATAGTAGCCATAGTGCTGCTATCGATATCTTTATTTTTTGGAGGAAGTAAAAAATGAAAGAAATGACAATCAAGGTTTTGAAGGTAGAACCTAAAAAACTACCTGAGGTTTGTGAATTGGTAAATGAATTGGATGCTTTGCAAAAAGCAGTGTCTATCGGTGCTGACTACCAAGGACTTATTGAAATAGTAAATATTGATGATAAGACCTGTATTTTGTGCAATGAGGAAGGCAAGCTAATAGGTCTTGAGCCCAACAGAAGACTTGGTAATGATATTCTTTGCGGTGTGTTCTATGTTACAGGACAGGATGAAGAAGGTAACCTTACATCGTTAAATGACAAGGCATTGGAATACTACAAGTACTTGTTCAATGATATTGAGGATATTTCTCCTGATGAAATTGAACCTACAATGAAAATATTCTTTAGTTAAGGTGGTGAAGAAGATGATATACAAGTTAGCTAATCCTAAAGATGTTGATAAAATCATAGGCATTGATGATGCAACACGTAATACTTTAATTAAATATACAACAATATTGTCAGAAGAATATGGTGAGGACAGAGATGTAGACAAAGACTATGGCGGCTATGTTTTGTATGTTCCTTTGGGTACACCACATCAGGACTTGAAGGATATATTTGACTATACCGGCTATTGTGTAGAATGTGTAGAATATATTGAACATTCTAATCCTACTATGTGTATTGCGGTATATGTGACAAGTTGTGATTATGGTGTTGTAATAGTTATATCACCAAATGATATGCCTGATGAAATGAAGGAGATTTGTATATGAAAGAATATGCAGTAAAGATAACAGAAATATTAGAAAGCGTTGTTTATGTTAAAGCTGATAACGAAAGTGACGCAGAAGAACAGGTGGAGGATGGTTAGTATAAAGGTGACTATGTTTTAGATGCAGAGGATTTTGTTACAGCAACATTTAAATTAAAATGACGAGGAGGAAAAAATATGTTAACAGAAAAAGATACAATAAAGTGTGAATCAATATTTAATGAAGACAGAACACATCGGTATCTGTGGAAAAGAGTATGGGATAAGGACAAGCCTTTGATGGCAGTAATAATGCTTAATCCCTGTCATGCAGATAATATAATTACTGATACTACAACGGCATTGGTAGTAAACAATGTTGCAAGACTTGAAGAATACGGTGGCGTGGAAATATTGAACTTGTATTCTATGCTTACACCAAAGCTTAACTTCCGCTGGAACTCTGATGAGGAACTTAATGATGAAGAAAATGATAACTACATCAAGAAAGCAGTTGAAGAGTGTAAGGCAGTTGTGTTTGCTTGGGGTAAAGCTGCAGATAATAATCAAAGAATAGCAGAAAGGGCAGAACATGTTGTAGCTATGTTGTTTAAGTATAAGGATAAGTTAAAATGGATAAGCGATGGTTATAGAGTTGGTTTACATCCGCTTACACCTACTTTAAGAACAAAATGGAAACTTGTTCCCATAACGGAAAGTAAAGATACAGACTCCAAAGAAAGTGTTCTTGCCGTTTAGGCAGGAACACACAAAAACTGAAGGGAGGCTAGAGAAAGCCTATGATCCGCACAAACAACAAGGTTGCCCTCTACGCAAGATTCAGCTCAGACAACCAGCGCGCAGAGAGTATCGACGCTCAGCTACGAGCCATGAGAAACTACTGCCAAGACCACAACTACATCGTCACAGAAGTCTACACAGACGAGGCAAAAAGCGCCACAACAGACAGACGACCTGCGTTTCAGCAAATGATCGCAGACAGCAGCAAAAGGACATTTGATATAGTGTTGGTTCATAAACTTGATAGATTTGCAAGAAACAGATATGACTCTGCTGTATATAAAAGGGAACTTAAAAAGAATGGGGTTGTAGTTTGCAGTGTGCTTGAAAATCTTGATAGCAGTCCTGAAAGTATTATGATGGAATCTGTTTTGGAAGGTATGAGTGAATACTACAGTCAGAACCTTGCAAGGGAAGTTATGAAAGGTATGAGGGAAACTGCATTACAATGTAAACATACAGGTGGTAAACCACCACTTGGTTACGATGTAGATGAAGATTCTAAGAGACTTGTAGTCAATTCCTACGAGGCTGAAACGGTTAAGCTTATATTTGATATGTACAGCAAAGGTTACGGATATTCAGCTATACTTGATGAACTTCATAATCAAAACAGAAAGACTAAGAATGGTAATGACTTTATGAAGAATAGTCTTTACAGTATTCTTACTAATCCCAAATATCAAGGTGTGTATGTATATAACAGGAGTTCTGCAAAGGATTGTGAAGGTAGAAGAAATACGCATCTGTATAAGGATAATGATGACATAATAGCCATTGATGGCGGTTGTCCACAAATTGTTGATAGGGATATTTACGATAAGGTTCAGGCAATACTTGTGTCACACAAACATACAGGCGGTAGAATGAATGCAAAGGAGAATTATCTTCTGTCCGGCAAGTTAATATGCAAGGAATGTGGGCATACTATGACAGGAAGTAAGAGAAAGTCAGGAAGAAATAAGCTTGTGCACATCACATACAGATGTCCAAGTAATAAATACAAGTGTAATAACAGGGAGATTAATAAGATATATATCGAGGACTATGTTATACACTTACTTGAAAGATACATATTTAATCATTCTGCTTTAAAGGAGATTTCCAAAAGGATAGATGAGATGTCAGGTATATCAATACAGGAAAGCAAGGAAGAACAATTAATGCTTGAACTTGAAGAAACAAACATTGCCTTAAAGAATGTAGCCGATGCAGTAGCATCAGGACTAATATCCGATGTACTTGTTGCAAAACTTAATGAACTTGAAACAAAGAAAGCAAATCTTGAACAAAAGCTTATAGATACACAGTATGAAGGTAAGAATATATCAGTAGATACAAGTTTGATATTAGCTGAGTATACAGAGGTAAAGGATAAGCCGTCATTGCCGGAGTATAAGGCATTCATAGGAAGTTTCATAGATAGAATTGAAGTAGGTAAGTATGTTGTTAACATCACCCTTAAGACAGGGCTTGATATATTTCCTGAACTTAATACAACATTTGATGTAAGGAGACAGGAAATATATGAAAGAAAATCCGAATGAATATACGATGTATTGACAATGCACACAATTTGTGGTACAATGAATATACTAAAATGAGGAGGTAATAATATGTCAACAGTTAATATGAGCATCCGAATGGATACAGAACTAAAAAAACAGGCAGAAGTAATGCTTGCCGATATGGGACTTAACATGACAACTGCATTAAATATGTTTTTAAGACAGGTTGTCAGACAGGGCAAAATTCCTTTTGAAATTGCTACAGATATTCCTAATGCTGAAACGCTTGCGGCTATACAGGAAGTGGACGATATGATAAGCGGGAAGATTCCTGCAAAGAAATACTCCTCTGTAGATGAACTTTTTGAGGATTTGAATTCATGAAATATCAAATTGAAATGTCCAACCGTTTTAAAAAAGATTACAAACTTGCACAAAAGCGTGGATATGATATATCTTTGCTAAAAGAAGTTATCAGTATTCTTGCAAGTGGAGAACAACTTCCGGAAAAATATTATGATCACCCTTTAACAGGCGATTACAAAGGTTGCAGAGAATGTCATATATTGCCTGATTGGCTTTTGATTTACCGGGTGGAAAAAGACCTTTTGGTTTTGGGTTTAACCCGAACAGGAACACATAGTGACTTGTTTTGAAAATACTATATAATGAGGAAAGGATATCCTGCACATCATTGCTGGATATCCTTTTTGCTATGCTTTTTTCTGGGAGATTTCTGATTCTTTCTAATTTCTGTTATAAGATTGCTTATTTTATTACAAATTATTTCCGGGATAGTTTTATCCTCTGAATCAACATTGATAACGATATTATCATCAATGATAAGTACACTTGTGAAACATTCATAACCTATAAAAACCTCTATGTTTTTTCTCAACGTATCTAAAGTTAACTTATGATTTGAATCTCTAATTAACTTGGTTATTTCTTTTTTTAATTCTGCTATTTCTCTTTTCAACTGTTCAACCTCGTAGTTAGAGTTATGTGCGGTTGGCCGTACTGATTGTTGTTTTCCTTCACTTTGGTTTGTTTCCACTATCCTTTCCAATGGTAATATAAATACTCTTTTTGATACATGTATAACACTATCTGTCCTTGGTCGTAAGGTATTTAATAATTCCTCTTTACACTCCTCTTGCTTAAGCCTGTATGATGAGACATAATACTTACCTTTTTTACAGAATATTTCATCTTCTACAAGAACATCCAAAGCATGCGTTACCGAACGTCTAATTTTCTCTACTTTTTTAAGTACAACATCTCCTTTGTTTTTTTCAAAAAAAGTTGGATCATCAAATTTTATAACCGCATTTACGTAATCTAAAATACGTGGATACTGCTCTATGTTTTTTTCATTTATTACATTCTTATATATTTTTCTTAACGTATCTTTATACATAAAAACTCCTATCAAAAAAATTTAAAAATTTGTGATTTAGACTGGTATTTTTGTGTCTATTATTTTGACGGTACTTACCATCATCAAAAATAATATCACGAAAATGGCGAAAAGTCAAGTTCTAGCTGTGGAAAAATGGCTAAAAACCGCTTTGACTCGAGTTTTTTTGTGTGATATACTTGTATCGCAATCAAGATTTCGGGTTGAAAAGTCGACGTCAACACAGAAGTTTTGAAAGCACATAAAATATCCACATCATGTGGAATATACTGTATAACGACATCTTGCGGTGATATGCTGATGTTGCATGTAAAATTACAGTATGTATTAAAAATTTATTTTAAAGGAGGACATTTTAAATGTTTAAAAGTTTTAAGCAAACGTCAAATAAGAAGGCAATGATTCCGGTAGGTGTTTATGCATCTGAGGTAAAGGCAGTTGAGTTTCATCCTGACTATGCGGATGAATCTGCAATACTTATCACATATGAGTTAACAGGTCCAGGTGAGAGCCAAAAGGTACAGTCATACAAGGAAACATTTTTCTTGAATGATGCCAATAAAAGAACAAAAGTATTTTTCGAATACCTTGATGCGAACGGCATTACTCCCGAAACCTTAAAATCTTTCGAGGGTTGTTCAGAGGAGCTCACCATTAAGAAGAATGTTCGAGGTGCCGTAACATTCCCTACAATCACAGAACGCAGGTTTGTTTCCCAAGGTGATGAAGATGTGGCGATTTAATAATAATAGAACTGAAATTTCACCTGATGAAGACGGCAATTTCGTCGATTTTTCCGAAAAAGTATCAGTGACCTTAGCGGTCACTGATATTTTAAGCGGTGAAAGATGGGTGGAAATTTCAATAGATAGTGAAGATGGTGGTATGGAACCTATTGAATTACCACGTGATGCCATTGGTAGCGGTATAGTTCCAACATTAGTAAAGTATGGACTTACAGTTTTAGATACTAAAGATTGTAACACGATTTTGTCTGAGGTGCTATTTGATACAGAAAAAACGGCAGAGAAAAAATATGTGCACGATATTCTTGGATTCTATTCATATAAAAACCAAGATATTTATTTTGCACATCATCCAATGGGTAACATAAACCCAAAACATGTAAAGTCTAAGTATAAGTTTTCGCAAAAGACAGAACCCAACGGAACTTTAGAAGGTTGGAAGGCTTACGTTAATAAAGTAATATTGGGAAGTCCGACAATGGAACTGGCATTGGCTTTAGGCGCATTGTCACCGGTGGCTCATGTTCTCAGAGATAATGGCGTGATTGAAGAGGTTGTTCTTATCAACATTTATGGCAAGTCATCAACAGGTAAAAGTACTACCATGAAGGTAATGGCAGGTATGTTTGCTTGTCCTCGTGAGAGTGTTGGAATTATCGGAGACTTTGATTCCACATTGAATGCGTTTTACGCACAGTTGGAAAGCAAAAAAGGGTTTCCTATTCTTTTCGACGAGACCACAGCAAAAACCGGCGATTGGGACTTTTCGGAAATTATTTATAATTTGCCCAAAGGAACAGGAAAGTTAAGGTGCAACAATATTGGCAAGTTAAGAGAACAGGTTAGTTTTTCAGGTGCGATAATCTTTACAGGCGAGCATAGTTTGCTTAATAAAGTAAAATCAGGTATGAATGCTCGTTTGTTTGAACTGAATTTACCTTGGACTAATAACGGAGAGCATGCAAGAGCAATATTGAAAGGGTGTCGTGCTCATAGTGGCCATGCTGTGTACCCGATTGTAGAGTGGATATTGTGCCACAAGGATTGGATAATAAAGCAATATAAAGTTCAGTTTGATTCTTTGTTAAGAGAAGAAAATCCAAGCTCAGGTATCGCTGAACGTTTATTGAAGATTTGTGCACAAATAGTCGTATCTGCAATAGTTGTGAAACTTTCCTTGAACTTGGATATCGATATCGGCTCAATAAGAAATGTTTTGATAGAACAATATCACATTGCGGCTGATAAGTTAAAGAGTAATCCTGAGTTATGGTTAGAAAACGTTAAAAACAAGATCTTATATAATAACGGTAAATTTCCTATACCTGAGATTGCATCTTCCACATCACAAGTTTGGGGCGAAAGGGGAAAATATTTAAAAAAACAGGTATTTTGGGTAAGTGAAGTCGTGTTTGAAAATCTTGTTAAAGAGGAAACTGATGAAGATCTTAATGTAGTGAGAAAAATTTTTCACGAAAATGGTTGGCTCATTAAGGCCTCTAATAACGGCTTTATTCATAAACGCACAATAGCTGGAGCACAACTCCGTTGCTATGCCTTGAATTTGTCTTCAGAGGATGTTTCGGGTGAAGAGAAGATTGTGCAAAAAAGCAAAATGTTATCTCCGAAAGCTGGCAGTAAATTAAAATCACTGTTAGATGATACGGATGAAGAGTAAAAGGGGGGAGATTAATGAATATAATTATTAAAATAACACGAAGTGACCTGAAAGACAAAAAATATTCAAACCGTAAGATCACAAATGTTGTAAATAAGCCATTCAATAATGACGACAAAATTTTGATTTGTGACATAATAAAGAAAGCAATAGATTAATTCACTAGAGTCATGGGGGATTATCCCTCATGACGCATAATCAAGGAGGTATAAATATGAGTAATAAAATATTGGCAGTCAGTTATATGCGATATTCATCTCACAACCAAGATGAAAAATCTATAAAATATCAACGCAGAGTTATAAAGGAATATTGCGAAGCCAGGGGTATAGAACTTGTCAAGGAATACATTGATGAGGGCATTACCGGTACAATTGACAGGCGAGAAAGTTTTCAGAACCTTATCAAAGATGCAAAGAACAAACCTGATTGGAATCTGGTAATAATATACGATTTCAGCAGATTTTCAAGAAAGCTCAGGCACTTTATTGACTGCGTAGATGACTTGGAAGACATAGGCATTGACATTGAAAGTGCAACGCAACCCATTGGTAAGAATAATGAGGGCAAGCTTTTGAGAAACATTATGTTTGCAATTAATGAATTTTACACTGTGAATGGTGCGAAGCACGTTCATGACAGCTTATTAACAAAGGCAAATAGTGCTCGCCATTGTGGAGGTAAACCACCATTGGGCTATGATACAGATGATGAAGGTAATTATATAATTAATGAAAGAGAAGCAGAAGTTGTAAAATATATTTTTGATATGTATCTATGCGGTCATAGTTATTCGATGATGGTGCAAGAACTTGCAAATAAAGGTTATACGAATAAGAACGGTAAGGCTTTTAGCAAGAATTCTTTTTCCGGTATATTAACACAGGAAAAATACAAAGGCACATATACATGGAATAAAGCTGCTGCAAAAGATAATCAAGGTAGGCGCAACTCTCATAAGCATAAAAGCTTAGATAAGCAGGTTAGAATTGAAAAAGGATGCCCTGCAATAGTTTCTGAGGAACAATTTGAAGCGGTGGCTCAACGTATGAATAAGAGAAAAGATAAAACTGAGGCATCTGTTGGCAGAAATAAATATATGCTTAGCGGTTTGAAAATTCTTAAATGTGCAGAGTGTGGGTCCTACATGATAGGAACAAAAAACAACTCACACGGTAGAGAGTATGATGTGTATTATTGCCCCAACCATAAAGCTAAGAAATGTTCGATGCCGCAAATCAAGGCAGAAAATCTCAATCAAATGATTGCGGGCTTAATAGTGCGCGATATTTACAAAAGAGATGACCTTGATGAAATTTTAAAAATAACCAAAAGAAATAATGAACTTAAGGCCATCAAAGATAGAATAACCGGTAAGGAAAAGGCTATCAATAATATTATAAAGGCTTTTGAAACCGGTTGCAGTCCAACAATGGAAAGCAGATTAAAGAAACTACAAGCTGAAAAAGAATTGTTGGAAAATAAATATGCGCAACATATTGAATGCTTAAAAGATATACAATCAGGTAATAAGAAGAAGGTATTTAATAAATTAGGAAAGTACCTTGTTACATCACATGATCCTGCCGTAAAGACGTTTATAAAAGATACCATAGAATGTATTACGATAGGTCATGATGATGTAACAATCGAATACAAAAGTGCTGTTTCTGAAAGTATGAATTCAGAACGTATAGCAGGTTAATTAAAAGGAGGACAAAATTAATGATCACATATTATTTTAAAGCTTATTTTATAAGAAAGAACGACGATACATATATAGTAGAAATCCCTGAACTTAATGATTGCTACACTTATGGTAAGACATACGATGAAGCGTATAGCAGGGCAACAGAGTTGGTAAAAGAATATTTTAAGGTAAACCCAGATAATCTATATGATTACATAAGAGTGTATGAAGGCTACGAAGAGTACGACTTAGATGAACACGTTAAAGTGGCAACAATAGTTTTTGATGTTGATGAGTTTGTAAAAGAAAACTATACAAATGAAGTTACTATGACACTTAGAGTACCTGAATGGGTAGACCATTTTGCAGAAAGAGAAGGTATTCCCGTTACAGAATATCTTCAAAAAGCAGTTGAGGAGTATATGGCAGGATAGAAATTAATAAACAAGAGCCTATTGCGATGCAATAGGCTTTGTTTAATCTTTTTAAAGAAAATAGTATTCATAAAAGTTGTATAATAAATATGATATTTCATGTTTTTCTTAAAATATTTTATATTTTCGTTAAAATATTTCACATTTTTGTTAAAATATTTCGCGTTTTTGTCAAATGAATTTGTTTTTTAACAAAAAGATTGCTTTTTTATATCGCGAATGTGTTTTGGTATTATCGCAAAATAATTGTAAATTTTTCGTTAATGGTATTGCATAAATCTTTTTGCTGTGCTATAATAATATCATGGGAGAGTGAATGATATGGGCAATTATAATTTTGATTTTAATTTTATAAAGTCAGGGGCACCTATAGTTACTATCAGTTCGTTAGGTATTTCCTTTAACTCGTTATCGCGTTCAATGCTTAAATATCCTAAAAAGATTAATGTTGGATTTGATGAGAATGCACGTGCTATTGGAGTAAAGGCACATAATGAAAGTAGTAGTGTAGTTAGTTATGAGTTTGAGGGCAGAGAACGGAATGGTTGGATAAGGATAGGATGTAAAGATTTCGTTAAATATTTATATACAATTACAAATATTGATTTTATATCAAAAGCCATACAGTTTATTGCAGAGTATGATGAGGATGAAGAGATGCTCATTATAATTGTAGATGAAGAACATATTAAACGATAAAAAGAAAAAGATAATGGAAATGTAGGCCTAATTACATTCCATTATCTTTAGGGGTTGACAAAGCAATTACCAAAGGTAATTACTATATCAAGTTTTCAAACATAGTATATCACCTTTGTGTCGCAATTGCAATACTTTTTTGTCAACTGAGAAAGGAGTTGCACCGTGGCTTTTTATTGTTTTATTTAAAACAATATGGAAAGGAGGTATTTTATATGGCAAAAACTAAGACAAGTGTAAGAGGATTAAAAAATAAAAAAATCGTTGTTGTTAAGGCATATAAAAAGAAAAATGGGGTAAAGGTCCCTGAACATAGACGTTCTACGCCTAATTAATAACGAATATGTAACGGAAGAGTGTATTTTTCATTCTTCCGTTATTCTACTAAATACTATGTGAAAGGATTGTTGTTATGAAAAGAGGAAAGAATTATTTACGTATTCCGCCTGTTACGCTTGAAATGTTTAAAAAAGAAGAAACTGATTATTTTCAAATAGTGGGTGTAATATTGGCGTATAAAAAAGATATTAAAAATGGAATGTATAAGGATTTATCAATAATATATGAAAACGATGTTTTACATTACGCTCATAATGTTATTCCGCCAATTTGTAATGGTAGATATTCCATGTACAACAGGAAGGGAAGAAGTATTATAAGAAAAGATTTACCCAAAATTCACAAGTACTTTTCTCACGAAGTATATCCTTATGGAGATACATCAAAAATGATGGTAGATGCATCTTTTTGGAAGGAAGTTTGGCAAAGGGATGAATGGTTACCAGAACAATTAAGTTTAAATATTGAGCTTAAAGAAGAGAATGATACAAGCTGTTGTTTTTGGGTAAAAAGTGAAGAAATTATTGATAGGAGAAGTAGACAAGCGGAATTTAGACTCTTGTTTAACATTAATTTGATTTCTGAGAATTGTGGAAATTTTCAATTAATAGGAAGTAATAGTGAAGTTGAATATGTGTTAAAAACATTGAATGTAGACTGGGAACTTTTGCCGCCTGGACATGTTGATATTGAATATGTAGACAGATACTTTGGTAAAAAAAGTGAAAATGAGCAAAAAGAAATTTTGGAAAGATTTGAATACATAAAATCCTTAAAACCAAAGCAGTTTATTAGAGGTACAAGTCAATTTTCTCAATATTTTGGTGCAATAATGTCTAACGATGTTGTGGTTCTTGAGAATACTCATGTTGGTAATGCGATTTATGTTTTTTATGATGATTGGGAAGTTTTGTCAAAATTAAGTAGGACAGAACTTATCAGAATGAATTCTGACAAAGTAGTTAGAATACAACATAGAGGAAATTGGAAAAAAATTCTTTGTGGTGTAATTGAATGTAAAATTTAAAATTCCATATTATGGTTTTTAAAATAGTATGGATTATAAAGGCTATCCCGGATCCAACAACCGGGATGGCAAGGAAATCCTATATAAAAAAGACGTGAAAATGAACGGTTACGACTCATCTCCACCAAAAATTCCTACACACGAATGTGTGTGGGGATTTTTTTGTTGAAGAGAATCGAACTCCAAAGGCTCGAGCCGTAAAGCAAAACAGTCCGGTGAACTGTTTTGTAGGCGAGAGGACAGTCAGACGGGCACCGCACGCAGATGCGGTCGGATGACTAACGTGATGCTACATCACGGATTCTCCTCATCTCCACCACGTCGCAGCAAATTTTGCTGTTATCAAAATGACCGCTGAAGTAGCGGTCATTTTTCATATGCTTCATTGCTGCTCCTTATCCCACAAAGGCAAGCCTTTGCGGGTACCCTTTATGTCGGAGATAAAATTAAAAAATGCACTGCTTCGGCAAACTTTGACGAGCTTCGCGGTGCATTTCTTCGTTTAGGGCAGGATAGCCATAAAGGGTTATTTTAAAAAATTTTGGTAAAATATTGGTTGTTTAAGGTCGTGATTTATTCACGGCTTTTTTTGTTGGCTGACAGAGATGATATAATTTTCTATGAAAAAATTTTTATGGGAGGATGTTAGTTATGATAATCGGTTATGCAAGAGTATCATCTGTAAGTCAAAAGGAGGACAGGCAGATAGACGAACTTTTAAATTACGGAATAAAAATAAGGAATATATATGTGGATAAACAAAGTGGGAAAGATTTTGACAGACCAAATTATATAAGAATGTATAAGAAACTTAAAAAAGACGATTTGTTGGTGATAAAAAGTATAGATAGATTAGGCAGAAATTATACGGAAATAATTGAGGAGTGGAGGAAGATTACACATATAAAACAGGCTGATATTGTGGTTTTGGATATGCCTCTTTTGGATACTGCAAAATCAAAAGATTTGCTTGGTACATTTATATCTGATTTGGTTTTGCAGTTGCTTTCATTTGTTGCAGAAAATGAAAGGGCAAATATTCGTCAACGTCAGGCAGAAGGGATAAAAGCGGCAAAAAAAAGAGGCGTACGTTTTGGCAGACCGCCTATAACTATTCCAGATAATTATGAGGAAATTTATAAACTCTGGAAAGATAAAAAAATATCTGCCAAAAAAGGAGCAGATGTTTGCAATATGCCACTTTGGGCATTTTATAAGAAAAAACCGTTTTGATTAGCTTAATGTATACTTTTAAACAAAATCAAAAAATTAGTTATTTTAGTACACAAAGTATACCACTAATGCCATAAATTGTCAACAATTTTGTATTAAATGTGCAACTTTGACCTTTTACTAAAAGTATACTTTTGGTAATTGTCGTATATTTCATATTAAATGCATATATATATGATAATTTTTGTAGAGAGGGAGTAAAATGAGTGTGTTAAAAATAGGGAAATCAATGATTGGGTTAATAATATTAATTATGTTGCTTTTTTCTTATGGTAATGTGTATGCATCGAATCAAATTACACTGACTGTGTCTGATGTATCTGCCGATTCCGGGGAAAGTGTAAAGGTGCCAATACAGTTGTCTAATAATAGCGGTGTTGCAGGGATGATGTTTTCTGTGACATACGATAAGGATTTGACATTAGAAAGCATAAACAGAGGCGATGCTTTGGAAAGTCTGGACTTTACAATATCCGGGGATTTAAATGCTAATCCTGTTAACATAATGTTTGATGGATTAGAAGCAGATGATACTAACGGAGTAGTAGCGGTTTTAAATTTTAAAGTTTCGTCAAATTCAAAGAAAATTTTGAAAATAGACTTATCTTATGATAAAGGAAATATATTCGACAATGATTTAAACGATGTTGAGGTTATTCTTGTTAACGGAACCATTACCATAAATAATGCGAATACGGAATGGCCAAGTCATTCGCAAGAATCCAATGTTGAAGAAAATGAGCCCGTAACAGATGTTACAGTTAAAGAAGATGTGATTGAAAAAGAAGACATCGAAATAAAAGAAGATGTTGAAACAGAAGAAAATTCTTTTGAAATATATTTTACTGATGTTAATAAAAATGATTGGTATTATGGTGCGGTTGAATATGCCGTTAATAATAAATTATTCAACGGCATCAGCAAAGAACAATTTGCACCTAATAATCTTTTGTCAAGAGCTATGCTGGTAACAGTTTTGTGGCGTGCCGATGGTGAGATAAAAATTGATAAAAATTGCGAATTTGATGATGTTGCTTCGGGAATGTATTATGAAGACGCGGTGATATGGGCAAAGGAAAACGGAATTGTTACAGGGGTTTCCGAAACAGAATTTGCACCCGATTTATATATTACCAGAGAACAGATTGCAACAATAATGTTCAGGTATGCTGTATATAAGGGTTATGATACAAATATTACAGATATTAATTTGTTTTCTTACGAAGATTATACAGATATTTCCGCATATGCTGTCGAAGCAATGCAATATGCCTGTGCATCGGGATTAATAAAAGGTAAAGCTAATGCTTTGATTGCTCCGAAAGATAATGCAACAAGAGCAGAAACCGCTACAATTCTTCAAAGATTTCTTGAAAATAATTGATAGCGTTTATATATATTTCATAATTATGAAAGGGATGAGTTTTATGAGTAAAAAAATTGTCTCATTATTGTTAGTTATATCAGTAATGTGTACAATGGTTGCATCTATACCGTTTACTGTAAGTGCGGATGATGCAGATGGAACAACTACGGGTATAGTGGCTGTTGATAAAACATTTAACTATACAGATGTAGACGAGGCAATTGCTGATGGATGGTTAGACGTATACAACGAATATGCCGAGTTTGGTATAGTTGACGGTTATCCGACATTGACTCAAATTGGTCAAAAGGTTTTAAACGATGAAGAAACAAAAGTTAATTCCGATCGCACTCCGGCTACTCGGTATTTTCTTCCGGCAGGACCTGTGGCAGTTGACGATGTTAACCGTACGCGTGTCATAACCGAGGAAGGTAAATATACCGGTAATTTTAAGCTTGAATTAGACGGTAAGTTTAATATGGGAGAGGGAGCATATACGGTTGAAAATTCAAACGGCGAAACTATTAATGTCCCTGCATCATATTCATCCTTGATTATTCACGACAACGTAATTGGTGAGGTTGTATATCTACGCGTGAATTACAATAATCTTATTGTACTCAATTCAGCAAGTGTAGGTACAAACACTATGTCACAAGGAAATAATCCTTTCGCAAAATACAGTAATGATCAGGAAGTTTCAATGGAATTTGAGTTTGATACTGTTGACAATACAGTTTCTGTGGTTGTTGGGGAAGATTCTACAGTAGGAACAATGGCATCTGATGTAAATTTTGTTAATAAAGTTACTATTAGTCATTTGCAGAGACATCCTGTAGATTCATATTCTCAGATTAATGGAATAAAGGTAACTGTAATTGATCCTAAATTTGGTGATGAGACAACAGCAATGCTGGAAGCTTTGCCAGAAACACTTGTAAGTGATGTTACTAATGTGACTGATTCCGAAATCACATTACCTTTAATTGAGGGTGTTGAATGGTCATCGGCTGATGAAAATACAGCAATTGTAAGTGATGATACAGTAACACTTATTCCGTCTGCAACTGAAACAAAGGAAGTTGTACTAAAGGCAACATTCACAACAGATGAAATAAAATATTCAAAAGAATACACAATGACTTTGGCTAAAAATACGGAATCTGAAGGTGGCGACACAACAGGCGACGACACAACAGGTGACGACACAACAGGTGATGACACACCGAGTGAAGAATTTACATACGGTGATTTCACATATACTGTAACTGATGGTGCTGTAACAATTACCGGTTGTAGTGAGGATGTTACGGAAGTTGTAATTCCTGCAGAAATTAATGGTATTCCTGTAACAACTATTGGCGAGAAAGCTTTTTATGAGCGTACAGATATTACAAGTCTTACAGTTCCGCCTACTTTGACAAGCTCAAAGATAAATGCATTTTATAATTGTACATCACTTGCAAATATATATATTACTGATTTAAGTGCATGGTGTGCAATTGATTTCCCGCAGGACAGTGCTTATCCGTTGTATTACTCAACATCAAAAGATACTAAGATGTACGTTAATGGTGATCTTCTGGAAGATTTGATTTTCCCGGAAGATGTAACTACACCAAAATCGCGTGTTTTTTGCAACGTAGACAGTATAAAAACAGTTAAGTTGCACGATAATGTTGAAATATTACCAATGAGAGCATTTCAGGATTGCAACAATTTGGTAAGTGTAGATTTAGGTAATGGAGTAAAAACATTTGGTGCATGTGCATTTAAACTGTGCAAAAGTTTGGAAAGCATAGTAATACCTGACAGTGTTATGGATTATGGTAATGCTCTATTTCACGGTTGCACAAGTTTGAAAAGCGTGACACTTCCTGATTCATTTATTAACGTTACGATAAATTATTTCAATGGTTGTACTAATTTGGAAAATATTAATCTTGATAACTTTTTAATATATGAACAAAATGCCTTCAGAGCTTCATCTTTGACTGGTACTTTAGTGCTTTCTGAAGATACCGTATGCGTTGGGGAATATGCATTTTATGACACCACTGTAACTGATGTTACTATACCTAAGGGTGTAAGTACACTTTACACAACATCATTCCCAAGCTCAACATTACTTAATGTTTATGAAGGTTCGTATGCTCATACATTTGCAGTAGAAAATGGTTTGAACTATAATGTTCTTGAAGATGTACCAGGCGATGACGAAGATAATTCGCTTGAAATAGAAATTAAGGTTCAAGAGGAAGTAGCAAGATTTGAAGCAGAGGTTGACAGCTGGAAGTGTGAGTCATACACATACGGTGAGATTGACGGCTTGGTATTAACCGGTTACACAGGAAGCCGTACTGATGTTTCAATTCCGGCAACTTTGGATGTTGACGGTGTAACATATCCTGTATTGAAATTGGGTGAAGGCTTGTTTGAAGGAAATACTGCAATAAACAGCGTAACTCTTTCTTCAAATGTAGCAATTATTGGCGATAAAGCCTTTGCAGATATGCTTAATCTGGTATGTGTTGTTACTAACGAGGGTCTTCTTGAAGTAGGAGCAGATGCTTTTAAAGGCTGTCCTGCTTTTAACTCAATTATTTTGTACAGTAACGTAACAACAATAGGAGAAAATGCTTTTGAGGGTTGTGATTCTGTTACAATTTATTGTGTAAATGATACACCTGTATACAATTATGCAGTAGCAAACAAAATACCTTATTCAATTATAAGTGAAAATGCTGAACCCCAGATATATACAGAATGCGGTGTGACATACTATATTTCAAACGGTGAAGCTGTTGCTGTTGCTTATGATGATACTGTAACTAAGAATGTTATAGTACCTGCTACAATTAACGGATATCCTGTAACTTCTATCGGAACTGTTTTTTGTAAGAGTGACATAGAAAGCATTACTTTGCCGGGTAGTTTAAAATCACTTGATGACTATGCTTTCTTAAGCTGTACTAAGCTTACTGATGTATTTCTTTCAGAAAGTATTGAAACCATAGGAATTCAGGCATTTAAAGAATGTATCAGTCTTGAAAGTATTGTTATTCCCGACAGTGTTGTTTCGTTAGGTAATGGTGTTTTTAGCGGATGCGTAAAATTAAGCTCGGTAGTTCTTTCAAAAAATATGAAAGAGTTGCCCGGTAGTGCATTTAACAATTGCGTTAAATTGGAAAATGTTGAGATTCCTTACGGTATTACCGTCATAGGTAGTAGTGCATTTCTAGGATGTACCGGATTAAAAGAAGTTGAATTCCCTGAATCTGTTGTTGAAATGGGAGGTTCCGTATTTGCACTATGCAGTAATCTTGAAAAGGTTATTCTTCCGGATAGCATAGAAATTATAGGCGGAAATGCATTTTCTACTTGTAGAAAATTAATAGAGGTAGATTTACCTGATAAATTAACTGTAATAAGAGCAAATATTTTTAATAATTGCAGTAGTCTTACACATATTACAATTCCCGACGGAGTTACTATAATTGAAGAGGGCGCATTCAAATTCTGTTCAAATCTTCAAAGTGTTATAATTCCCGACAGCGTTGTATCTATCGAAAATAAGGCTTTTGCAAGCTGTCCAATGCTTACAGAAGTAACAATGGGCAACGGTGTGAAAACAATAGGCGAAAATGCCTTTTCAAATTGCACAAAATTAAGAAGTATACATATACCTGAAAGTGTTGAAACAATGTATGTAAATTCATTTACTTTCGACAATGATAACAATCGTTTGTTGGTATATGAAGGTTCTTATGCACATAACTTTGCACTTGAAAACAACCTGAACTATTCAGTTTTGGGTGTAGATGAGCAATCAGAGGTTATTATGGTAGATGGTATTGCTTATCGTATTGTGGATGGTGAAGCAATAGCTATATGGAGAAGGGGTACAATTACAGATGTTGTTATTCCTGAAACAGTAAATGATTGCCCTGTAGTTGAAATTAAAAATGTATTTGTTAACTGCAGAAGTTTACAAAGCATTGAGATTCCAAATACAGTTAGAAAAATAGGTAATAATGCATTTAAGAACTGTTCTAACCTTACAAGCATTACAATTCCGGAAAGTGTTACATCAATTGGTGATTATGCTTTCTACGGAACAGGACTTACAGATATTACAATTCCTGAAAATGTAATTTCAATTGGTAATCATGCGTTTGCAAGCTGTCATAGTCTTGTAAATCTTACAATTAATGCAAATATTACATCTATTGAAGAATATACTTTTGCAAATGCGATAGTATTATTAAACGTAACAATTCCTGCAACAGTAAAAAATATTGATAAATTTGCATTTGTAAATTGCAGAAGGTTAGTTTCTCTTGATTTGTCAAATGTAGAAACAATTGGAGAAAAAGCCTTTTATAACTGTGATTCTCTTACAACCATTGCTATTCCGGATACTGTTACAAGCATTGGAAAAGAAGCATTTGCAGAAAGTGATAAGCTTGTTGCTATAACAATACCGGGTTCTGTTGCAAATATTGGTCAGAGTGCATTCGCGGGTTGCAACAGACTTAAAAATGTTGTTATATCTGAAGGAGTAACTCAGATTGGATACAATGCATTTGCAGAATGTCCTGTTCTTACAGAAGTAGCAATTCCTGAAACTGTTACAAACATAAGAGCTGGCGCATTTGCAGATTGCGGAAAACTACAAACTGTTATTATGCCGGAATCAGTTATCTCAATTGAAGTAACATCATTCCCTATAGAAACAGTATTACTTGTTCACGAAAACTCTTTTGCACACACATTTGCACAGGAAAACGAATTGGTATATTCAATTATTGTTGAGGATGCTGACTATGAATTCTATACCGTAGATGGAATAGAATATTATGTATATAACGGTGAGGCTATCGTTATTTCATGTAAAGATGACACAGTGACTACAATTACAATTCCTGCAACGGTTGAAAATTACCCTGTAACAGAAATCAGATATGCTTTTGACGGATTTGTGAATTTGCAAACTGTTGTTCTACCTGACAGCATAAAAGTTATTGGTAATAATGCATTCCGAAACTGTAGTGCACTTACAAGTATAAACATTCCAACAGGATTGACAAAAATAGGTAATAACGCATTTTACGGTTGTACTTTATTGCCTACTGTAGCTATTCCCGAAACTGTTACATCTATAGGTGATTATGCATTCTACTATTGCTCATCGATTACAGATGTTGAAATTCCTGCAAGTGTTACATATGTTGGACCACATTCTTTCCATGGTACAGGCATGGAAACACTTGTTATGCCGAATACATTAACTACAATTCCGGATTATGCATTCCGTAGTTCTGATAAATTGGGAAGTATCATAATCCCTGAAAGCGTAACTACTTTAGGTAAAGGTGCTTTCTCAAACAGCAATAAGATTCTTGCAGTTTCAATACCTGCAAATGTCACTTTGATGGACAAAACATCATTTGCAAACACAACAGTTCTTCTTGTAAAAGATGGTTCTTATGCCAACACATTTGCAGCTTCAAATAACTTATTACATTTTGTGATTCGTGAAACTAAAAATCCTGAAATAAATTATGGTTCAGGAATAAGTGGTACAGTTACTTATACAGATGGTACACCGGTTGTTGGAGCAACAGTGGAAATTGCTTACGATGATGGTGTAGTTAAAGAAACAGTTGTTACAGCTGAAGATGGTACTTATAATTTCACATATGCAGAAATTGGAAAATATGTTATAAAGGTAACTGACGCAAACGGAAAAGTAGGTTCTGAAAATGTAAGCATTAAACGTATGAATGTCTTTGATGTTTATGTTGCCGGAAATACTGATATTACAATAAAACAGGGATACACTGTTTCAGGAACAGTTGATGCAGAAAGTGCTACTGTAACCATTACTGACGAAAATGGTGTAATTATCGAAACAATTATTGTAACAGACGGAACATTTACATTTAATAACATTCCTAACGGAGCATATATTGTAAAAATCGAAACCGAAAACGGTACAGTTGTTGAAGAAGTTACTGTATTTAATGGAAATGTTGATGAATTAGCACCTGTTGTTAAAGAAGAAGCTTCAATCATAAGCGGTTTGATAAAGGATGAAAAAGGCAATAACCGCGTATGGGCTAATGTTACATTGTATAATAGTGATGGTGTTGCTGTATCCTCTGTAAAAGCTGATGAAGACGGTTCTTACATATTCAACAAAATACCTTGTGGAGAATATTCAATTGTTGCTGAAAGCAACGATATCCGCAAACACAAGAAACATGATTATGACCGTTCTGTTGTATTAAAGGGCTATGGTTACGTTAATATAACAGAAGTTGGGGAATACAGTGTTGATATAACTGTTTATGAAGAAAAACAGCAAAAAGAAGCAAGCATTGAAGGCAAGATTACAGCAGAGGGTTCTGCACAGATTTCTACTGTAACATTAATCGATGAGAATAATAATGAATTTGCTGTTTATACAACTGATTCTAACGGAAAATACAAATTCACTAATGTTCCGGATGGAAGCTATACTATTTCTGTTGTAACATCAAACAATGGTGCCGGAATGACTACAGTTTCTGTTTCAGATGGTGTTGTTTACGGAAATACAGACATCCATATTGCAAAGGTAAATAATGTAAAAGATTGTGAAAATAAATTGGATGAAATTCCTGAATGTACAACTCGTGATGAAGCGTTGGCTAACAAGGATAAAATTAAAGAAGTTAAAAACGCTTATGACGGTTTGTCAGAAAAAGAAAGAAAGCAGTTCTCAAAGAGATATGTTGAAAAGTTGAACAAGTTGCTTGAATTACTTTCTGAACTTGAATATGTAATTACAGGTGATGTAGAAAACGTTGAAATTAAAAATGGTGGTCTTATTTCAAATGCCGAAGAAATTGAAAATGAAGATACCGTAGCAATCGAATTGAACGTTGAAAAACGTGAAGAGGTTGTAATTGGTGAAGAAGGTGTTAAAACTGAAGAAGAATTTGTTCAGCAGGTTATTGAAGATAATGCCGGAGATAAGACAGTAGTAGAGTATTATGATATTTCTATGAAAAAGGGTAAGAACGATAAAGAACCTAAGAATGTAGACGACATCCATAAGGATACAGACACAAACGGTAATTTGGAAATCACAATGCCTATACCTGAAGAACATCGCGGTCACGGACATTATTCAGTAGTCCATGTTCATAACGGTGAGGCTAAAAGTCATGCAGATAAGGATAATAATCCTGACACAATCACATTTGAGGTTGATAAATTCTCAACATTTGCAATTGCATATACTGATGAAGAATTGACTGAAGATGTTGGTGAATCAACTCCTAATATTGAAATAAGCATTGGTAAAGTCAAGGGTAGAGCCGGTGAAGTTGTAGAAGTTCCTGTGTATGTTAATAACAATACAGGTATTTTGGGTATGATGTTGAATTTCTCTTATGATGATAATCTAACACTTATTTCAGTTGTACAAGGTGTTGGAGAGGATAGTGCATTAGTAAATCACGATTTTCTTCCTTCTGGAGATTTAACATTGAATCCATTTAATGTTTCATGGGACGGAATTGATGCCGATAATACTAATGGTAGAATTATGAATATGTCATATACTCTTCCTGAAGATGCTGAGAATGATACTGTTTATGATATTACAGCGTCTTATAGAACAGGGGATGTTTATGATAACGACTTGAACGATATAATTTTATCAATGATAAATGGCAGTATTACTGTTCAAAACTTCACATATGGTGATATTAATGATGATGGAACAATTAATATGAAGGACGTTACAATACTTCGTAGAGCGGTTGTTGGCGGTTATGGCATAGAGTTGAACAGAGCTTGTGATGTTAACGGCGATGAGGCTTCAAATATGAAGGACGTAACCGTATTACGTAGATATGTTGTTGGTGGTTATGATGTAACATTGAACCAATAAGGAAGGAAGTATTTATTGTGACAATTAGATTTAAAATATGGGCATTATTGGTATGTGTTCTAACATTGCTAATGTCTTTATGTGTACAAAGTGTATCTGCTTCTGATGGACTGACATTAACGGTTTCGACCGTTAATGCAGAACCGGGAACAGAGGTTGAAGTTCCTATAATTTTGAGTGGTAATGATATGGGCTTAGCTGGATTTATGGTCTCTGTCAACCATGATAGCAACTTGAGTTTGAAAAGCATCACTAAAGGGTCAGCTTTAGGTACTTTGACATACACTAAACCGGGTGATTTGACATCAAACCCATTGAATATTGGTTTTGATGGTCAGGATGCGGATTATTCAAATGGAACTGTTGCGACTTTTACATATGTCGTTCCTGCTGATGCAGAAGGATTTTATGAAGTGAATGCTTCTTATTCAGCCGGAAATATATTTGACGGAGATTTGAATAATGTAGATATCAAAATCATCAATGGTGGTATAGTTGTTAATTCAACTCCTGAAGTAATTGAGCCTGTTATTTCGTATAGCAATTTTGAAAAAGGTACAAAAAACATTAGGTTAGATGTAAATTTGGATTCGCCTGATGAAATAACAGGTAAGGTTTATGTTGCATTATATGATGAAAAAGGACATACAGTTAAAACAAAAGTGTATCCTGCGGCTGAAACGGTAAATGCAATGCTTGATTCTGTTGACGGCAAATACATTAAGATAATGTGGTGGGATAATGAATACAGACCAATTGTTGAAAATTTGAAGATTGATCTTTAAGATTAAACTGTATAACCAAAAACAATAGTGAGTTAATACTTATTGAGGCTATCGCAGCTATTGCATCTGTGATAGTCTCAATTTACTATATGTTTTGGGCGTGATAGTGAAGAGTCGTGATTCATCTCCATCGTCGATTTTCACACCCATTTATTGGGTGTGAGCTTTTAATATTTTATGAAGGGATTAAAGGAAAATGCAATTCAATGTAAACATACTGGATGAACTCCGCCATTAGGTCATTCTTATGATGAAATAATACCAGTAATAAATCAAAAGAAATTCCACACAGGTGGTTAAAGCACAAAATCATTTTGGGTATTGTAAATATAAGAAAAAGATGTTAAAATAAATTTCAGAGGCTTATAGTTATTAAAATATATAAATTGAATTATTGGAGGTTTTAAAATGAACAATCTGAAAGCCGGTTTTGCTCGTGGAAATGTAAATCCACCAATGGGAATTCCAATCCGCGGATATTTTAAAAAAAGATTTGCTGAGGCAATATTGGATGATCTTCAGGTTAATGCACTTGCCCTTCAGTGCGACGATGTGAAAACCATACTTATTTCCCTTGACCATTGCGGTATGGCACAGGAGATTTCTGATCGTTGCAGAAAGGCTGCCAGTGATGCTACATCCATTCCTATGGAAAACATTATTATTTCCGCAACTCACACTCATACAGGGCCTTTTATTGATTTTGAGGATGAAGAGGAGATTGTAAGAGATTATAGTATTTTTGTTGAACGCAGAATTGCTGATGTTGCAAAATTTGCAGTA
>JAZQIO010000096.1:0-6202 GCA_045541135.1 Clostridia bacterium
TACATTCCAAACCTAAAGGCACCCGAAGGAACTTACAATATCGGTAAGTATGGCAGGTTGCACTCAATATTTATTAAAGAAAATCGCCCAACTGTTTACTCAATGAAGATGCTTAATGGAACTTGGCTTGCATATCTTGAAGAAATTGACACTTCTGCAAAAGAGATGATTGATAAGCTTGTCAAAGATATGGCAATAAAGCAAGGCATCACCGAAGAACTAAAAGCAAAAGACCAAATGGCTTGGGTGGTACTATGAACAACATTCGCCATTCAGCAGAAGAATTTGTGTTAAAAGATTTTGTTTATTCAATGGAGGTACGAAAATGAGTTTTATTGAAGAATTGTATTATGGAAATATAAATCCGAATGAAAACCGGAACAGAAAGCAACTTCCTTACGAAAAGGCTATAAAAACATTTTCTGATATTGAAAGCAAACTGACAAAGGAATTAAACGGCGAGAATTTAAAGCTCTTTAACGACCTTGTAAATGCAAGTGATGAAATAAGTGCTACAAGTGGCGTTGAGAATTTTAAAATAGGTTTCAGACTCGGTGTGCTAATGATGTGCGACAGCTTATTGTTTGATAATAGCATCATCCTAAAAGATATTAAGTTATAACGGAGGTATTTTAAAATAAAAAAATCAATCATATCCATCATATCAATCGTATCAATTTTAATAAGTTCTTTTTCTGTAAGTGCAGCAGAGGTGCCGAGAGAATCGGCACCCTGCAATGCCACAAATGAAGCAATAATTATTGTTGAAAGTTTTATTGGCGATATTCTAACCGAAGTGCAGAACGGCTTGGGATATGCCGATGCAAGAGCGAAATCAAACCGCATTTTCTTCAACGCTTGGTTTAACGGTCAGACAAATAGTTACAGCTATGGCGAACTTGTGGATATAGCAAATAACGCAATATGACAATATCGGGATATGCACTTGCGACCTGATTTTTATGCAAACAATCTCGAAAAAATCAGAGTGATAATCGCTCCCGTAATTGAAGATTATAAATACGGTAAAATATCTTATGCAGAAGCAGAGTTCAATGCTCGAACAAGGATTTATCAATCCGTAAAACCTGATTTTAATCCCGATGTAGAATACATGAAAGATCCTCTTGCAAGGGACATCCCATCGGTTGATAATAGCTTGTTTATACTTGCAAGAAAACTGATTTTAGAAAGTAGATAGTACGCAAAAACAGAGCCTTCGGGAAGTGATTTCCCCGAAGGCTCTTATCATATATTCACTTATTCATCACCATTCAAAACCCAATTTTCATCATATCCAAATTCCATAGCGATAACCTTTGCAAGCATAGGAGAAATGACTCTGTTTTGATTTTTATCGGGACGACCTTTGCCGGTAAGTATATAGATATAATTTTCGGTAACACCGACTCTTCTTGCGAACTCTGCTTTCGTGATGTTTTGTTCTTTAATTATTTTATTCAATCTATCGGCAATTGTCATTGATTTATCTCTCCTTTTCTATCCTGCTGTTGCTTTAAAGCGGCAAACTTAAGTAACTGTTTGCGGGAAGAAATTCCAAGCTTAGAATAAATGTTTTTATTGTGGAATTTAAGAGTGTTCTCTTTAATTCCGGCAATTTCAGCAATTTGTTTTCCGTTTTTGCCTTGAAGATACAATTCATAAATTCTGTATTCAGATGCAGTAAGTGTGCTGAGGTTACAAAGGAAATATTCATATTCCTCAAGAACAATATTTTTTTCATGCTTCTCGGAAAGCTGTTCAATCTCACATTTAACCAGCTCGTATTCCTTTAAAGCTCTTTCATATGCTGCTTTGGCTTTTGTTGCTTCCTCTTCTGCAATGTGCTTGGATTCCTCCAAGACTTCAAGCTGAGCCTCATACTGGTTATCCTTTTCTCGAAGAAAAGCAAAGAGGTCATCAATTTCCTTGATTTTGGTTTGGTCATCACCAAAATTCTGTGATGTCTTAATTTGCTCTATTTTTCTTAATATGGGAGATACATATTTTTTGCTTAGGAACATACAAGCTGCAATGGCAGAAACAGTAATGACAAGAAGAATCAAAGCAATGTTTCTGCGACCTTCTTGAATATATTTGTTGTATTGTGCCTGCGTAATCATAACGGATGCATCGAAAACATTGCTTCCAAGACGTATCTTTTTAGTTTTGCCTATGCAAGTATATGTTCCAAAATCAAAAATAGAAAAGTTGTTTTTCTCATAGACTTTAAGGGATGCATCTTCGAAGTCCGAAACATAGTGGCTATTTGATGTGAATTGTCCGGAGAGTTTATCATTTTCGGTGTTCAAAAGACCATATACGACGTGTCCTAAGCTATTTTCAGTAGGTTTTTGTGCAAGCTGAAAATAAAGGTTGTTAATTTCAAATCCGCACACACCGATAATATTCTTTTTAACATCATGTATCGGAACAAAAACATATCTTGCGCTTTCCCAGGTTTCAGGAATTTCTTTTACAGAACTTAAAACATAACGGGTATTGTTCGCAAAAAATGAGTCGCTATTTTCAAAGAAATCAGTTTTGCACTCGATTTGCCATCCACTATGAAATAATAAATCATTGTTTTTGCCGGTTGCGAGAGTGCCTCTGTAGAGAGTGAATTGTTTGTTTGCGGTATTTTCTGAATACAAATTCACATATTTTAGATAAATTCCGCTGCACAAAGGAGTCTCGCTTTTTGAGTTGACTGTTGTATTTAAAATATAAAATGCACCGCTTGACGGGGCCATCTGCATATTAAGATATACAGTGTTGTAAAGTTCTCCTTGCAATTTATCAATTGCATCAGGATTATCTTTCAAGTCATCAAAGGTCAAATTGTTTTGAAGCAGATATTTTTGAATATCAGCTTCAAGTTGCTCAGAAAAAGAAATTGCATACGCTGCTGTTTTGTCTATATCGTTCTCGATTTTTTCAGAGTAGGTCGCAAGTTGTGTTTCAAGAACATCTGAAAGTTCTCTGTCAGTGGGGTTCAATACTCCAAACAGATTTAAAAGGAGCAAAAGAAGTGCCAAAAACATAGCGATTACGGTTATGATATACAAAACAAATCTTCTGCGCATAGAAAGTTTTTCGGTATTTATGTGGTTTATTAAGTTTTTAAATTCAAAATATCTTAATAGTTTCATGATCTATTCGCTCTTATCTCAATTATTTTTCAGAAAGCTTTTTGATTTCTTGAAGTGATGCTTTTGTAAGTTCGTTTAGTACACTTTCTTTATCTTCGCCTGAAGCAACTCTGTTCTTATATTGAGTATGAGCAGAGCTTAAAACTAATCTTACATTTTCTTCATAGTTTTTCTGAACATCAGATGCTCCGTCATATAAAGGAAGTGCATACAGTTCATAATCCCTGAACATTATATCAATGGTGTCATAGAGGTTTCTGTAGTTTTCATTTTCAATAGAATCCTTTGTTTCAAACAAAAGATTAAATGCATCGTCTTTTACCGGAAGGTATCCTGCTTCTGTTACAAAATCTATGTTGTTTTCTTCTTCGGTTATCCATTTTGCAAAAATATATGCTGCATAATTTTTTCTCTCATCATCACTCTTTACGGCAAATAGTCCGGTACCACGATGAACTGAAGCAGGTGTGTCTTTATCAAAAAGAGGATAAGGCATAGAAATTGATTTTATATTAACCGTGGTGTTGTCAGGATAGATTACACTATCAGGCTGGTACAAAACATCGGCTGTAGAGCCTATGTTTGATATAATCTCAACCGTTTTCCAACGAGATGCCGCATATCCGTCATCAAGACATATTCCGCCATAAATTGCACATCTTGCCAAAGGATTCCATATATTTTCAAATGCTTTATTTTCAAGGTTTAATTTTCCGTCTTTGACGAAATTTTCACCCTGTGTTTGCATTCCTATGTATGAATAATGATAAAAGTCGTTTATCTGTGTAAAGCTTTGCCCACCTGACCAGTCATAGTATACATTTGACGTTTTGAAAAGTCCGTCAAAGGTTTTTAAATCATTTACACTGCATGATGTTTCTTTGCTGAATTCATCAAATAATGTTTTGTTTAAATAGAATACTTCTGAAGATTTTGCAATGGGGAGCATTAGCAGCTCGTCTCCGAAATATCCTTCTAAAACAAATTTATTTGTATATTCGGAAAGCTCCTCTTTTGAAAAATAATCATTCCACGAAAGCAGACGTTCTTTGCCCACAAGCTCAGCCACTCTCGGATAAGCCGTAAACAAATCCGGCAATTTTTCAGCACCCGGCTCATCATTTGCAGCATCAGAAAGTGCCTTATCTATCGCAGATGAACTTGTTACTGAAACAACATTAACAATAATTCCTTTTTCTTTACCAACGGTACTGTTAAACTTATTAATTTCAACATTAAAAGGTGACTTTGTCTGACTCCCATACACATGCCACATTGTAAGTGTAACAGGGTTGTCGGGATCGGTTCTTTTTTTGTTTTCACAAGCTGAAAATAAAGATGTAATAAAAATAATCATAATAAGCGAAGCGATAATTCTTTTCATAATTCTCTCCTTTTCTAACACTATATCCCTACCCAAAACCCCACCCTTTTTTCAAAAAAACTTATCAATCCCACATTTTTTTTGCATTTTGGGTGGGGATTTATTTTGAATATATAAGTATAATTAAATCAGAAAATATATCTTTTTTTGTATTTTTTACCTATATTATAACACAAAACATTGATTTAGTCAAGGTCTCGGGCAATTCTTGTAAAAAGAAGGGAGTGGGTTCTTTGGATGTAAAGAAAAACAAAACAGCAAGCTTCAAGATTAATAAAACTCCAAGTGGTAATATTTATGAATTCTTTTGTGACTTGTCCCACGCCCTTGTATATTCATCAAAATCGATTAGAGCTGACAATCCCGAAGAAGAACTTATGCGTGCTTGGGGTGAAGGTGGAAAAGAATATTTTAACAGATGCCAAAAATGTGGCAAGTGGGTTATTGACGCTATGTATAATCCCGATGTGTGGAGCTGCGTGCAATGTGTTCCGATAGAGGATTACCCCGATTATTGCCCGGTGTGCGGAGCAAAAACGCAGGAACTATCTAATTTTTGTCACGTATGCGGAGCAAAGCTTTTTTACGGAGGTGAAGAAGAAAATGAAAAAACGGAACGCAAATAGAAAAAAATCACTTTCCTACTTTGGATTTGGAACTGACATTATGAAGCATTCGGTGGTATGTAGTGAGTGTAATTCTTTAGAATCAAGTAACAGGATGTATTGCAGTAAGTGTAATTCTAAATTGCCTAAATCAAATTTACATGATTTGTATAAGTCCTATCATATAAGCTGTGAAAAATGCGGCACGGTTCTTTCAAATTCTATGCACTACTGTCCTCACTGCGGTAACAGGGTGAAAGCATCCTCCGAGCTTTGTGCACTATAAAATGAAATGAGGTAGAAAGATTATGGATACAATTCAAAACTATAAATGTCCTTGTTGTACGGCACCTTTAGTGTTTAATGCCGTAACGCAGAACTTAACATGTGAATCATGCGACAATACATTCCCACTTGAAACGATGCAGCAAATGACAGAAGGTACTGCCGATTCCGGTGGCACATCAAAATACGATTGGGAAAGCTATACGCCAAGAAATTATGAAGACACAAACGAGGTTACTCTTTCAAATTATTCATGCCCCTCCTGCGGAGCAGAAATTCAGGGCGATGATACACTTGGCTCCACAGTTTCTCCATATTGCCGCAACTCCACTATTGTCAAAGGACAATTTGAAGGAACACTAAAGCCTGATTACATAATTCCGTTTAAGCTAAATAAAAAATCTGCAATAGAGGCTTTTGAGGGTGATTTCAAAAATGCACCGTTTCTTCCCGATAGCTTTAAGAACAAAAAGAAAATTGAGGAAATGGCAGGCGTGTATGTTCCGTTCTGGATGTTTGACTGCGACTGTGATGCTGCGGTTAGCTACAATGCAGAAAGGGTAACTGCATGGAGCGATTCAAATTATAATTATACTAAAACAGATTATTTTAAGCTATTCCGCAGCGGACAGATAGGCTTTGCCAATATCCCTGTGGATGCCTCTAAAAAGGCTGAAGATAGTTATATGGAGGCTGTAGAACCATTCAATTATGAAGATGCCGCTCTGTTTAGCGGAGCTTATCTTTCGGGATATTTAGCTGACAAATATGATGTT
>JAZQIO010000097.1:0-31349 GCA_045541135.1 Clostridia bacterium
CCTTGCTCGACAGCTTCCTCTCAAGGGGAAGCCTTTGGGCAGTTTTGCAAGTGACAGTTAATTCAGTGGACTTTCAGTCCAGCCAGTAACAGCGGCTTATAGCCGCAGAGCAAACTACCGGCTTAGCCGGTAGTTATGATTTTTTAAATTGCAATTCGGCTAAGTTTTATTATGGTATCCGCAATATCAGAATATATAATTTGTTGACCGCTATTGGTTTTTGTGTTAAAATTTGAATACAGAGTATATAATATATTATTATGGCAAAAGGGAGGTATTTTTATGACAATATGTGTATACGGTGCATCAAGTGAACTTATAGATAAGGAATTTATAACTGTCACGGAAGAATTGGGCAGAAAAATGGCAAAAAGAGGTCACAGTCTTGTTTACGGTGCAGGTGCTCAGGGACTTATGGGTGCCGTTGCAAGAGGAATGTATGAAGAGGGCGGCACAATAGTTGGTGTTGCACCAAGCTTTTTTAATGTTGACGGTGTACTTTTTGAAAACTGTACGGAAATGATTTCTACAGAAACTATGCGTCAGCGTAAGCAGATAATGGAGGACAGGGCAGACTGTTTTATAATGACTCCCGGCGGAATAGGAACATTTGAAGAATTTTTTGAAATTCTTACTTTAAAACAGCTTGCAAGACACAAAAAGGCAATTGCTGTTTTGAATATTAACGGATATTACGATGCAATGGAAAAAATGATGCAGGGGGCAATAGACGGTAAGTTTATGAAGCCTGAATGCAGCAGCTTGTATAAAATATTTACGGACATTGATGAAATGCTTGATTATCTTGAAAATTACGATGACGATTTTGTTGATGTATCGAGGATGAAAAATATTTAAGAGGTTTTTATGAAAAAAATAGATACACTTTCTTTGGGATTTACTTTTGCAGGGTGTTTTTTAGGTGCAGGGTTTGTTTCAGGACAGGAAATATGGCAGTTTTTCGGTGCTTTTGGCATAATGGGCATTTTGGGGATTATCCTTACGTTTACACTTCATTTTCTGTTTGGTATAATACTTATAAAGCTTATTCACAACACTAAAATAACGGAAATGGATAAGCTTGTGGTGTGGAAAAAAATACCGTGTCTTAGGGCTTTGGTTGGTGCAGTAACGGCATTTTTTATGTTCAGCATTCTTGTTATAATGTCAGCAGGTGCAGGTGCACTTTTAAACCGTATGTTCGGATTACCCACCGTTGCAGGGTGTGGGATTTTTTGTCTTGTGGTTGCAATTGCCTCTATGGGTGGTGTTGACGGTATGGTTTCTGCACTTTCGAAGCTTGTACCATTTATGATTATAGGGGCTGTTTTAATAGGCATTATTTCTGTGTGTCGCGGAAGTGTGAATTTTAATTTTCAGCATGTCAATGATAATCCGCTTTTGCAAAACTGGGTATTTTCTGCATTTACATACGCATCACATAACCTTTTTTGTACAATAGGAATTTTGGCACCTATAGCTATGCAGATAAATAAGAAGACTGTTTTGCCCGGCATAGGTGTGGGAAGCGGAATTATGCTGCTTATTGCGGTATGTGTTTTGTTTGGTGTATTTGCGAATGTCGGTGTGGCAAATTCAGAGCTTCCGATGCTTGAACTTGCTTATAATATAAACTCGGCTTTGGGACTGATTTATGCAATTTTACTGCTGTTTGGAATGTTTGGTACATCACTTTCAAGTATTGTGGGCGTAGTGGAATACAGTGAACTGAAGTCAGAAGTGCTGGCAAAGTATAAAAATATGCTGATAATTATTTTGTGCCTGTTTGGTTGGATTTTCAGCCTGTTTGGTTTTGGGGATTTAATAGGAATTGTATATCCCATAAGCGGCTATTTTGGTTTTTCTGTAATTTTAGCGGTAACAATACATTGGATAATAGTACGACGCATTAAAAAATAAATAGAAAACAACAAAAATTGTTTTGTACTATCAGTTAAAAAGTACTTGACATAATAAAAAATCTGTGGTAAAATTTATAACGACTAAAGGCGTTGACGAAGAGGGCGCAGGTTATGAACCTTAAAGAGAAATGGCGGTTGGTGCAAGCCATAGGGGATGATTTGTGTTTGTAGCTTCTGAGCTGAAAGGAAGAAAGCGAAAGCGAGTAGAACCTTTCCGTGATTGCTGCGTAAATGCATATGGGTTGTTGGACCCTGAGAGTGGCGGTTTTTTTAATCGCAATTTGAGTGGTACCGCGGGTGAATTTTTACACTCGTCTCAAAGGTTTAACTTATACTTTGAGGCGAGATTTTTTTTGCCTCACAAAAAGGAGAGGGATACTATATGGAAAACTCAATGGACATTAATCTTAAAATTAAAGAAATGGCGGAGCGTATCCGTGAACTTCGTTTAATTGAAAACTACACACCGGAGGAAATGGCTGAAAAAACAGGTATCACCGCCGAGGAGTACTTAAAGTGCGAAAACGGTGAATCTGACCTTAACTTTGCTTTTATTTACCGTTGTGCGGCGGCTCTTAGAGTAAACGTAACGGATATTATTGAAGGCTTCAGCCCTAATCTTAAATCCTACACAGTTACACGTGCAGGTGCAGGCCAGCAGATTGCAAAGGCTCACGGTATGACATACCACAACCTTGCATATGCTTTTAAAAACCGTATCGCAGAGCCTTTGTACGTTGTAAGTAACTATGATGAGGAAGCACAGAGCAGGGATATAGAGCTTACCACCCATGCCGGTCAGGAATGTGACATCGTTATAGACGGTCACCTTATGGTGCAGATTGGTGAGCATAAAGAGGTACTTGGCCCCGGGGACAGCATTTACTATAATTCCGATACTCCACACGGTATGATTGCCGTAAACGGTGAAGACTGTAAGTTTTATGCCATTGTTTTGCGTGACGATATTGACGCTACTGAGGGTATGTCTTCAGACATTGTGCCTACAGAAAAGATTATAGGTTCTGTACACAGAGATACAAAGGACAGAATTTATCACAAGTTTATTGATATTGTAGAGGATGAACAGGGCACCCCTACATCTATTACATTTAAAAATGAAGATAAATTTAACTTTGCATTTGACCTTGTTGACGAGCTGTCAAGACGTGAGCCCGAAAAGCTTGCAATGCTTCACATTTCAAAGGACAAGACAGAAAGACGCTTTACTTTTACAGATATGCGTAAGCTTTCAAGCCAGTGTGCTAACTACTTTGCATCCCTTGGCATTAAAAAGGGTGACAGAGTAATGCTTATTTTAAAGCGTCACTATCAGTTCTGGATTGCTATGCTTGGTCTTAACAAGCTTGGTGCAATTGCAATTCCTGCAGTTGACCAGCTTCAGGAACACGACCTTGAATACAGATTTGACTCTGCAGGTGTTAGTGCCATTGTATGTACTGCCGACGGTGATGTTGCACGTCAGGTAGACATTGCGGCAGAAAAATGCCCTAAGCTTACAATTAAGATGATGGTTGGCGGCACACGTGACGGCTGGAGAAACTTTGACGAAGAATACAAGCGTTTCAGTTCTCACTTTGACCGTACCGAAAGCTCACCCTGCGGTGATGATACAATGCTTATGTACTTTACATCAGGTACATCAGGCTATCCGAAAATTGCAGCACATAACTATAAATATCCTTTAGGTCATTTCCATACTGCAAAGTATTGGCACAATGTAAATCCTGACGGACTTCACTTTACAATTTCCGACACAGGCTGGGCAAAGGCTATGTGGGGTAAGTTGTACGGACAGTGGTTGTGTGAAGCGGCAACATTTGTATATGACTTCGACCGTTTTGATGCGGCGGAAATTCTGCCTATGTTTGCTAAGCACAAAATTACTACATTCTGTGCTCCGCCTACAATGCTTCGTATGATGATTAAGCAGGATATTTCAAAGTACGATTTCTCATCTGTTGAACATATGACTACTGCCGGTGAGGCACTGAATCCTGAAGTTTACCGTCAGTTTGAAAAGGCGACAGGCCTGCAGATTAAGGAGGGCTTTGGTCAGACAGAAAGCACAATGATTATCGGTAACCTTGTTGGTAAACCCCATAAAATCGGTGCTATGGGTAAGCCTGCTCCTATTTACAAGGTTGAGCTGTTAAATTCCGACGGCGAACAGGTTAAAACATCAGAATCCGGTGAAATCTGTATCAATGTTAAAGACGGTGCACCTTGCGGCTTGTTTACAGGCTACTACGGTGACAAGGAAAAGACCGACGAAGTATGGTATGACGGCTACTACCACACAGGCGACGTTGCATGGTGTGATGAAGACGGCTTTTACTGGTACGTTGGTCGTGCGGATGACGTTATTAAGTCATCGGGTTACCGCATAGGACCTTTCGAAATCGAAAGCGTTATTATGGAGCTTCCATACGTTTTGGAATGCGGTGTTTCCGCTGTTCCCGATGAAGTTCGCGGACAGATTGTAAAGGCAAGTATTGTTCTTGTTAACGGCACAGAAGGTACTGAAGAACTGAAAAAGGAAATTCAGAACTATGTTAAAGAAAAAACTGCTCCGTATAAGTATCCGCGAATTGTTGAATTTAAGGATAGCTTGCCAAAGACAGTAAGTGGTAAGATTCAAAGAAATAAACTTTAAAAAAGGTGTCTTCGGACACCTTTTTTAGCTTTTTTATGAGATAACTTTATAAAATTTTTCAAAATAGTGGTTGAAAAGAGAATTGTATTTTGATACAATAAATTTATAATAAAACATATAAAGGATGACTGAAATGCTGTTAGATAAAATTAAGGGCAAGCTTGGCTTTGGTTGTATGCGTCTTCCGCTTACAGACGGCGAGGTTGACAAGGCAAAATTTTGTGAAATGGTTGACGCATTTTTGGATGCGGGTTTTAATTACTTTGATACTGCTTACGGCTATATTGACGGAAAAAGTGAAACGGCAATACGTGAATGTATAACCAAAAGGCATAAAAGGGAAGACTTTGTTCTTGCAGATAAGCTTTCCTATTGGTTGTTTGAAAAGGAAGAGGATGTTATTCCGCTTTTTGAAAAACAGCTTGAAAAGTGCGGAGTTGAATATTTTGACTTTTACCTTTTCCATTGTATGAATGAGGAAGGCTATGCAAAGCACAAGGAATGTAATACCTTTGAAATTATAAAAAAGCTTAAAGAACAGGGTAAGATTAAGCATATAGGTATGTCTTTTCACGATACTGCTGAGGTTTTGGATACCATACTTACCGAAAATCCATTTTTTGAATTTGTACAGCTGCAGTTTAATTATCTCGATTACGACGACCCTTCTGTTCAAAGTAAAGCTTGTTATGACGTTGCGGTAAAACACGGCAAAAAGATTTGGGTTATGGAGCCTGTTAAGGGCGGTGCACTGGTTAATTTGCATCCGAAAGCTAAAAATGCTATAGAAAAATACGGGGCTTCAAGTGAGGCTGCCTGTGCCATAAGGTTTGTGCTTAGCTTTCCCGAAATTGCCGTTGTGCTTTCCGGTATGGGCGATATGAATATGATAAATGACAACGTAAATACCGTTAAAAATGCAGTGCCTTTTACTGCGGAAGAAATTGACAGCTTTGCCCAAATACGCAGTATAATAAGAGAGGTAAAACAAATACCCTGCACAAAGTGTAACTACTGTGGGGATGTGTGTCCGTCAAAGGTTAAAATATCCGAGGTTTTTGCTATTGATAATAAATATCTTGCGGCAAAAATATCACGCAGGGAAGCGTACAAAACATTAAGACCGTATTACGAAAATCTGTGCGGCTGTATAGAATGCGGAAAGTGCGAAAGCACCTGCCCGCAAAATATAGATATAAGAAAAATTCTTAAAAAAATCAAAAAAATTGCAGAGGATTAAGCTTGATTAAAGTGTTTCGAGGTGTTGTATATGAAAATAGGTGTATGTACAGTTGTTGATAAAGTGCTGTGTTTTAAAGATGTGGCAGATTATGTTGAGCTACGTTTAACACAGATTGCCCAAATGACTGACGGGCAGTTTGAGGAATTAAAAAAGCTTTTGGTTGAAAATGAAATTTCTGTTGAAGCCACAAATTTCTTTTTGCCGGGCAATGTTAAAATTTGCGGATCGGATATGAGTGTTGATACAGTTAAGGAATATGCTGATGGTGCCTTAAAGCGTGCATCCGAGCTTGGTGTGGGCATTTGTGTTCTTGGTAGCGGCGGAGCAAGAAGAATTCCTGAAAATATGTCATTTGAAGATGGTATGAAGCAGATTTATGAATGCCTTAAGATTATTGGTGACTGTGCCGTAAAGTATAACATAACAATTGTTTTGGAACCTCTTAACAGCGAGGAGGCAAATACTGTTGTTACTGTTTCCGAGGGTGCGGATATTGTAAGAAAGCTTAAGCACCCTAATGTTAAATTGCTTGCAGATATTTACCACATGGCAAAGGAAAATGAAAGCTTCGATTCCATTGTTAATAATGGTGATATTTTGTTGCATACTCATATAGCTAATCCCGATGGGCGTCTTTGCCCGGTGTCTGAGAAAGAATTTGATTACCGTTCTGTAAAAGCTGCATTAGACGATGCAGGCTACAATCTTCGTATGAGTGTAGAGCCTGTTACAACAGACGATTTTGTGGAAAGTGCAACAAAGAGCATCAGGTTTTTAAAAACAATATTTTGATTTTTTATGAAACAGTGATAAATTTATCACTGTTTTTCTTATGAAAAAGGATTTTAAAAAACTTTCGGCGAATATTTTACTATAATAGAAAGGCAGGGGATAAATATGTTAAAAACTTTCAAGCATGCAACTAAGCGTAAAAATTTGTATTTGCGTGTTGCCAACGGACATTTTGCAACAAATGACCGTCACAGCAATTACTACATAGATGTGGCGGCACAAAAGGCACGTCTTTCCGAAGCAAAGGCTGTTGCTGAAGAATTAGGCTCGTATTTTTTACATTCAACTATAGTTGATACAATTTTGTGCCTTGACGGTATGGAGGTTGTAGGTGCCTGTTTGGCAGATAAACTTACAAAGGAAAATTTTGCAAGCATAAATGCTCATAACACAATTTATGTTACAGCTCCCGAAACCACATATTCAAATCAGCTACTTTTCAGAGATAACATTGTGCCCATGATAAGGGGTAAGCACGTTTTAATACTTGCGGTTTCCTATTCATCCGGTAAAACAATAGAAGCGGCAATTGACGCCATTAAATACTATGGCGGTTTTGTAAGTGGTATTTCTGCAATATTTTCTACTACTGATGAAAGTAAGGAGGGCATTCCGGTTCATTCCTGCTTTAATCCGGATTTTCTGGGTGACTACAACAGCTATCCTTCTCACAGCTGTCCTATGTGTAAGGCAGGACAGAAGATTGACGCATTGATTAACTGTCACGGATATTCAATTTTGAAATAATATGTACTTTAGAGGGTCTGTTGAAAAATGGTTTCATTTTTCAACAGACCTTTTTGTATAACGAAAACCACACGCTAAGCCGGTAGTTATGATTTAATTTTTCTTAGTCTTAACACATAAAATTTTATGCCCATTGCAAGCATAATATCGTAAATTACAAATACAGCAATTCCTGCAGGGTAGAGGAAGAAAAGATTTAAATCCTCGGGCAGAAATGCTTTCAGAATGAGCAGTGCAACTGTTACAACCGCAATTGCAAAGATTGTTTTAAAAATCCATTTTATAATTTTGTTGATATTAAAATGGTCTATTATATGTTTTACTATGGGATAGTAGCCTACAACTATTATATATGCTATAATGCTTACCTTATCTGCAACAATCATAAATCCTGCAAGGCTTATAACTGCGTAGGTTAAAATACCGTATTTTATACCGTGTTCTTCCGTGCATATATATGTGAACAACGTGGAAAACAAATATAAGAATATTGTATTTGTCTGCAGAATGTTGGAAAGCATAAGGCATATTATACCTATAACAGCCATCATTGAGCAAAAGGTTAATTTTTTAGTCATAGTTGCCTCCGTTAACAACAGGAAATAAGGTCGCCGCCCATCATTTCACAGCAACAATCAGCACAAATCAGGTTTGAACAGCAGTTGCACATCTGGTCATTGTTGCTGTATCCCCGTGCATTGCCTACGCCCATATACGAGCCTCCGCGCATATTTATGCTGTTAAGTGCATTGCGGTATTCCATATTACCCGGATCCATATTGCAGGCTGTTTGCAGGTGCTGAATACCTTCAAAATGCCAACCCTTAGAAAGACATACAACGCCTTTTAAAAAGTGCCATTCTGCACTGCCGTCGTTGTTGCGATTAAGTTCTGCATCTGCATCAGCAATTCGTCTTTGCTGAATAAGATTTCTTACATAGGCAAACTTTGCAGATGTATTGCCTGAGCTGTAGTATCCACTTTGATTACTGTTGTAACTACTGTTATTTGCCTTGCCGTTTGTTATCATATCGTACGCTTCATTAATTTCCTGAAGCTTTTCATTTGCAAGGTCTGCAAGGGGATTATCCTTGTAGTTGTCGGGATGATATTGCTTTACAAGCTTTCTATATGCTTTTTTTATTGTGGCTTCGTCCGCATTTTCAGGTACGCCCAAAACTTCATATGGATTCATTTTATTCTCCTTATAATTCGTCCAGGTTTTTTCTTAAACCAAGATATATTATGTTATCAAGTAATTCTTTATTCTTTTTTATATCGAGTAAATTGTAAGCATTTGATATTTCGCTAAGCGTAAAGGTAAGTGAGGTTTTTACGGACTCCTTAAAATCCTCTTTTTTTAACTCTGTGCCGTACATTGCAATAAAGGGATTGTAGCTTTTTGTTTTTAAATCCTTTTCAATATCCTTGTATGCATCTATAATGTATATATATCTGCCGATATGATACCCAAGCCAGGCTATGGCTTTGTTGTTAGCGTCTTTATTGAATATACTTTCCAAAAGCTTGCCAAAGCAGTCGGCAACTTCATCAATGTTTTTGCAATTTTTCTTTTCAAATTGGCTTAGCTTTGCAAGATTTTCTTTTACAGAGTTATATTGAACCGGATATTTTTTTGCAACTCTCTTCATTGGAAGGAAGTATGCAAATCGTGCAAGGCTTTTTAAACTTTTTTCATCCTGCCAGTCGTCTTTAAGCTTCATATATGTTAAAATAACCGACATATCAGCACTGTATGCAATGCCTGAATCTTCTTTTATAACAGGTCTTTTTGAAATGGGATGAGCAATACAGTTTTGCATTTTAAGCTCAACCTTTTTATCTTCAAGTGAAGATATTAAAATTGCGAGAAAGGTCATATCATAGCTAAGACCAAAGCGGGTAAGTTGATTAAAATTTTTGCCAAGCTGTTTGCAAAGTCCGCAGTAATAACCGCGGAACACATTATAGTCACAAACCCTTAAAAGGTCTTTGTAGGCATTTACATATCCGAACATATTTAAACCTCATAGATTATTTTGTACTCATTTTACCATATTTTATAATTAAATTCAATATTAAACAATTAATAAATTGTAAACTTTACAACAAAGGTTTTTTGATATATAATGTAATTTGGAGGGATGAATTATGGAAAAAGTAGAAAGCTTTGAACTTGACCACACAAAGGTAAAAGCACCTTTTGTACGTAAATGCTGTGTACAGCAAGGTAAAAAGGGTGATAAAATAACTAAATTTGATATTCGTTTTACTCAGCCAAATGTTTCGGAAATGCAAAGTGAGGGAATACACACCTTAGAACATTTAATGGCTACTCACCTTCGCGAAAAGGCAGATTATATAATTGACGTTTCACCTATGGGCTGTCGTACGGGCTTTTATATGGTAACATGGGGAGAGCACGAGGTTTCGGAAATTATAGACATTGTAAAATATACTTTGGAAAAGGTTTTGGAAGATACCGAAATTCCCGCAATGAACGAAATTCAGTGCGGTAACTACAAGCTTCATTCCATTGAGCTTGCTAAAGAATATGCAAAAAATGTTTTGGATAAAGGACTTACAGATAAGGTTTTCGGTTGATATGAACATTTATGGATTAACAGTAAAAAAGCTTGAGGATTATTTTAAATCAATAGGAGAAAATCCTGCAAAGGCAAAAATTGTCTTTAAGGCAGTTTACAGAGATAAAATAAATTCATTCAAAGAGATTTCAAATCTTGGTGAGCCTATAAAGCGCAGGCTGGAAAAAGACTTTGATTTTGACAAAATTTCGCTTGTTACGAAGTCTGAAAGTGAGGATACCTGTAAGTATCTTTTTAGGCTTTCGGACGGCTTGACGGTTGAAACTGTGCTTATGAAGCACGACTATGGTAACGGTGTTTGTGTTTCAACACAGGTGGGCTGTAACATGGACTGTGTATTCTGTGAAAGCGGAAAACTCAAAAAGATAAGAAATCTTAAGCCCTGTGAAATTGTCGGTCAGCTTTGGTATATAATTGATGAGCTTAAAATTCCCGTTTCTCATGTGGTTTTAATGGGTATTGGTGAACCCTTTGACAACTATGACAATGTAATTGATTTTATAGACATTATAACTGAGCAGTTGGGTATAGCAATTGCCGCAAGGCACGTTACCGTTTCGACAAGCGGTATTGCACCTAAAATCCGCGAATATGCAAAACGTGATGTTGTAAACAGCCTTGCAATAAGCCTGCACGCGCCCGATAATAAACTACGAAACCGGCTTATGCCAATAAACAAGGCATATCCCATAGAGGAGCTTATTGATGCCGTAAAAGTTTATGCAGAAAACGGAAACAAAAAGGTTACATTTGCATATATAATGCTAAAAGATATTAACGACAGCGATGAGTGTGCACACAAGCTTGCAAGGCTTTTGGAGGGTATACATTGCTATGTTAATTTAATACCTTATAACAAAACCCGTTCAACGGATTTTCAACCAAGTACAAAGGAAAGAATTGCACAATTTTTCGATATTTTAAAGAAATATGGACTTAATGTGACTGTTCGCCGTGAATTCGGCGGTGATATGAATGCGGCTTGCGGTCAGTTGAGTTCGGATTACAGCAATAATATGTAAAAAGTGCACAAATACACCCTATATTATATTTGTAAAAATTTAACAAAAAATTTTTAAAAGATTTTTGGAACTTACACCAAAAGTCTTTTTTATGTTAAAATATAATCAGCAAATATTATGGTAGGTGATTTAGCATGTACAAGGTTGGAGATTATGTTGTAAAGGCAACGGAGGGAGTATGTGAAATTGTGGCAATAGAACCTCTTGATATGCAGGGGATTTCAAAGGATGTTCTGTACCTTCATCTTGTGCCGGTGGAAAATAAATCTGTTAAGCTTTATCTACCCGAGTCGGGTGCAAAGGATAAACTACGTGACGTTATAACAGAGGAGGAGACACTAAAGCTTATTGACAACATACTCAATATTGAACCTGTGGAAATTCCATATGAAAAGCAAAGGGATAAGGTATACAAGGAAGCACTTTTAAGCAGTGATCCGGAAAAACTTGTTGCAGTTATAAAGGCTATTTACATACGAAATGAAAAAAGACAAAGCGAGGGTAAGAAAAACGGTGCTGTGGATGAGCATTTTTTCAAGGCGGCAGAGGAAAGGCTTTATGCCGAGCTTGCCTTTGCACTGAAAAAAGATAAAGAGGAAATGAAAGAATTTATTATAAGAAAAATTAATGGGAATTAAGAAGGGGTGTCGCGAAATGAAATCATCTTGCGACACCCCTTTTAAATGTTACTTAACACTTTTTATAATATTTTCTGCTTCTTTTATAAGATTGTCTGAATATGCAATTTCAGGGAATATCATTGCAAATGTATAAACGGATGAATTGTTAACGCCGGCATATAGATGATAATACGCATATCCTTCATCTGTAGTTTCACGAAGAATTGTTTTGGCGTATTTAACACCGTCTAATGTAACTTCGCTTGTGCTTAGAATAACTGCAAATTCTTCTTTGCTTTTATATTCTTTTTCAAAGCTTTTAACGTATTCCTTGACATCTGCAAAATCCATGTTTGCAAATCTTTCAAGCGAGCAGGTTATTACTGTTCCGTTTGCAGTGTGGATGTAAGCAGCACCTGTTCCGTATATGGTTTCTGCATATACTTTTGGCACTGTAAGCTCGAAATCTGCAATTTCGGATTTGTATGTGCCTTCAGTATCCTTAAGATTTCTTAAAAGCATACCAACTTCAGAAGCATCTATAGTTTCTGCATCAATGCTGTTTATAAGTTTATCTGTGTATTCTGAGGCATTGTTGAAGTATGAACCAAGTGAAATTGAAAAGTTGTATACATATTCACCTAATTCAAAAAACACATCACGGTAAGTTGTTTTTTTGTTTTTCAAAGTGTAGTCAAATGTGTATTCGTATGCCGAAATGCTGTTGTATTGCTTTTCGTATACATTCTTACTAAATATAACAGCAGCAGGATTGTAATTCTTTTTGTTTAAATTATAATCGTATTCTGCAAGCTGTTTTGCTGAGCCAACATCGCTTTTTGAATATACATTTACGTGCATTGAGGATGTGGTATCATCAGAAATCATACTGTAAAAATCAAATTCGTTTATGGAATATTCCGAGGATGACATATAAAATTCCTGAGGCACTTCAAATGTAAGTTTAATATCTTTTGCTTCATATGTTCTTGTGCCGTTTTTAGCATTTGACAAGTCATAGGTATCTGTGCCCTTGTATGACATTTCGAAGGTTGAAAGTGTTCTTACCCATTCGTCCCTCTGAGCCGCATTTTCATTTTTGAAAATACCGCTTATGTATATTTCGTATTTATCTGTTATATATTTCAGGTCATCAAAGAAGTAAAGCTGATTTTTACCCTGTACGTGAATTTTTTTATAATCTGAGGCAGTCATTTTTTCTGCCTTTATAAGTGTAAAGGATTCCATAGATTCTTTTGCGGCGGCAAAGTCCTCTTCCAAGTCGTAATCCTCTGACAACGGATATATATCAATTTCTATATAGTTGTCGTCATCATACATAAATGATACATATGAACCGTCAAAGCTTCGGTAATCCATCTGCATATCCGCAGGCTTTTCCATTGTCCAGCCGTAGTAGCTGTCTCCTACATATTTACTGTCTGTAAGTCCTACTACTGTAGAGCTTTCATCAGATGCTTTTTTAACAACTGTAATACCTTCGGTTTTTTCATCGTATGTAACAACAGCATTAAAGGTTTCGGAAATGAATCTTAGCGGAACCATTGTAGAGCCGTTTGTAAGCTCCGGAGCCGCAAGTAGTGTTTCCGCCTTGCCGTTTACCTCGGCAACCTTGTTTCCTATCTGCAACAGAATTTTTACACCTTCATATTCAAGTATTGCTGTTCTTGTGTCGTTATCCCAGTCTACATTTGCACCGAAGGCTTCTGTTATAACTCGCACAGGTACAAGCGTTGTTCCGTCTCCTACAAGGTACGGAGTAACTACAGTTACGGGTGAACCGTTTATAAGAAGTGTTGAGTCCCCTACCTTAAAGGATATTTCCACATCACCGTTATCTGCTGATGTGATAACGGCAGGAAACATAAGAACAAGCATTACAACTACTGTGATTAGGCTAATGATTTTTTTCATAATTTACATCTCCTTTTTATTGTATGTGTATGTCGGAAGTTACACCGTTACGGGTGATATTAACAGTCAGTGAATTTCCGGTATAGGTATCCTTTATGGCTTCGTTCCAGTCGGTAATACTGTGAACTGCAATGCCGTTTACGGAATTTACAGTATCTCCTTTTAAAAGAGTGCTGCTGTCAGATGTACGTACATTAATTCCCTTTTTTGTAGGAAGCCCTATTTTTGCCTCCCAGGATTCTTCAAAGGTTACCTTTATCTCCGGGCGTAAAATTTTTCCGTTTTTTTCAAACTGTTCAATTACATACTGCACTGTGTCAACGGGAATTGCAAAGCCCATATTGTCTATGCCTACGCTTGCATACTTTGATGAGTTTATACCGATAAGCTCTCCTTTGGAATTTAAAAGCGGTCCTCCGGAATTACCGGGATTAATTGAAGCATCTGTTTGTATCAGCTTATAGTATGAATTGGTAAGTGAAACACCGTTTCCGCTTACTATGCCTTTTGTTACACTGTTGCGCATTGAAAGTGACACCGGTGTACCTATTGCAATGGCAGTTTTACCCGGTAAAACTGTGGATTTATCTGCCATAGTTATTGCCTGTAAGCCTATTTTTTCCACCTTTACAATTGCAAGGTCAGAATCTGTATCGGAATACAAAAGCTTTGCCGGTAAAATTGTTCCGTCTGTAAGTACAACTGTCAGGTTTTTTATATCCTCCACAACGTGTGCATTGGTTACTATATAACCGTTGCTTTTGTAAATTACACCGGAACCGTGGGCTGTTGGATTGTTGTAGCTGTTTGCTGCCCCTGCGCCGTCGTAGTTGCCTATTATGGTAACAACGCTTGGGCTTACGTTTTCCACAACCTTTGCAATCATATCTTCCTCGGTAAAGTTTACAAAAACTGTCTGTGTTTCATTATCCCACTCTACATTTGCACCTAAGGCTTCGCTGAGTGCCCTTATGGGAGCATAGGTAGTGCCTGATTCAAGCAATATATCTTTGTTAACTCTGTAGCCGTTTACATATAGCTTTACAGAAGCATTTGCTGTAACTGCCGTGCATATTAAAATACAAGCTGTAACAGCGGAAATTCTTTTTAGTAAATTCATTTTTATCATCTCCCCGTGAGAATAAGTATATCTTTATTTTATTATAACACAGCTGGGGTTTATAATCAATATATTACTATAAACAAATCAAATATCATTAATTCTTCAAAATTCAAACAAAAAAAAGCAAGCAATTTTGCTTGCATCAGCGTGTCGATAAACCTATCGACACGCTGGCAGATTGCGAAAAAGGAAGGTATATTTTGTCAATTTGAATTCGTCGGCGTACGATGGTACGGTAGAGTTCAAATTGGCAAAAAACAAGTAATCCCAAGGAAAATTCGATGTTTTCCTTGGGATTAACATTTTAATACACCTCATCCGAGTTGCTTACGCAACCCACCTTCTCCTCAAGGAGAAGGCTCATTTATAACTCTCACTTGTGGTAGAACGACTTTTTCGACGGTCTGATGCAAGCAATTTTGCTTGCATTCTTTAATGTATAAAGTCAATATAACATTTCTGACCGTCTTGGTCAAATTCTTTGATGATTGTTTCTTCGCGTACTTCGTTTGGCATATCAAGGTAGAATGTGTAGTCAAAAGTGTTTGTTTCATTTCTTCTGATTGAAACTTCGTTTATGCCTACGTTTATTCTGGAAAGTCTTTCGGTTATGTAGTCCTGAAATTCGGGCTTTTCAATACCGTAAATTTTAAGTGTTCTTGCCTTGTGCTGAGTCATAAATCTGTGTTTGCCGTGCAAGAATATCTGAAGTAACAAAATAACAAGTGTTGCGGCAATACCTATAAAGTACATACCTGAGCCTATTGCCATACCTATACCTGATGTTGCCCATATGCCTGATGCTGTCGTAAGACCGCGAATACTTCCGCGCTGAATGTATATCATACCTGCACCAAGAAAACCTACACCTGTAACAATACCCTGTGCCATACGGGACGGGTCAAGACGTATGTCCACACCATCTGCAACCTGTGTAATAAGGTCATAGAAGCCGTATTTTGAAATAATCATCATAAGTGCCGATGCACAGGCAACAATACAGTGTGTACGTATACCTGCTTCCTTTGAACGGTTTTTACGTTCAAAGCCGATTGTTATACCGCATATGCAGGATATAATTAATCGGAATAAACTTGTTAAATCCAAAACTAACCATTCGGGCATTAAAATTTCCCCCTTTTTGAAATATTATGTCCTGTTTTTGATTTTTTTCCAATATTCATTGGAGTTTTGTTCAAATTTATTTTCACCGGGAACATAATACTTTCTGTCTTTTATTATGTCCGGAAGATACTGTTGGTCCACATAATGGTTTGGATAAGAGTGGGGATATTTGTATTCCACACCTCTGCCCATTTCTGCGGCACCTTTGTAGTGAGCATCCTTAAGGTGCAAGGGGATTTCTCCGCAGTTTCCTTTTTCTATATCTGCCAGAGCCTCATCAATGGCACATATAGCGGAATTTGACTTCGGAGCCGTGGCAAGGAGGATAACAGCCTCTGCAAGGGGAATTCTTGCCTCGGGTAAACCTAACTGGAATGCACAGTCTACGCAGGATTTTACAATGCTTACCGCCTGAGGATATGCAAGACCTATATCTTCACAGGCTATAACCATCAGCCTTCTGCAGACCGAAATTATATCACCTGCGGCAATAAGCCTTGCCATATAATGTATGGCGGCGTTTGCATCGCTACCTCTTATGCTTTTCTGAAAAGCGCTTAATATATCGTAGTGGTTGTCACCAAGTTTGTCGTAAGTCATAGCAGTCTTTTGTGAAGCCTGCTCTGCAGTTTCAAGGTCTATTTTAAGATTGCCCTCCATATCGGGCATTACACTGTAAATACAAACCTCCACTGCATTTAAAGCTTTTCTCACATCTCCGTTTGACATTGCGGAAATGTGCTCAACTGCCTGATTGTCAAACAGTATTTTGTTTTCGGGCATTTCTTTTTGCAATTTGTCAATTGCACGAAGTACGGCCTCTTTAACGTCATCAGCCTCAATAGGCTTAAATTCAAACACACTGCTTCGGCTTAGAATTGCGTTATATACATAAAAATACGGATTTTCCGTAGTGGAGGCAATAAGTGTGATGTCGCCTGTTTCTATAAATTCAAGCAATGACTGTTGTTGTTTTTTGTTGAAGTTCTGAATTTCGTCAAGGTACAAAAGTATGCCGTTGGAAAAACTGTTTTCACCAAGCTCTGCAGTAATTGCCTTTATATCCGAAAGTGAAGCATTCGTGGCATTAAGCTTGTAAAACTGCTTGTCGGAAGCCATTGCGGCAATGTTTGCAACGGTGGTCTTTCCTGTACCTGACGGTCCGTAGAAAATCATGTTTGGAATGTTGCCTGAATCTATAAGATTCTTAAGTATTTTGTTTTCACCTATAAGATGCTTTTGCCCTACAACCTCATCTAAATTACGGGGGCGCATCCTTTCTGCAAGTGGTGTGTTCATACCAATTACCTCTTGTATATATAATTGATTATTTTACCACAAAATAACCATTGTGTCAACAAAATTCATGGTGTTTTTTATGCAATTTGACTTTGTTTTTACTATATGCTAAAATTATTATGGTGATGAATATGAAAATGAATGAATATATTTTGGCAATTAAAGAGCGTTTTATGGAGGAATATGGTGAGGCAGAATGCTCACTTGACTATGAAAATCCACTTGAGCTTTTAATTGCCACACAGCTTGCGACACAGTGTACGGATGCGCGTGTTAACATTGTTATGAAGGATGTAGTTAAAAAATACAAAAGCTGTGAAGATTATGCAAATGCAAATTTAGAGGAGCTTATGCAGGATGTAAAGTCTACGGGCTTTTACAGAAACAAGGCTAGAAATATAATCGGTACTTGTAAAATTCTGCTTGAAAAGTACAGCGGTGAAGTGCCATCGGATATGGATGCCTTAACTGAGCTTCCAGGTGTTGGAAGAAAAATTGCAAACTTAATTCGCGGTGATGTTTTCGGCATACCGGGAATTGTGGTGGATACCCATTGTATGCGTCTTTCAAAACGCATGGGAATTACAAAGGAAACGGAACAGCATAAAATTGAAAAGGATTTGGTAAAGAAAATACCCAAAGATTATCAAACTCTATTTTGTCATCAACTTGTGGAACATGGAAGAAAGTATTGCACTGCACGTTCACCAAAATGTGATGTATGTATTTTAAAAGATATTTGCAGGAAGAAATTAAAATAACCGAGGAAAATCCTCGGTTATTTTTATCTTAAAATTATAAAACTTTTTGGCATCAAATCAACACCGTGGTCAAAAATTTTGTTTTCTCCGTATTCAAACAAAACTTCTTTGTTTGTAAATTCTACATATTGCATTTCTTCTCCCAAATTGATTGCACAAAGTAAGTTGCCTCGTTTAAAGGCATACAAGCCATTATGCATTGAGTGAAGTTTTAAAGGCTGTTTGAAATCCTCGTTGTTTTCAGTACGCACCTTTGCAAGAGCCTTATAGAAATTAAGAATATCATAATCTTCAAATCCGTATGGATAACCCATTCTGCAATATGGGTCCCTGAAGCCCTGAAGACCAACCTCGTCACCGTAGTAAATGCTTGGAATACCGGGAAGTGTAAACTGCAAAAATGTAGCCTGCAAAAGCATTTTTTTGCCCTTTTCATATTCTTCAGATGTCATGCGGTACGCACCTTTTTCTTCATCGGGTACATCGTGGTCTACACCGAAATATGTTATTGCACGCAGTGTATCGTGGGTTGAAAGGCTGTTCATCAGGCATTGTAGTACATGAGGCGGATAATTTTCCATAATGCAGATTAGTCTGTCGTTGAAAAGCTTTTCGTCGCCGTTCTTAACATATTCCAGAATTGCAGTACGCCAGGGATAATTCATAACGCTGTGCATTTGCTTACCTAAAAGGTAACGGCGTCTTACACCGTAGGCAAACTTATTGGTTGCATCTTCCCAAACCTCACCGATTATAAAACAATCGTCGTCAGTAGCCTTTGCACGTGCATAAAGTGCATCTAAAAATTCGTCGGGAAGCTCGTCTGCAACGTCTAATCTCCATCCGCTTGTGCCCTTTTTCTGCCAATACTCTATAACACCCTTTTCGCCTGTAATATAGTTCATATATTCAGGATTTGTTTCCCTTACATTGGGTAGATTATCAAAGCCCCACCAGCTTTCATATTCATTGGGGTAATTTATGAAGCTGTACCAGTTATAGTATGGTGATTCTTCGGAATTGTAAGCACCGGTGCTGTCGTAGTGACCGTATTTGTTAAAGTAAATACTGTCTGCCCCTGTGTGGCTGAAAACACCGTCCAAAATTACTTTTATGCCTTTTTCTTTGCATTTCTTTGTAAATTCCTCAAACTGCTCATTTGTGCCGAAATAAGGGTCAATATTCATATAATTTCCCGTACTGTAACGGTGGTATTCGGGACTTTCAAACACAGGGTTTAAATATATTATATTCACTCCCAAAGCCTTGATGTAATCAAGCTTTTCAATAATTCCTAATATATTTCCTCCAAAGTAGTCGTTTGCCTTATAGTCGTGATTTCCGTATATGAAATCGGGAATATCGTACCAGTTTTCGTGGATTGTTCTTGGGTTTTTTGATGTAAGAGGAGTGAATTTATCACTTCTGGCAAAACGGTCGGGGAAAATCTGATACATTATGCCGCCTTTTGCCCAGTCGGGAGTTTTGAAGTTGCTGTCATAAACAGTCAACTGCCATTCGGGAAGCCAGTCCTCAATTACGGCAACGCCGTCCTTTAAGCCTACAAACTTTGTTTCTTCACCGCAGTTAAGTTCAAATCTGTAAAAATACAAATCTGCCTTTTCGAATTTTACTGTGCAGGAAAATTTATCAAAGTTGTCATATGTTCCTGCTTTTTGCATATTAATATATATTGGGTCTTCAGAGTTATCCTGTCTGTAAACAAAGGTTGCAGACTGTGCATTTTCACCAATATTAACGTGTATGGAAAAATTAACCTCCTGTGCATCTGATACAGCACCAAAAGGCTTTTTAAACTCTTCAGACTTTGAATTGTACCTTATTCTTTCCATTTAATTCTCCTAAAAACATTGTCTATTTTAGAATACTATTGAATAGATAATTTGTCAATAATGACGAATAAAAATTTTTTTACATTAAATATTAATAAAAACCTGTGTCAATAATTGTAAAAAATGTAAAAAAACTTTAAATTATATACAAAGTTCACAATAAAGCTATACAAAAATCAAAATATGTGATATAATATTCACAAAAAGAAACCGTTTTATAGGTAGGTGCATTACATGAGACAATTTCATAACGAAGACAACAACCTTGCCGAATACTTCTTTCACGAGGGCACAAACTATTGTGCATATGAATATTTCGGTTCACATATTATAGATGACTACTGTATTTTCCGCGTTTGGGCGCCAAAGGCGCACGATGTTTATGTTACGGGTGATTTTAACAACTGGGAAAAGAGTCATAAGGCTTACCGTATTACAGAGGGCGGTATTTTTGAATGTATTATAGAAGGTGTAAAGGAATTTGACTCCTACAAGTATATTATTGTAGATGCCAAAGGCGAAGAACATTTTAAAGCTGACCCTTACGGTTACCACAGTGAAACCCGTCCCGGTACTGCTTCAAGAGTCTATAATCTTGGCGGTTATTTATGGGGAGACAGCAAGTGGATGGAAAACCGTGAAGCTCCCTATAACGAGCCTGTAAGCATTTACGAAATGCACCTTGGCTCGTGGCGCAGATATGCAGACGGCAACACCTTCAGCTACGAAAAAATAGCGGAAGAGCTTATTCCTTATGTTAAGGAAATGGGCTTTACACACATAGAACTTATGCCTGTTTCGGAATATCCTTATGATAAATCCTGGGGTTATCAGGTTACAGGATATTATGCTCCGACTTCCCGTTACGGCACTCCTAAGGATTTAATGAAGTTTGTGGATTTGTGCCACCAGAACGGCATAGGCGTAATACTTGACTGGGTACCTGCACATTTCCCCAAGGATGCACAGGGGTTATATGAATTTGACGGCAGTTATTGCTATGAATATGAGGACCCTCTTAAAAGAGAGCACCCCGACTGGGGTACACGAATTTTTGACTACGGTAAAAACGAAGTACGAAGTTTTTTAATTTCCAACGCCTGCTATTGGCTTGATAAATACCACATAGACGGACTTAGAGTTGATGCAGTTGCATCCATGCTGTATCTTGATTACGGCAAAAAGGACGGTCAGTGGAGACCTAACAAGTACGGTGGCAACGGAAACATAGAAGCAAAGGAATTTTTGCAGAAGTTAAATACCAGAGTATTTTCTGCATTCAAGGGTGTTATGATGATAGCGGAGGAATCCACCGCATGGCCTATGATAACATATCCTGTTGAAGACGGAGGACTTGGCTTTAATTACAAATGGAATATGGGTTGGATGAACGATTCACTTGTTTACATGAAACAGGATCCGTTCTTCAGAAAGGGCGTTCATAACAATCTTACTTTTTCATTAACCTACGCATTTTCCGAAAACTTTATTCTGCCCCTTTCACATGATGAGGTGGTACACGGAAAGGCATCACTTATAAACAAAATGCCCGGTGAATATGAGGATAAATTTGCAAATCTTCGTGCATACCTTGGTTATATGTTTGCACACCCCGGTAAAAAGCTTTTGTTTATGGGTTGTGATATAGGGCAGTTTATTGAATGGAACGAGGAACAGGAGCTTGATTGGAATCTCCTTGAATTTGAAGCACACAGACAGCATAAAAAGTTTGTGGAAGACCTTAACAAGGCCTATAAAAAGAACAGTCCTCTATGGGAGCTTGACACAACATGGGATGGTTTCGACTGGGCGGCTCTAGATGATGATAACAACAACATAATTTCCTTCTTTCGCAAGGATAAAGCGGGTAACAGTATTTTAGCTGTAAGCAATTTCTCATCAGTTGCACAGGAAAATTACAAGATTGGAGTACCGAATAAGGGTATTTACGAGGAAATATTCTCAACAGACAGCATAGAGTATGGCGGTAAGGGAACAGTAAACGGTAAAGTAACCGCTAAGGCGGGAAAAATGCATGGACAAAATCAGTATGTTGCACTTAATATCCCTGCGTTTTCAACAACTTATTTTTATAAAAAAGCCGGTAGAAAAAGACCGACACAAAATACAGACAAATAATAATATTTGGAGGTAATGTAAATGACTACAAAAAAAGAAATGGTCGCAATGCTTCTGGCAGGTGGTCAGGGTAACAGACTTTATGTTCTTACCAACCAGCGTGCAAAGCCTGCTGTACCTTTCGGCGGAAAGTACAGAATTATTGACTTCCCGCTTTCCAACTGTGCAAATTCCGGCATCGATACCGTAGGTGTACTTACACAGTACAGACCTTTGGAGCTTAACTCCTACATAGGTAACGGTCAGCCTTGGGATCTGGATAGAATGAACGGAGGTGTGTACATCTTACCGCCATATACAGGCAGTTCTGCTTCCTGGTATAAGGGTACTGCAAATGCGATTTATCAGAACATCAATTTTATTGAACAGTATGACCCTGAATATGTGCTTATATTGTCAGGTGACCATATTTATAAAATGGATTACGATAAAATGCTTGATTACCACAAAGAAAAGAATGCAGACGCAACAATTGCGGTTATGGATGTTCCTATTGACCAGGCATCAAGCTTTGGTATTATGAATACAAATGATGACTGGTCTATTTATGAATTTGAGGAAAAACCGAAGGAGCCCAAATCCACAAAGGCTTCTATGGGTATTTATATCTTTAACTGGGATAAGCTTCGCAAATATCTTGTTGAAGACGAAGCAAAGGGAGAAAATACCTCCAACGACTTTGGTAAGGATATTATTCCTGCAATGCTTGCAGAAAATCAGAAGCTTTTTGCGTATCCCTTTGATGGCTATTGGAAGGATGTCGGTACAATCGACAGCCTTTGGGAAGCAAATATGGACCTTTTAAATCCATCCATTGCAATAAATATGTGGGATCCGCTTTGGAGAATATATTCACGACACAATGTAACTACACCTCATTATATCAGCAAGGATGCAGAGATTGAAAACTCCATGATTACCGAGGGTTGCTACGTAAACGGAAGGCTTAACTATTCAATTTTGTTCTCTGATGTTGAGGTTGACGACGGTGCAGAGCTTGAATATGCGGTGGTTATGCGTAATACCAAAGTCGGCAAGGGTGCTAAGATAAGTTATGCCATAGTTGCTGACGATGCAATTATCGAAGACGGAGCTGTTGTAGGTGCTGCACCCGAAAATTATGAAGGTGATTGGGGCATTGCAGTTGTAGGACAGGGTGCAGTTGTAAAATCAGGTCAGGTTGTAAAACCCGGTGAAATGATACAGCCTAACAGCGGAAGAGAGGAGTAATTTTGATATGAATGCTTTTTGTATATTATTTGCAGACAGTAATGAAACTTTGGATTTAAGCGAACTTTCCAATGAAAGAACTCTTGCTTCCGTACCTTTTGGCGGCAGATACAGACTTGTAGACTTTGTGCTTTCTTCATTAGTTGGTGCACAAATTCATAATATAGGCATTGTTACACGTAACAACTACGGTTCGCTTATGGACCACGTAGGTTGGGGCAAGGATTGGGATTTGAACCGTAAAAACGGTGGTATAAAGTTCCTTACACCATTCCTTACAACAAGCGAATATGCGGCTATTGGTAACAGGATTGACGCGCTTAACAGTGTTATGGATTATATTAAAAGTGCGTTGCCTGAATATTGCATACTTTGTGATTCAAACATTGTTATGAACATTGACCTCGAAAAGTTTATGGAATATCACGAGGAAAAAGGCGGAGATATCACCTTTGCATACACAACTATGCAAACAACCGCAAAAGAGCTTGAGGTTATGCTTGACGAAAACGGTAAGCTTGTTGATACAATGTATCATCAGTATCCTCACGTTGAGGAAAAGAATGTCCAGCTTAATATGATTATTCTTAAAAGGGATTTGCTTGTTTCACTTATTGAAAAGGGTGTAACATATGGCTGGTATTCAATTAAAAAGGACGTTATTGCTCACAGCTTTAATGAATATGAAATGTATGGCTACAAGGTGGATGGCTACACATCTGTTATAAACAGTGTTGAAACATTCTATAAATCAAATATGGATTTGCTTGACAAGGATGTACGTTTGGAACTGTTTATGGGTAAAAACCCCATCCTTACACGTATTAAGGACTCTGTTCCTACAATTTACGGTGAAGAATGTAATGTAACAAATTCACTTGTTGCTGATGGTTGTACAATAGAGGGTACTGTTGAAAACTGTATTATTTTCCGTGATGTTAAAATTGCAAAGGGAGCTGTTGTTAAAAATTCCATTATTATGCAGGGTACAATAATTGCAGAAAATGCTTCACTTAATTGCGTGATTACTGACAAAGGCGTAACGATAGGTGCAGATAGAATGCTTGCAGGAACGGAAACTATGCCGTTTATTATAAATAAAGGTAAGATTGTATAAAGATATTTGTACAATATAGACATTGACAAATAATTATCAAAAATAGTAAAATATTAAGGTACGGTGATATACTGTGCCTTAATATTGCTTTATGGAACTTTAATATTCTTTAAGGGGGATAATATATGAAAGTATTGTTTGCTGCTGCTGAAGCTTCACCTTTTATTAAGGTTGGCGGTCTTGGTGATGTTATGGGCGGTTTGCCTAAAGAATTGGTCAGCAAAGGGATAGATGCAAGAGTTATTTTGCCGTTATATTCGGCTATAAAACCTGAACTTCGTGAGAAAATAAAATATGTTACAAACTGTTATGTGAATAACAGCTGGAGAAGCAGTTACTGCGGTATCTTCACAGCAGAACATGAAGGGGTAACATATTACTTTATCGATAACGAACAGTATTTTAAACGTGATGTTATTTATGGCTCATACGATGACGGAGAAATTTTCGCATTCTTTTCACGTGCTGTTCTGGAGGTTTTGCCTACAATAGGCTTTATCCCCGACATTATTAACGTAAACGACTGGCATACAGCAATGCTTCCTGTTTACCTTAATGCATATTACAGACACAGAGACGAATATAAGTTTATCAAAACTGTTTTATCTATACACAATATCGAATTTCAGGGTAAATATGACCCATACATTTTAGGCGGTCTTTTTGGTCTTGATATTGCACAAAAGCCCCTTATGATGTACGACGGTGACGTTAACGTACTAAAGGGTGGTATAGAATCTGCGGATATTGTTTCGACAGTTAGTAAAAACTATGTAAATGAAATATTGCAACCGGAGCATTCTTTCGGTCTTCACAATATTTTAAATGCAAGACGAGGTAAGCTTCGAGGTATTATAAACGGTCTTGACACAGATGTATTTAATCCTGAAACAGATAAGCACATAAAGACTAATTACAATATTTCGTCACTTCGCAACAAAAAGCACAACAAGGTTGCTCTTCAGAAGAGCATGGCTCTTGATACGGAGGCAGATGTACCTGTTATCGGTATGGTTACACGTCTTACAAAACAAAAGGGCTTTGACCTGTTCTATGATGTAATGGATATGATTGCAGACTTGCCTGTACAGATAGTTGTGTTGGGCACAGGTGCACCTGAATATGAGGGTATGATGCGTGGCTGGGAATACAGAAGACACGATAAGGTACGCGGTATCATCAAGTTTTCGTCTGAAATCGCATCTCAGGTTTATGCAGGCTCTGATTTGTTCTTAATGCCTTCAAAGTCTGAACCCTGCGGTCTTTCACAGATGATAGCTATGCGTTATGGCACTATTCCAATTGTCCATACGGTAGGAGGTCTTGTGGATACTGTTGAGCCTTATAACCCTACAACAAAGCAGGGTACAGGCATCACATTCCAAAGCTACAACCCTTACGATATGCTTGATGCAATTAAGCGTGCAGTTGATTTGTACTATGACAAGAAAAATTGGCTTCAAATACGTAAAAATGCAATGAGCAAGGATGTTAGTTGGAATCTTCCGGCAGAAGAGTATATTGCAATGTACAACGAGCTTGTTTGAGGAAATGTGAAAAATGCGCATACCGCAAAAAGAAGAATATTATATCGGCTCCACTGTGTAAGGGGCGCGACGCGTAAAGAAAATATGCCTGTGGCATATTTTTAGCCAAAGCGGGGAGCAATTTATAATTGCGACCTGGGTCGAAGACTGGCAAATCGAAGATTTGACTGAGGGGTTGTTATTGTAGAAAATCCTGACGGCTTTTCTTTTGAATTATTCTTTTTGCTTTGAACAAACTTCACCTCTCGCTGTATATAAATACAGCTTCGGGTAGCCCTTCGGTTCAGTTTGTCCAATCTGCAACAATTTTCCCTATTTCCTTATCAGAAATGTGAAAAATGCGCACATCCAATTATATTTTGAAAGATAAATTATTATGTAGGAGTGAAATTTAGTTTATGGCAAAAATTACGGCAAAAGAATTTAAGGACAGAATTCAAAGATATATGGAGTTGAATTTTGGCAGTGACCTTAAAACAGGCAGTAAGCGTCAGGTTTACCAGGCTGTTTTAGGCGTTACTAACAATATACTTGCTGAAAAGAAGTATAAGTATAACAAAAAGGTAGAGGAGCAGGAAGCTAAACAGGTTTACTATATGTCTATGGAATTTCTTGTAGGTACTTCTCTTCGCAATAACCTTTGGAATCTTGGTATTGAACAGGAAATCCGCGAAATGCTTTTGAAAAGTGGCTTTGACATTGAAGAGCTTTATGAAATGGAACCTGATGCCGGTCTTGGTAACGGTGGATTGGGACGTCTTGCATCCTGCTATATGGATTCTTTAACAAGTCTTGGATATCCTGCAACAGGTTTTTCTATCCGTTATGAATTCGGTATCTTTAAACAGGTTATCGTTGACGGCTGGCAGATGGAATTCCCTGATGACTGGATTGAAATGGGCGGTAACTGGTTGATTCCGAGACATGACGAAGCTGTGGAGGTTCGCTTCTTCGGTGAAGTTAATGAAAACTGGACAGACAACGGTCTTACAACAGAACATGTAAACTATGTTCCTATTACTGCTACACCTTATGACCTTTTGATTTCAGGTTATGACACAGACGCTGTAAATACACTTCGTCTATGGGGTGCTAACAGCAAGCAGGGCTTTGATATGGACCTTTTTGCACAGGGTGAACACGGTAAGGCATCTGAAAAAGAAGCTATCGCAAGCTCTATTTCAAAGGTTTTATATCCTGCTGACGAACACTATAACGGTAAGTCACTTCGTGTAAAACAGCAGTACTTCTTTGTAAGTGCATCCTTGCAGCAGATTACAAGAAAGCACTACGAAAAATATAAGACATTCGACAACCTTGCAGACAAGGTAATTATTCACATTAACGATACTCATCCATCACTTTGTATTCCTGAACTTATGAGAATACTTATGGATGATTACGGTTATCTTTGGGATAAGGCATGGGATATTTGCTGCAAGACTTTGGCTTACACAAACCACACAGTTATGAGCGAAGCTTTGGAAAAATGGCCTGTTGACCTTATTAAGTCGCATTTGCCGCGTATTTACTCAATTATTGAGGAAATTAACAGACGCTTCTGCACAATGATTTTTGAAAAACACAACCAGTTTGCAGGTGCTCTTAATCAGATGTCTATTATTTCCGACGGTATGGTTAAAATGGCAAACCTTTGTATGGCTTGCTGCTACAGCGTAAACGGTGTTTCAAAGCTACATTCTGAAATCCTTAAGGCAGATACATTCAAAGAATTCCACCAGGTATTCCCTGAAAAGCTTACAAATGTAACAAACGGTATTGCTCACAGAAGATGGCTTTGTCAGTCAAATCCGCTTCTTATGGAATTGTTAGAAGAAAAAATCGGTTCAGGCTTTGAAAAAGACCTTGCACAGATTGAAAAGTTCAACGAATTTGCAGACGATCCTGAAGTTCTTGCAAGACTTCGTGAAATCAAGCATGCAAACAAAAAACGCCTTGCAGATTACATCGCAAAGGCTAACGGTATTACGGTAAACTGTGATTCTATCTTTGATATTCAGGTTAAACGTCTTCATGAATATAAGCGCCAGATGCTTAACGTTCTTCACATTATCTATATGTACAGAAAGATTAAGTTTGAAGGCTGGAAGCCACAACCAAAGACATTTATCTTTGCGGCAAAGGCTTCAAAGGGCTACTATATGGCAAAGGAAACAATCCGTATGATTTGTGCCCTTTCAGATATGATTGAAAAGGATCCTGATGTACGTGATTATATCAAGGTTGTGTTCATTGCTGACTACCGTGTATCACTTGCTGAAATCATCATTCCTGCAGCAGATATTTCAGAACAGATTTCTCAGGCAGGTAAGGAAGCATCAGGTACAGGTAACATGAAGCTTATGATTAACGGTGCCGTAACTTGCGGTACAATGGACGGTGCTAACGTAGAAATTTACGAATCCGTAGGTCCTGACAATATCTTTATTTTCGGTCTTACAACACCGCAGGTTAACGAGCTTTATGCACGTGGTTACAATCCACGCACATATTACGATTCAAACAAGGATATTCGTGACGTTATGGAATTTATCAAAAACGGCGGTATCAACGGTCAGAAGTTTGACGCTATATATGACAGCTTAATGACAACAGACCCATATATGTGCTTTGCAGACTTCGCATCATATTGCGAAATCCACAATGAAATCGACAGAGTTTATGCAGATAAGGATGCATTCACAAAAATGTCACTTAAAAATATTGCAAATGCAGGTATGTTTGCTGCAGACCGCAGTGTAACAGACTATGCAGAAAACATCTGGCACACAAAGCCTGTAAAGTAATAGTGTTTATAAAAGGAACAAGAAAATCTTGTTCCTTTTGTGTTATTATGATATAATAATAGCATCATAGATTAAAACAATTAATTGCACAATTATTTTTAATCCTGATTTGACACGAACTATTGCGTTGCATAGCAACGCAGCTAAATTCGCTATCGCGAGCTAAATTGAACAAGTTCAGCTAAATAGCCTACGGCAGCTAAATGTGCTTCGCACGCTTAAAGCGAATTTAATTTAGCTACTCCAAAGGAGTAATTTAGCTATGGAGTAAGGCGGAATAATTTAGCTTTGCAACTTGTTGCAAAATTTAGCTAAAACGAGTTGCATCTAAACCTTACGCCTCGCAATATGGATATGTCGAAAGGTGTCGAAACAAAAAGCCTTCCCCTTGAGGGGAAGGTGGGTTACGAAGCAACTCGGATGAGGTGGAAATGTAGGGAACAGCCTTCAGGATGTTTTGCAAATATATAATAACGGTTTGTCGGAAACCGCCAAACCCTACAACACCTCACCACCGCCTACGGCGGAGCCTCTCCTCGAGGAGAAGCCTTTGAGAGATGCATCTAAACCTTATGTATCGCAATAATCTTGTTAAATGATGAGGAAAGATGTAGAAAGATGTGGGAAGATAAAAATAATAAAAGCAGTTTTACTTTCTTTGTTAATTTACTTATTATTTATTGATAAAACTATTGACAAATTCACTAAAAATATGTATACTTAAAAAATCTTAATACTTTAGCTAAATGAAGTATGCAGGAGAAAGACTTGTGTCTTGCCGAAGGAGTAACTCTCTCAGGCGCTTGGTAAGCAAAGACTGCATGCAGATAGCGCTCCGGAGAAGTCCGGTTTGTTATTCAAACCAAAGGATGCCGAAGGTGTAAGGCTTTGTTTAAAAAGCTAATCTCTCAGGCAAAAGGACGGAGAAGATGCAATTTTTCAATATTGGTAAGTATATTTTTGCATTTCCGGAGTCGCCCTTTGTTTGGCGGCTTTTAATTTTTTAGGAGGTCTTGTTATGGACAAACTTTTGAAGACGGTTACGGATATAAACGATGCCGTAAACTCATGGGTATGGGGACCTGTAATGCTTGTGTTTCTGGTTGGTGTAGGTGTTTTCCTCACATTCGGGCTCAAGTTTTTACATGTAGGAAAGGTTTCATTCTGGATGAAGAATACCTTCGGTACTCTCTTTAAGAAAAAAGACAAAAATGCTCAAACAGACGGCAAGTCTATTTCTTCTTTCCAGGCACTTTGTACTGCTCTGGGCGGTACTGTAGGTGTAGGTAATGTTGTAGGTGTAGCCACAGCTATTGCTGCCGGTGGCCCCGGTGCTGTTTTCTGGATGTGGTTTGCTGCATTTTTCGGTATGATTACAAAGTATTCCGAAATTATTCTTGGTCTTTTCTACCGTCGGAAAAATGAAAAAGGCGAGTGGATAGGCGGAGCAATGATTTACCTTAAGGAAGGCTTTGCCGGTAAAAAGGGTTTAAAGACCATAGGTAAGATACTGGGTGTGCTTTTTGCAGTATTCTGCATTATAGCATCTTTTGGTATAGGAAATATGAGCCAGATAAATACAATTGCCGCAAACTTTGATGCTACCTTCAGTATTCCTGTTGCGGTAACCGGTGGGGTTATTCTTGTAATCATGGCAATAATGGCGTTTGGCGGTTTAAAGTCAATAGCTTCTTTCACAGAAAAACTCGTTCCCTTTATGTCCCTTTTCTACATAATAGGCGGTATCGTAATCCTTTGTATGAACGGCAATATGCTCGGTGATGCATTTGCTGCCATATTTAAGGGCGCTTTTGGTTTTGATGCTGTAGCAGGCGGTGCCGTTGGTGTTGTAATATCAAAGGTTGCCAAGAGCGGTATTGCCCGGGGCGTTTTCTCCAACGAAGCAGGTATGGGTTCTTCTGCACTTGTTCATTCCACAGCAGATGTCAAGGAGCCTGTTAAACAGGGTATGTGGGGTATATTTGAAGTGTTTGTGGATACCATCATCATCTGCAGCTTCTCCGCATTAATTATCCTTACATCCGGTTTAATAGATTTAAATACCGGTCTGGTTGTGGAAGAATTCAAGGAAATTGCCGCATCGGTTCTCGTTACCGAAGCATTTGAAACCTCTTTCCCTCATGTGGGCGGTTACTTTGCAACAATTGCTATTTTCTTCTTTGCATTTTCCACCGTTATCGGTTGGTTTGTATACGGCTCCAAGGCTTGCGAGTTCCTCTTTGGCAAAGCAGCAACCGTAGTATATAAGGTTGTATTTGTAGCCTTTATTATGGTTGGTGCCACAATGGAGCTTACGCTTGCGTGGAATATTTCCGATACCTTTAACGGACTTATGGCAATTCCCAACCTTATTGGTCTTGTGGTTATGTCAGGTACCATATTTAAAGTTACCAAAAACTATTTTGGCAGACTTAAAGGCGATAAGCTTCAGCCTATGCTTTCTGCATACGAGGATGTTCAGTAATAATAGTTTAAATATTTCGGGACGGCAGGTCGTAAGACTTGCCGTCTCAGCGTGTCGATAAAGTCGACACGCTGAGGAGACGAACGAAAATGGACGCAGGCGAGGAAGCGCGAAGCAGGCAGTACAAAGGTACGGCAATGAGCGATGACGAAGCAAGAAAAGTATAGCCTTAACGACCAATACTAAAGATGGTTTTGAAATATAAATTCTGCCTCATACATCGTTAAAATACTCGGAAATATTACCATATTCCCTGTGTTTTTGCCTCGTCTGAGACAAAATTTATTATTTCAAAACTC
>JAZQIO010000098.1:0-46317 GCA_045541135.1 Clostridia bacterium
GGAAATGGAACGGCTTTCCTCTTGTGCAAGGCTTGACATTATTGTTATAAGAAGTTCACCTTTACTGTCAAGAGTGTAAATGTTTTCTTTTTCAAAATATACTTCGACACCTTTTTCTTTTAGCTTTCGTACAGTTACAAGACTGTCTACGGTATTTCTTGCAAAACGGCTTACAGACTTTGTAATTACAAGGTCAATCTTTCTTGCTTTGCAGTCTTGCAACAACCTTTGAAAGTTTTCTCTTGAATCCTTTGTTCCTGTTTTAGCCTCATCTGCATACACACCGCAGAATGTCCAACCACTGTGGTTTTGTATGAGGTTGCTGTAGTAGTTTACCTGTGCCGAAAGGGAGTGTAACATGGCATCCTTACCACATGATACACGTGCATATGCTGCGACAAGTGTTAATTTCTTCGGTATTTAGGCATAAAAAAAGCCATCGTATTCCTACGAAGGCTTTAAAGTTATTCAATTTGCCATTATAATGATATCACAGTTTGACAAGGAATACAAGGGAACTTTATGGAACTATGAGGAACACTTTTATTTTTTTAATATATCCATCCACGGAGTGAACAACAAGAATACATTTTAGTTACTTTAAATTTGCTCTGACAATATCTTTTCACTCATATGTCAACCCAACCTCATTATATTCCAAAGTATTTGACAGTTTTACATTAAATTTTCTATTTTCACATATAAATAAAAATATTATAGTATGATAAAGGTGTACCTATAAATCCAGCCTGATTAAAATCTTCGTGATTGTTTCTTATTATATAGTCAATATATGACATAGTAAATTTAGCCATCAATAAATATCCTGCTGGTGTCATATGACCAACCGCCTAAAGATAGGATTTTTTTGTTTTGTATTATTCATTTGTCATTATTCAATATTCATAATTCATTATGTTTGACAGGATTTTTTAATGAATAATGAATGACGAAACCGCTACGCTGATGAATAATTATGGTGGTTTTGCTTTCGCAGTGATTTGAGTAATATTCCTATATTATAGGGAATTTTAGAATGGTTTATGTAGTTTTCTGTATTTTGAAGGAGTAATTCCTTTTGATTTTTTAAAAGTTTTTATGAATGTAGAAGAATCCGGAAATGCCATTATATTGACAATTTCATTTATTGATAAATCAGAATGTACAAGCAAATCTGTTGAGTACTGGATTTTGTGGTTGTTTATATATTTACCGGGAGAAACGCCGGTTTGTTCAGTAAATATTTTTGAAAATTGACGCGTTGATAGATTGACATATTTTGCCACATCAGAAACCTGAAGTGTTGCGTTTGGGTTATTTTTTATATAATCAATAGCATTATTGATACGCATATCGTCATATTTCATATGTAGGCTGACTTCTTTTTCCATAATATCATTAAACATTTCCAATATCAAAGATAATTCAAGAAAAGTACAAGAGGGTTCATAATTGAATTTGTTTTTTTGTGAAACCTGATAAACTGATTGGAAAATAGAATGAATGTGTTTAGAATAACCTACTACATCGCAATTTTGAAGTTTTTCCTCTAACTTGTTGTAAAATTGAGAGTTAATGCTGTTTTTACAAGAAAAATTGAATGCTATGATGAACTTTGAAAAAAGTGATGTTTCCTTTATTATTTTGTGTTTTATTTTCGGAGCAAATATCACAAAATCCCCTTTTTTTACATCAAAAGCGTCTTTGTTTTCTGTCTCATAGCAGGCATACCCCTCTAAAATCATATGAAGTTCAAAGTAAGAGTGAAAATGAAATGTTTTTTGATTATAAGTATTATCGGGACAATTTTTGTTAATTATATGACTGGATATAAGTTCAAAAGAAAAGTCATTGTTTTCATATCTGAAAGAGTCTTTTTTTTTATTGTTTATAATAAAAAAATTAACATTGTTATTAATGCTATTATTCATAATCACTAATCCCCTATTTTCTTTTTTTTAGTGTAACACAATTTTTTTTTGCTGTCAACAGATTATAACCTAAAATGACCATTTTTTTATCTTAAATTTCCATTGTGTTTTATATCGCCATCAAATATAATTAGTTTATAAGGCATAACGTTTGTTGCCTATTCAAAAATATAATTCTATTAATCAAAGGAGTGTTTGCTGTAATGAAAAAGTTGCTAAAAACATTATTATGTACGGTATGTATAATGTCAATGGTGATACCTGTATTTAATACAGTTTCAGCATCTATGAATGATGTTATTTTTGATTTGACATCTTTAGGTGTTCTAGACGATGCAGATGCAGTTTTGCCATTGGAGGATAATATGACAAGGGCAGAATTTGCTAATCTTGTTGTTGCTGCAATGGGATATGATGATTTGGCACAAACTATGATTGATAAGGGATATTTCGGTGACCTTGGCTCTACACCATATGTTGGAGAGATAAATCTTTTGTATGATTTGAAGATTCTTTCCGGTACGGGAGAAGGTGTGTTCAGTCCGGATGAGTATGTTACATATACCCAGATTGGCAAGATAATGGTAAATATACTTGGGTACTCAAGCATAGTAAAAGATAAGGACCTTAACTCATATTTTTATATGGCAGGGATACTTGGCGTTTTCGATGACGTAAGTACAACTGAAGGTTTCGTAAATCGTGCTGATGCATATATTATAATACATAACTGTCTTGATATTGACGTTATGTCAGCTAACTACAGTATGTTTGGTACAGGTAGTTATGATATCCAGGAAGGTAAGACTTTAAAATCTAATCTTCAAAAAGTGCGTCAGGACAAGCTTATTAAAATGAAGGGTATTGTAACAGGCGATTGCGAAACATACATTTTTGAAGAATACGGCATAAACAAGACTAATATAATCGAAATTGACGGTGTAACATACAAGTGCAATTTTGATGTTCCATCAGGCCTTGTTGGTATGGCTGTAGATTTTTATGTTGCAAACAATGATGATCTTGGACAGTTTATAGCTTCAATTGCACCATCTGATAAGAACTGCGAAGTTGAATTTGAACTTACTGACCTTAGTGGAGTAGTTGCAGACGAAATAAGATATTTCGAAAATGATGCGGAAAAGAAATTCAGATATAACGAAACCACTAAACTTATATACAATGGCAGAAGAGATTTTGATTCCGGCATTTCTTCGATTATGAACTATGAAAACGGAACATTAAGAGCAGTTGATAATAATGAAGATGAAATATACGATATAGTCTATGTTTATGATTATAAAGATGTTATTGTAAATCGTCTTTATACAGAAACAAAACAGGTTTACTTTGATAAAAATCAGGTAGTAGATGGTGCAAGATATGTTTCTTTTGATGATGAAGATGCCATCGTAAAAATAACAGACTTAAACGGAAATGCGGTAGAATTTGAAAATATTCCGACAGATTCCGTTTTGAGTTATGCAAAGAGTAAAGACAATAAGGTTATAACAGCAATCATTTCAGATAAAAAGATTACAGGTAAGGTAAATATAATTGAAGATGAATACGTAACAATAGGAACGGATGTTGTTAAATGCAGTCCGTATGTTAGTGTTAATTTGGGTAATCACATAGAGGCATATGTTAATTTTATGGATGTGCTTGTATATGCCGAAGAGACAGTTTCCTATGAAAACTATGGTTATGTTTATACCGTAAGTGCAGGAAACGGTTTTGATAACGCAAAGGTAGCGATTATTACACCCGGACACATTAACGAAACAAGCGAAACAGTTGTTTCTGATGAAGGTGGAGAAGAAAGTAAAAATAAAAAATTGTTTTTCAGAAATTCAGGTAAGGAAATATTTGTGGTTTCAAACAATGTAACATTAAATAACAGAAAGACAGTTAAGACAACAGATGCTCAGGGAAATGAAGTAACTGTAAAATATAAAAAGTCAGATATTCTTAATATGGTTAGTAATCAGGTAGTGTGCTATACACTAAATGATAAAGGTGAAATAGTTAACTTTGATATTATTGAACCTTATGATACTGATACATATAAAAAGTATTATCAAAACGGAAAAGTATTCAGTTATGGTGATGCAGGAGACGGCTTTGGTATAAACGATGCTGAATCAATGTCTATTTGTATTCCGAAAAATATCAGCACATGTACAGACGATGACCTTATGATTCCGGTTATGTTGCTTACAAATACAAAATACGAAATAAAGGCTTATGATGTAGATGAAACAAGCCACATTGCAGGTTTGGTTGTTGTAACAAGTGATATGAAGGCCGGAATGATAAATAAGCCTAATGCTGACAGTGACGTAGGTATAGTTAAAAGAGTATCTACAAAAATCGTTGGTGACGAAGAAAAACTTGTTGTAAATCTACTTACAAAAGATGGCGAGAAAAACTACGCAGTATCACCACTTATTCCGCAAAACGAATTCCTTGCAGCAAGTGCCGGAGATTTGATAGCGTTTAATCTTATAAACGGTACAGATGAAATGAATGGTATAAAAATATTGCAGGATTCAAACAATTACAACACTAAAGATTTGAATACTTCTAATCCGCAATTTGAATTTTGTCTTGGTACGGTAGCGGATGCACGTTATGACTATGTTTCTCAGACCAAAGGCAGATGGACAGACGAGGTAACAATAAATTACGGTACTTCTACAATTAAGTATGAGGTGTATAATTCAAACACTCCTCCGATATTTTTGTTAGAAGGTAACAGCACAATAAAGAAATTAACATTTGATGATGTACAAATAGGCGATAAAATTTTTGTCAGTGCAAAAAATGGTGCTGTTCGTGCAATAGTAATCAGAAGATAGGAGGAACACATAATGAAAAGAATTATATCATTTTTAGTAGTTTTAAGTATGCTTTTGTCTGTTGCTCCGATGGTTGTTTTGGCGGAAGATACAGCAGAGCCTGATTTGTCAGGTGCTAAATTAATAGAAGAAATTGTTTTTGACGAAACTTTTGGGAATTCTTATATGGCACAAAAGGTTATATATGATGAATATACCGAAGCAGATGGCTTTGATGCAATATATTCAGCAGACGGCATATCCATTGTTCGTGTAGCAGAAGGTACAGCAGATGGTACCGCTAATACGAATTTTGCTGTAAGATTTACTGATTATGTTAAGGATGATGTAAACAATACAGAATTGTATCAGCAGGGTTTTGCCGGAATGTACGCTTTTGATTTTACAATTAAATCCAATGTTACACCCGTAAGCGGTAAGAACGGAACTTATGATTTGTATTTTTCTGATTATCTGGATGGTGCATCAATAACAGCCAACAGATATCAGGTGAAACCATCTGATGGTTCTTTCCAGTCAACAAATAAAAAGACAGTAAAGTTTTCTAATATTAATGATAACAATGAACACAAAATAAGATTTGTAGTAGATACAGTAGGTAAAAGTATACATGGATATGAGATTGATGAATCTACCGGTGAATTTAAATATCTTGGTACAGATGTTTATTCCAAAAAAGCAGACGATTCAATACGTTCTCTACGGTTTCTTATGAGAAGTTATGTAGAGAAGGACTCTACAGTTACGATTAAAAAACTTGATATTTATGAAGTGGAAAGAGTAACTACAAGGGTAGACAGTCTACCGGATTATTTGGTTCTTGAGGAAGATAATGTTACTGAAAATATCACAATTCCTGATAGTTTGGCAGGTCTTCAGATCACAAGTTCTGATGAAGGGGTGCTTAAGGCAGATGGTACTGTAATAAGAGGAACAGAGGATAAGAATGTAAGTCTTACTGTTTCAGGCAATGCAGATGGAATAGCATTTGAAAAAATATATCATTTTACAGTAAAAGCATCCGATGGCTCTGAAGGCGAAGGTGGATCAGGTGGAGACGATGAAGGTGGAAATACTCCTGAAGATCCTGACGATGGTACTGTAGACCTTACAAAGGGTAAAGTTATCGCAGATATGAATTTGAATAAAGAGTTTGCGGAATCACCAATGGGTAAAATTGCTATTTATGACAATTTTAATCCTGTAACAGACGGTTTTGAAACTGTATATGGTGATGATGGTATTACAATCAGACGTATTGCCGCAGAAGGCGATAATGATGAAAAAATCGACAAATTTGCAGTGAATTTCACAGCATTGGTTGATGATGACACAAATAATAGTGCATCTGTTTATCAGCAGGGCTTTAAGGGTATATATGCAGTAGAAGTTACATTTTGTGCAAACTATATATCTTCTTTAAACTCTCGTTCTGACTGGTATTTCAGTGAATATTTGAATGGTGCTACTATTGTTACAGGCAACGATTTTCGGTTGACTAAAAACCGTGCTTTGTCTTGGGTTACTACTAATAGTGATGCAGTTAGTCTGGAAAAATTCACCGTTGGCAAGGACAGAACAGTAAGATTTGTTATAGATACCGATAACGGCAAATCATACATATATGAGGTGGACTCAAATGGCAAATACACATATGTAGGTCAGGGTTCATATACGGGCAATGCTTTAACATCATTTATACAAAGATTTCGTGCATCACTTGATGCAGGTTCGTATATTACCTTTAGAAATGTAAAGTTGTATGAAATTCAACGCAGTACTCAAAGTAGTATTACCGACGCTTTGAATGAGTTTAAAAATAATGTACCTGAATATGTAACAGGTACACCAAACAGTGTAACTGAAGCAATTACAATACCTTCTGTACCTGAAGGTTATAGTATTACTGCAACAGACGGAGTTATTGATATCGAAAGCGGTGCGGTAACTCGTGATTTGGTTGACCAAAATGCGCAACTTATGATAACAAATTCAGTTGATGGTGTATCATTCAAAAAAATATATGATCTTGTTGTTAAGGCAAGAGATGATGTTGACTTTAAGAATCTTGATAAATATGACTTTAAATCGGTAAAAGATACCGGAGAATTTATTAGTGTCGGTGATGCCGAGCTTAGTGATGCAGGTTATAAAATTTCAAAGACTTACGGTACAAATGCACAGTTAATTGGTATGTTAAAGAGCGAAAAGTACGAAAATACATATGTTTATGACCATGCAGGTGTATATGATTATGAAATTAAAGTTATACCTAATATTACATCAGGCAGAGCTTATGTTGAACTCGGTAATTATAATTCTGAAACAGATGAATTTACAACATATGGAAAATTCAGTATTTTGTCATCAGGAATTTCGCAAACAACCGATACTTCAAATACAGTTATTGTATCAGAAAAAACATTAGGAAATCCCTATGTTTTAAAGTTTCGTGTGGACCAGGGATATAAAAAATGCTGGGCATGGGTAAATGGTACAGCTGCGCAAAATAGCACATCTTATAGTAGTTCAGGCAATACTATAAACGCATATCGTATAACCTTTGATGTTACTGCAAAAGATGGTGATAGTGTGACACTTGTGGACGGAAATTTGTCACAGTGGGTTAACTTTGGATATCAGCCGGTTGATAATACACTTGAGGTTGCAAAAAACATTAATGTTGATGATATCCTTGTTGACGGAACAGCAGATGATGCATACGGAAGCATAAATTTGCCACAAATAGATGGATACAATATGCTTTGGACTACAGATAATGATTTGGTAGACTTTGATACAAATAAAATCTATCGTTCTTTTGATGATGAGGATATTACCATTAAGCTTACAATCAGCAGTATTTCCAATCCGGAAGTTAAGGTTGTTAAGGATTTTAAACTTAAAGTTAAGGGTGCATCATTAGAGGATATTAATATACTTTTGGAAGGTGCATTGGCTAAAGTTACAGCGGAAAGTGTTACAAACCAAAATACATCTAAAATAATTACTGATTTAGTATTGCCCACAAGTACAAAAGACGGCTATACATTAAGCTGGAAATCGTTGAATGGAAATATAATCAATGATAAAGGTGTTATAAATAAGAATGCTGTTATTTCTCAGGATACTGAAGTTGCCTTTGAAGTTACAATTTCTTATGGTGAATATTCCGCTTCACCTAAACCAATTAAATTTACAATTGCCAAACGTGGTGCGGAAACTAAACTTAATTGCAATGACATTGTGGAAGGCGTAGAGGGGGTAGTTACATACAACGCTAAAGTCGCTAACAACAATGGTACTGTTTATCTGAAGGATGATAAAGGAAACAACATTGTTGGACTTGAAATTAAAGATTCTAAAGTTACTTTGGAATACAAGGGTGCTGAAGGTGCAGTTATCCCTGTGGGAGGAAGTGATTTTAAACTTGATGTTGTTATGAATTCCACAGACAAATGTGCTTCAATATTTATTGACGGTGTGTTGGTTGCCGACTATGTTCCTTACATTGTTGCCGTAAATAATTTTAAATCAGCTGAGGCAACAGCAGGAATTATTATAAGTGATAGTGTCGTGTTTGATGAGTATTCACTTTATGATTACAACATTAAGGTTTTTGATTATTATGATGAATTCACGAAGCCTTATATTACTAAGGATGTTGTATTTGCAAAAGATTCTATAGGCGGAGTATTGGTTGAATGGGTTATTTCAGAAGATGCTCCTGTATCAGCTGAAGGGGTGTATACACCTTCATTTGAGGTGGAATTTTTCGATATTACATTGAAGCTTTCCAATACAAATACAAACGGTGCGGTATATGAAAATAAAATGACACTTGCCGCAGTTCCGACTGAAGATGATAATCTTTTGAATAAAGCATCTGCATCTTCAAATATGCGTATGGATATTGTAAACAACACAAACAAATTGTTTGATAAAAATTTCAAAACTTATATGGAAGCAACTCTTTCAGGTAAAAATGACTATGTCATTATAGATATGGGTTCTGTACAGACTATCGGTTCACTTTTCTTCTTCCAGTCAATTGAGGATAAGGGAATGTTGTCATGTGATATTTATCTGTCAGAAGACGGAACAGATTGGTCATCAAAGCCTGTTGCTTCACCACAGTTTGCAGATGGTGAAAGTAACTATGTTGTATTTGATAAAGAAGATGTAAGATATATAAAAATTACAAATATTTTAGCAAAAGACAAGAAGATTGTTTTGGATGAAATAAAGGGATATATAACATACACAGCGGATGATGCAGCATATCTTGATGTAATGGCTCTTAATATGCCTACTGAACGTGTACTTAAAGTTTCTTCATTGACATTGCCGACTGTAGGTGCTTTATATGGTTCGGTAATGACATGGAAATCATCCGATCCGAGTGTTATTTCTCTTGATGGTAAAATCAATGTACCATCAGGTCGAACAGAAGTTGTATTAACAGTTACAGCAAGTAACAATGGGAATACATATTCAAAATCATTTACATACTACTTCCCCGGAAAAGGTAATTCCGGTGGTGGTGCAGGTGGTTCATCCGGAGGTGCAGGTGGCTCAGGCGGCGGATACAACGGCGTAGTACCTTCAATTTCACTACCGGTAGACACAGATATAGTTCAGACACCATCTACAGAAAATCTTAAAACAGAATTCAAAGATGTAAAAATGAATGATTGGTATTACAAATATCTTGTAAGTCTTAAGGAAACAGGAATTGTTAACGGCTCTGATGACGGTAATTTTTATCCTGACAACTTTGTTAAGAGAGAAGAATTCCTTAAGATGCTTGTTGTAGCTGCAAACATTCAGTTGTCTGATACTTTTGATGGCTTTGAAGATGTAAAAGCTGATGATTGGTTTGCTCCTTATGTTTATGCTGCAAAGGAAACCGGTATAGTAAACGGAATGAGTGAAAATTCATTTGGCGTAGGTATGACAATTTCAAGACAGGATATGTCTGTTATGATATATAATGTACTTGGTATTGAAAATGATGTGGTTAAAAATACAGAAATGTTTGCCGATGATAATAACATTGCGGATTACGCATATAATCAGGTTTATGCTATGAAGCAGCTTGGTTTGATAAACGGTTATGAAAATGGTGAATTTAAACCTTCAGGTTATCTTACAAGAGCCGAAGCAACAAAAGTAATCTTTATGTTGTTGGAATACTTAAAATAGGAAGTTTTTCAGGGGAGTAATCTCCCCTGAAATCAAATAAAAGAAAGGATAATTATTTATGAAAAAGATAATTTCGATAATTTTGACATTTGTTTTTATAGCTTCCTGTTTGCCCGTTGCTTTTGCTGCAGGAGCGTATGATGACGAAGGAAAATATATATATAGAACAAGTACCTATGATTTTGAAATCATCCAGAATGACCCACAGTATATAACGGATGAAAAATTTTTCGGTAAATGGGATGAGGATACCCAAGCATGGGATATAGAACCACTTTTAAAATACGGTGACAAAGACTTCCCTGGGCTTGATCCGATAGAAGAAGCTGCAAAGAACGGTGATTACTACGGCGCTAAAATAGCCTTAATGGAATATTATTTACCTCAAAAATACAATAAAGTTTCTAAAGTCATGTCTGTAAATGATGAATCTTTTTTTGAAATTAAATTCAGAGAAAGAAATATGTATGCAGCATCTACAAACGGACAACCTTTGGATGTAACTGATTGGGTAACTCAGGATTGGAAGACGATTACTGCAAATTCCAGTATTTTATCTTCTTATGTAACATCGATGGCTAAAACAAGTCCTGATGTTACATTGGTTGTTGCTTCTATGGATAAAAGTAATACTGCTGCACAAATAAAATCCAGAGATACAGATTCTCCTCCGGTACTTAATATTACCGTAAATAATGTGCAGAGACAATATACAGCGGTTGAAGATTCATATATCAGTCCTGTAGATAATGCAAATACCAACTATGGTAATGAAGAAATTCTTTATGCTCAGGAATATGGATATGTGGGGCACTGGAGTGATAAGAGTAATCGTTGGACAAGTGAAGCTAACCCTACCAGAAGAACTTATTTTAAGTTTGATGTTTCTGACATAAAATCTACCGACGATGTATCTTCTGCATCGCTTACTTTTACGGCTCGTACGGAAGCCGGTGGCGACCTTACTGAAAAAGAATTGTTCATATATGGTTGGGATGATTCTGCTTGGGAAGAAAATACAATTAAATGGAACAGTTTTGATGACTGGAAGTTTTTTTCTTGCAATGAACAGGAAACGTGGAGTTTTTTAACGAGCGAAAACACAACAGAAAAAGGTAAAATTTGTTATTTTCACAGAGGAGCAAAACTACAGACGCTTTCAAGAGTTTTTAATAACACCAAGGATGAAAGATATGCATATACATTTCTCCGTGAGCTTATGAGCACAATTACTAATGTAAGCAACCGTGCTGATGTTATGAATCATCTTGATATGTCAAACCATGTATATAATGTTGGTGGTTGTTTTATTGCTTGCTGGGACAGTATGTATATGACACCAGAAATATTTACAGCTGCCTTAAAGCATTTTTATCTTGTTACAGATTTAGCTTGTGAAACATGGTTGGTACCAAAGGATTGTACAGCAAATGGTGCTACAAACTTGGCTCGTATGACTTATTCCTTTAGTATGTGGTATCCGGAATTTAAAAAATCTGACTATTGGTATGATATAACTAAATATTCATATAAATGGATTGTTGAGGATGGAGCACTTGCTGATGGTAGTTGTATAGAACAGGCTGCGGGATATGTTGAAACTTTTTGTGGAAATATAAGTACTTCACACTCCGGAATTTATACTAAGATTAAAAATCCGTACTATGGTATGTATGCAGATAGTGAGACCGGAGAAATTATCCGCAATATGCTTATCAATGCTCTTTATTCAACCGCTTGGGATTATGAAGAATTTGGACTTGGTGACTCCAGTAACTTTAATTCTAAAAGCTTTCTTACAAATTGGTATGGTTTGCTGCTTGATTTTGGTATAGACGATCCATATCTTGAATATGTTGCAACTAACGGTACAAGCGGTACAGCTCCGGAATTTACTTCTAATTCTTTTCCTGTTGCACTCAGAACTTATATGAGAACAGGCTGGACCAAAAATGATGTAATGCTTGCATTCACAAATAAGGGCGGCGAAGTAACTCACAGTCATCGTGATCAGCTTCATTTGGTGCTAAAAGCATACGGACAGAATTTGCTTGTTGATTCATACGGAGCCGAATATACAGGTGATAGAAGAAGATCTGATGTTAGTGCAGCTATGCATAATACAATAACGGTAAATAACGGAAACATTCAAAATCAGACTGCCGGAAATGATGGTGTAGAAAAAGAACAGGAAATCAATGACCTTTATAATCACACTACATATACAACTGCGTATGTTGATTATGCAAGCAATACAGAACGTACTGTTCTGTTCCTTAAAAACCAGAAATTCTTTATAGTAACTGATTATATTCAGGTAAAAGATAAGACAAAGGATAATAAGGTAGCACAGGCATGGCATATGTCACCTGAAGCTTATATAAGCCTTAGTGAAAATAATGAGTTTGTAAGTAATTTTGAAAGTGGTGCAAATATAATTGTTTCACCGGTAGATTCAGCTTCAATGTCGGATATCTATTTTACAGATGTTGAACAGGGTGTTGCCGCAGGTGTATATGTTGTAACACCAAAGGGTGTTTATGAACGTACTACAAGAGATACTGCTAAGTATGGCACTATTTTGTATCCGCTTAATATTGGCGAAAAACGCTCTATTGTTACCGAAGAAATTGATGTAGGAATAGAAAATAACGGGGCATCAGCTTTCTACCTTACTATAAACACACCGGGAAAAGATGATGCACAGAATTATTACTATTATCATTTAAGTGATCTTTCTCAAAAGAAGGAAATTGTATTGGGAGATTATACAACCGATGCTACATCACTCCTTGTTCAGGAGGATAAAAACGGCAAGGTTGTTTCGTTCTTTATTTACGATGGTTCCTACATTAAAAAATATGGAATAAAAGACGAATATCTGTTCAAGAGTAATGCAGGTGATGTTACTTTTGGCGTAGATATGGCATCCGGTGAAATATCTGAATTTTCATCAGATGACTTTGATGAAAGAACTTTGAAGGATATTACTGTTTATGCAGGTTATGACATAAAGTCAATTACATTTAACGGTAAGAACATAAATACCAAAAAGGATGGAGCATATCTGTATTTTGGAGATGAACCAATAGTAAAATGCACCGAAGATTTTACACCTGATTCTGACAATCAGACATCTGATGAAATATTTGGTGATTTTACAGGTGGTCGTCCGTCATCCGGTGGCGGTTCAGGTAGTTCCGGCGGAGGTTCGTCATCAGGCGGAGCAGGTGGCGTTCAGCCGATAACTCCTGATAAGGATGACAATAATGCTGCTGATGACCCTGAAAATAAGGAAGAAGATATTGCGGATACCAATCCGACAATTAAGCCTTCTTATAATGATGTTTTGGAAGATGCTTGGTATTATAACGATGTAATGTTGTTAAGCGAAAAAAATATTGTATCAGGAGACGGTACAGGTGCTTTTTCACCAAATAACAATGTTACGAGGGAGCAATTCCTTAAAATGTTAATATTGGCAACAGGAATAGATACTGAAGAAGGTGAAAATACATTTGCCGATGTTGATGAAAATGCATGGTATAAGCCTTATGTGTTAAAAGCAAAAAAATTCGGTATAGTAAACGGTATTTCTGACAGTGAGTTTGGTATAGGAAGAAACATAACACGTCAGGATATGGCAGTTATGATATCACGTATTATAGATAAGCTTAACGTAAAAACAACTGAATTTGAAACTGATAAATTTGTAGATGAAAATAGTATTTCCGATTACGCAAAGGATTCTGTCGGTTTTATGAAATCAATTGGATTGATAGAGGGCTACAACAATGAATTCAGACCTTTAGATAATCTGACACGTGTAGAGGCAGCAACTATTATTGCTAAAATTATCAGAGAGTTTGAATTTTAATATTTTAAAAAACAAATTCAGTCAAGATTTCTTTGCTGATTGTAGGAGATTTGTAATGAGCATAACATATAATTATAAAATCTTAAATGATCCTATGAAAATAACGGATTCTGACTTTTTTGGACTATGGAACAAAAAAAGTCAAAGGTGGGAAAATGAGGGACTTTTAGATTACGATAAATATTCAATAGAGCTTGCATCAGTAATTGATGCAGTAAAGACAGGGGATTACAGGCTTGCGAAAAATCACTTGCTTGAATATTACCGTGAAAAATATAAGGATATTAAGGTTAAGCCTTATCCCGCATGTACGGAAAAGCTTGAACTTTGTTGCAGGGCACTGGAAAAAAACGTGTATGCCGTCAATAAAATGAATGGTCATATTATGGATTTTTTTACTGTGGATGAAGAATTAAAGTGGCACAGTGTAGATGTTGGCTTTTCAATGGACTCATTGGTTTTCGGCAGTGATGTTAAGGTGTCATATCAGCTTATGTCTGTTGATAAAGCAGACATCTCAGCAGAATTTTATTCAAGGAAATCTGATCACAGTCCATATCTTGAGCTTGTGATAAACGGCGAAAAAGTAAGGGTGAAATGCTGTAAGGACACTATGGTGTCGGCAGGTGAAAATTCTTCTGTAAACTATAGTGAAAACAAGGTTTTTGAAGTGTGTGAAAGCGGTATATACCATAATCATGATGAAAATATGAAAAGAGCCTACTTTGCATTTGATGTAAGCTTTATAAATAAAAATGATGTTATATCTTCTGCAAAGCTTTACTTATACGGAAAATCCAATAAAGCCGAAAAGGAAATTTGCGTTTACAACGAACATGCAGCAAACTGGGACGAAAAGACATTTTGCTGGGACAATGTTACAGACGAGCTTATTTTTTCCTGCAATGATATGAATTCCTGGAACTTTATAACCAGCTCTGTCACAACAATTAAGGGAAAAATATGCTTTTATCATCGTGGAGCTGAGCTTTCTATGCTTGCAGATATGTACAGACGTACAGGGGATGAAAAATATGCCTATACTTTTATACGCAACGCAATGGCAATAGTTCATTATGTAGGCTGTAACAGAGAAGTTTTTAATGAGCTTGATATGGGCTGTCATTGTAATTCACATACAACAGATTTGTTCCGTGTAATAAACAGTAAATATATGACAGGGGAAAGGTTTGTTGCTATTTTAAAAAACATATATTCTATTGCGCAGTGGCTTATAAATAATTTTTACGGAGTAAAGAAAAACAACTGGGCATCATTTGCAACTATGGGTGTATATTGTTTCATTGGCTTTTTTTCTGAAATTAAATCCTACGATAAATGGTTTGATATAACAGTCAATGAAAATAACAGACTTATAAGAGGATTTATTGGCAAGGACGGTTCAAATATTGAGCTTGGTCAATGTTATCAGTCTACACTTATAAATACTATTACGGGACTTTATAGTATTCACGAGCTTAACCGTAGTAAAATGCCTTTGTCGGATGAGGCTTTTGATATTGCACATAAGCTTATAAAGCATTATTATTACACCTTAAGTCCTACGGGTTCCGACTATAACATTGCTGATACCACAGACCCGTTTAAAAATCTCAAGGAGCGAGTTGCTATCTGGTATAATAAATATCCCGACCTTTTGGGGGATGATGAGGAACTTAAGTATGTTGCAACAGATGGTAAGGAAGGAAAACTACCTGATTTTACAACAATAAATTTCCCATATAACTTAAGAACTTATATGAAAACAGACTGGTCAAGGGATGCCCTTGCAATGGTTGTTAACGGCAGGCGTGAAGGTTCCCACGGTCACGAGGATGTTTTTTCAATAGCTATGATGGCATACGGTAAGCATCTTGTTACCGACCAGGGTTATGGTGCATTGCTTACAGGCGGAATTCGTGAAATGATGATGGCATCATCCTCACACAATGTAGTACTTGCGGATGATGTGGAAAATACATGGCGTAAGGATTCAAAACAGCTTGGCTTTGACACAAATCACAAGTTTGATTACTGCGAATATTCCGGAGCCAATAATGAAATAATTGACGTACAGAATAGAAGTGTTACCTTCTGTAAGGAGGATAAATTCTGGATTGTTACAGATTACATAAAACCGATTAATTGTGAAAAAGACACAAAATACACACAATACTGGCATATGTTACCTGAAGCAAATATATCCATCGGGGAACAAAATGTGCTGAAAAGTAATTTTGCCGACGGTATAAACGTAATGATTGTACCTGTTGGGGAAATTGAAAATTCTGAGATTATACCTTCCAAATATTCGCCGGGTCATGGAGTTATAGTAGACAGTAAAAAGGCAAAACTTGTTAAAAATAAAAAAGGCGAAGTTTTGTTCAGTACACTTATTATTCCAATAAATGAAGGTGAGGACTTTAAAGTTGAATCAAAGTGTACAGATTACGATAATGTAAATTCCTTTGTCGCAAAAATTACTGACAAGAACGGGGTTTCAAAAACATATTATTTTGCACACAGTAATAATCAGGTTAAAGAAATTTCTTCAGGCAAATACTCGGAATTTGCCGTAAATATGATAGTGTGTGAAGATGAGAATGGAAAAGCGGTTTCAAAATACATTATTGATAAATAAAGGAGAATTTATTGTGAGTAGCACATTTAATTACAAAATATTAAAAGATCCTATGAGATGGACAGACTCTGATTTTTTCGGTGTGTGGGATAGTGAAAAACAAGCATGGGAAATAGAAGGTGCTTTAGATTATAATAGATATTCAAAAGAACTTGCTTTGGTGATAGATGCAGTAAAATCAAAAAATTATAAGCTTGCAAAGGATGAATTGCTTGAATATTACAGAAAGTTCAACCGTAAACATCTTATCAGACATAATGGCGGTGTTTTAAATGTTGACCAAAATCCCGACCTTGATATATCTTGTTCGGCCCTTGAAAAAAATGTATATTCAGTAAACTGTATGAATGGTAAGGCTATGGGATTTATAAATGTAGGTGAGCAGCCTATGTGGCATTCGGCAGATGTTTTTGTTTCCATTAAAAGACTTTTGTTCGGAAGTGTAGTGCATGTAGCATATCAGCTTATGTCTGTTGATAAAACAGATATTTGTGCGGAATTTTATTCAAGAAAATCTGAATACAAGCCGTATCTTGAACTTATTATAAATGGTGAAAAGGTTAAGGTGGAATGCTTTAAGGATACAATGGTATCTGCCGGTGATAATTCTTCTGTAAATTATAGCGACAGAGAGGTTTTTGAAGTGTGCGAAAGTGGTTATTACCACTTTCACGATGAAAAAATGAAAAGGGCATACTTTGTTTTTGATTTAAGCTTTATAAAGCAGGATGATGTAATCAGCGGTGCAACACTTAATGTGTATGGTAAGTCCTGCAGTGGAGAAAAAGAAATTTTTGTATACAACGAGTTTGAATCAGCGTGGGATGAAAAAACCTTCTGTTGGGACAATGTTACGGACGAGCTTTGTTTTTCATGTAATGATATGAATTCATGGGATTTTATAACAAGCCATCGGACATCAATAAAAGGTAAAATATGTTTTTATCACAGAAGTCCCGAACTTTCAGCACCTGCACAAATGTATCTTAAAACCGGTGATGAAAAATATGCCTATACTTTTATTCGTAATGCAATGGCAATAGTGCATTATGTTGGTTGCAATCCTGAAGTTTTCAATCAGCTTGATATGGGCAGACACATTGATATACATACAAGAGATTTATTCAAGATAATAGACAGCAAATATATGACAGGAGAATATTTTGTTGCAATATTCAAAAACATTTATAAGATGGCGGATTGGTTGTTACACAATTTTTATGGTAAGGTAAACAATAACTGGGCATCTTATGCTACGGAAGGTGTATTTTGCGTAACTGCATTTTTTAAAGAAATCAAGGTTCACGATGAATGGCGTAATATTACCATTAAAGAAAATGAACGACTTATTTCTGAGTTTAAAATCAATGATGATTCCTGCGTAGAACTTGCTCAGTGGTATCACCATGTTTTGCTTCGTACCATTACTGATTTGTATAATATACGTAATGCCACAGGAGAACCTTTACCATTGTCGGAAAATTCTTATGATGTTTTGTATAAGCTTATGAAGACTTTTTATTATACACTAAGTCCTACGGGTTGTGATTATAATATCGGAGATACTACAGAACCATTTAAAAGTCTTATCTATGTTATTGAAGGCTGGTACGACCTATGCAATGATATTATCGGCAGCGATGAGGAAATAAAATATGTTGTTACAGGTGGTAAGGAGGGTAAGCTTCCTGATTTTACTACCATAAATTTTCCTGATAACCGCAGAACATATATGAAAACTGACTGGACAAAAGATGCTCTTGCAATGGTTGTTACAGGTAAGCTTGAAGGCTCACACGGGCACAATGATGCTTTTTCAATTGCTATGATGGCTTATGGTAAGCATCTGATTACAGACCAGGGATATGGTGCACAGCTTACCGGTGATATATATAAGCTTATGAGCGCCTCTTCATCGCATAATATTGTGGTGGCTGATGATGTTGAAAACACATTGCTAAAAGATGCCGAACAGCTTGGCTTTGATACAAACGATAATTTTGACTATTGTGAATATTCAGGAGCTAATAATGAATTTGTTGACACACAAAACAGAAGTGTAACCTTCTGTAAAGAAGGTAAATTCTGGATTGTAACAGACTACATAAAGCCGATTGATTGTGAAAAGATTACAAAATATACACAGTACTGGAATATGCTTCCCGATGCTGAAATGTCAATAGATTCTTCAAATGTGGTCAGAAGTAATTTTGATGATGGTATAAACGTAATGGTTGTGCCTGTTGGAAAAATAGAAGAGGCATCGATTGTTGATACAAAATATTCACCATGTGCAGGGGTAATTACAGACAGTAAAAAGGCAAAGCTTATTAAGAACAAGCAGGGTGAAGGGTTGTTCAGCACCATTATTATACCAATAAATAAAGGTGAGGACTTTAAGGTTGAAACAAAGTGTACAGATTACGATAATGTAAACTCATTTGAAGCAAAAATTGTTTCAAATGATGGAAGCTTTAAAAAATACTATTTTGCTCACAGTAATAATCAAATTAAGAAAATTTTTTCAGGTAAATATTCGGATACTTGCGTGAATATGCTTGTATGTGAAGATGAGAATGGTGAAGTTATATCAAAATATCTTTTTGATAAACAATGAATATTTGTATAAATAATTAGAAGAGAAAGATATGAAAAGAATCATATCTAAATTGTTAGTGTTGACAATAGCTTGTTCAACATTAATGAGTGTTATGTTAAATGAAGTTAGTGCAGAAGACCCTACTACACCTACAAAAACATCCGTAAAGGTTGTTGAAGATGAAAATTCTGCTGAAGGCAGAAAGGTTACCGTTCAGATGGGTAGTCAGTATATCCCAACAGGCTCGACAAATATTACATCTCGTACAGGTAATATTTTGGGTAGTGTATATGTTCAAGGTTATGATTACGGTAATACTACATTGACAGATAAAGTAACAGGTGTTGCAACTATGAGTAGAGATAAGATTACAGATGCAACATTGATTGTTGCTTTATTCAACGGTAATGATAATTTTATTAAACTTATTCCAACAACCGAATATACGTATTCTGATACTACAAGAACAATGACATGTGATTTGAGCGGTGCTGAATCAGGATATAAATATAAAGTATTTTTATTTGAAAGCTTAGCGTCTGCTGTACCATTAGCTGAAATGGTAGAAGGTACAATAGATTAACCTGTAAAAAAATTACAGAGTGTTTTTCCGTAAGATAAAATAGTGTCATGAAAATTATGGTGCTATTTTTATCTGATTGAAAATTGTTATTTATAATTTTTAATATTGCACAAAAATATAAAAAGGAGAGTCTTGTTGAATGAAACCGATAGAGTTAGCAAAAATCATATGGGACTATGCAAAAACATTAAAAGGAACTATGGAAAAGGACCCTCATTATTCATCTGCACCGTTACGCCACTATCCCGGCATTCTTACAATGTTTGCGGGTATACAGGCTGCTGCTGAGTCAAAGGATGAAGAATGGATAAATGATGTGAAAAAATATCTTGCAAAGTATCCACATCATTTTAACGACCCTGATGTATTTTTTAAAGGCAGTTTTGACAATTACCGTGTAGGCGGCCTTGGAAAAGGATGGGCTGTAATGAATGGTTATTTTGATGAAGATCCTGAGCTTATCCGAGAATATGCTGAATTAACTCTTGCCGCACCAAGAAGTCATGATGGTATAATTTGTCTCCCTGTAAACCATAACAAAATATGGATAGATGTTGTATTTGCAGTAACACCTTTTATGCTTTATGCAGGGCTTATACTTGATGAACAAAAATACATAGATTATGCAGTAGAACAATGTTTTAAAATGTATGATGTGTTTATGGATATGTCTAATGGATTACTTCACCAGACAAGAGGCTTTTTAGAGGATAAATCCAAGGTTTCCGACGACCATTGGTCCCGAGGTAACGGATGGGGCATACTTGGTATGACGGAGCTTGTAAGATATCTGCCAAAGGATTCTAAGTATTATGCCGAGGCAGTTGAAAGATTTAAGGCACATTGCTTTTCCTTAATTAAATATCAGAATTTCCGCGGTCTTTGGAGGCAGGAAATTTGTGAGCCTCTTGCATGGGAAGAAGCATCGGGTACAGGGATATTTTTATATGCAATTGGCGTTGGACTCAGAAGAGGTATACTTGATAAAGAAACTTATATGCCTGTTTTTGAGAAAGGCATAGAAGGACTTTGCAAATATTGTATTAACCCTGACCTTTCAATAGATAAAGGGTGCTGCGGTTGCTGTTGCCCCGGTGAAGGTGATATGAAAGGAACAGTTGACGCATACCTTACAATTCCTATGCCAAGACGTAATGATAGCCATGTTTTCGGTCCTGTTATAATGGCACTTACAGAAGCTGAAAAAAACGGAATTGAAAATGTTGAGTTATAATAAATCTGAAAATGCAGAAAAATGAGTGTTGTTGCAGACCTTTTGGATATTTATCTTCAAGTTTGATATTTATTCGTGTATAATAAGAATAAAAACTTTTAGGAGGATATATAAGGTAATTGCAGATTTTTGTAATCTGCCTATGGAAGCAGTTTTTGTAAATTGTTCTCATACCCATACCGGACCTATGCTTGGTAAAGACTTGGCTTCTGATTTATGTGGTAATCCTATATATGAGGAGTTTTTAGGACTACAAATGCGTGATGCCGCAAAACTTGCCCTTGAAGATGTGTGTGAATCATATTAACACAAATCCCAAGAAGGGTGAAAGCAACGGGCTTCAGATTACGTTTGATGGTTGTCCACGCGGATACGAACATATAAAACACATGGGCAGAGTTATTGCAGGTGCAGTTTTACAGATTTGCGGCAAGGCAGAGGAATTTGAATTAGATTCCATAGATTTTTCCGTAAAAACAGTTGTATGTCCGTCAAATCAGGAAAATGACAAACTGGAAGAAGCGAGAAAAATAGTGGAAATACACGAAAACGGTCGTGATGCGGAACTTCCATACAAGGCAATGGAGCTTACAACGGTAGTTGCAGAGGCTACTCGTATTGTTGAATTGGAAAACGGTCCGGATTCATATTCTTTTACACTGTCTGCAATCAAAATTGGAGATATAGCATTTGCAGGAATCCCTGGTGAACCTTTTACGGAAATTGCAAACAGAATATATGCAGATTCACCATTTGATACAACAATTCTTTGTTGTTTGACAAATGGCGGTGAATCCTACTTCCCTACAAGCCGTGCATACGAAGAAGGCGGTTACGAGGCAAGGACATCACGTCTTAAAAAGGGTGCAGATAATATTATCGTTAAAGGCACAACTGATTTACTTAATGAATTGAAAAATAAATAATATACAAAAATAAGGGAGAATAGTTATGATTACGGGAATAGAGCATACGGGATTAGTTGCAAGAGATACAGAAAAACTTTGTGAATTTTATGAAAAATACTTTGGCTGTAAGGCGATTTTGTCATATCCAAACGGTACAAAATTTTTAAAATGCCACAACGGCATTATTGAGGTTTATCCTATGAAATCTGATGACGAAACAGTTTATGACAACTATGTAAAAGGGCTTCGGCATCTTGCGTTTGAAACCGATGATTTTGATAAAGACAGACAGATGCTTTTAGATGCAGGAGTAAAGCCTGCCGCAGAGCCAATTATAAAGGATACAATGAAGCTTGCTTTGTTTTACGATCCTGAAATGAACTTGTTTCATTTGATTCAGCGTCCTGAATCTTTGCTTTTAAAATAGGGTGTTGAATATACATGGCAAAGAGATTTTTGAGGTTTATTTAATAAATTTCAATGTGTGAATGAACCTTCCTTAATGTAACCGGGTTCATTGTATTAAATATTACGCCCAATGCCATAACAGATAGAGTAATTGATACAATTTATCAGTTACTCTATCGTTTTTTTATGCTCAAAAACCCTCATTTCAAGCACTTGCTTTAATAATGAGGGTTCATTTTGTTTTCCGTATGTTATTATCATCCTGATTTTCACCCATAATTTTGATTTTTATTAGAAATAGCTACTTTTCTATCGTTTCAATGAAAAGCTATCGTTTAAAGAAAAATTTAGCACTGCTTTGGTAAGGGTTATAAATAGAATAAAAGTTTTCCCATTAAGGTGTTCCAATAAAATGTACCCTGTAAAATGGACACATTTAATCGTTTTATCAATGAAATATCGTGAAGGTTCGGATTGTGTCACTCTCACGAAGTGATTTTTTATTTTGCTATTATGGTTAAAAAAGCACCAAATGGTTAGGATTTACCATTTGGTGCTTAACTACATCATTTTTCGTTTGTTTTGTTTGCTGTAGGGAAAAGCTCACGCCATACATCTGTATGCGCTTCACAGTCTAAGAAGTGGGCAAAGTAGTGATTGTCTGTGTATGATGAATCTTCATTACATGCGTTTTTGATAGGAGTTGTATAATAATCTCTCATGCTTTCACAAAAAGCATGCCAACCTTTTTTCCATTCGCCTGTTAAAAGTTCGCCATTACGCTTTTTAAATCCACTCATAATTTCATCTTTTTCATTTCCTTTTGCAAGAGTTATTCCTTTGAAATCATAATTAACTGTAGGTATAAATTCTATTTCGTGTGTTATAGTGTCATATTTAACCATCAGGGAAGTGTTCCATGTTTCAGGAACCGGTAATTCTTTTGGACGAACAAAGTGGAAATTACCCTGTCCGTAAAGAATATGGCAGTTGTTGAATTTTTCATAACATCCTATACAATGGCTATGCTGACATAATACAACATCTGCGCCGTTTTTTGCCATTGCGTGGCATAGTTTATGCAATCTTGGGGAAGGATATCTGCAATGTTCCTTGCCACCGTGATAAATAACGATAACTCTGTCGTTATCCTTTCGTGCATTTCGGATGTCTTCCATAGTATCGTATTCATCATATGGCCGACAGCCCATTCTGTCATTCAACGCATAAGAGTACTCGTGTTCACACACTGTAATAAAACAGATTTTTTCTCCATTTTTTTCTATAACAAGATTTTTTCTGGAATCTTCATAGTTTTCACCAAAACCAGTGTATGTAATACCTGTTTCATTAAGAACTTTGAATGAATCCTTCACACCTTTTATTCCAAAGTCGAAAAAGTGATTGTTGCACACTGTGCAATAGTCAAAGTTAAGTTTCTTCATAACTTTTGCAGTTTCCGGAGTTGCTTTTAGTGGTGGACCAAATTTTTCTATTGGTTTTTCACTGTCTGTTAAAACACATTCCATATTTACAAAGTTAATGTCATTACCCTCAAAAAGAGGAAGTGTATCGCTGAACAATGTTTGTATATCGTGTTTTTCAAACAATGGATTTGTTGAAGCTGTTGGTGATAAATCACCTAATAATAGTGTTTTCATATTCAGTTCTCCTTGTTTTTAAAAAATTATGGTATTAAATCAAAGTTTTGAGGATTTCGTTTGTTTTTTGTATTGTGTTGGAGTAATTCCTTTAGCTCTCTTAAAAGCATTAACCAGGGATGAATAATCGGGATAACCCATTGTTTCTACTATTTCGGATATAGACAAATCGGAGAATAACAGAAAATTTGATATTTGGGATATTCGGCAATTTTTGATATATTTACCGGGCGAAATGCCCATGTTTTCAGTGAAAATTTTTGAAAATTGTTTTCTGGAAATATTAAGATATTCTGTAACATCAGATACACCTAGTGATGCAGAAATGTTAAGATTTATATATTCAACAGCACGATTGACGAGTTTTTGATTTTTAGTTTCCTTGACTTTTTCTTCTTTTGAAACTATGCGCAATGCTTCGATTATATATGCGATTGAGTACATAAATATACTTGTTTTGTATTCAAGAGGCATTTTTTTGGAACAATCAAGCATTAGTGATAGTAAGGTTTGCATTTGTTCGTTATAAGAGTATACCAGTTTGTTTTCCAAAGTTATTTTTGATATTTCGATTAAGTCGTTATACAATCCATCTTTTCTATCAATAGAAAAATAAAATTTTACTCTTGATAGATTGCTTTCGTATACTATCCTATGTTTTAATTCCGGAGGGATAAGAATAAAACAACCTTGTGGAACAATTACGGAGCTATTACCTATTTCAAAGTGACAACAACCTTTTAATACAATATTAAGTTCGTACAACAATGTGTGCTTGTCTATTTGTTGATCATATCGGTATTCGTTGTAATGCGAGTCCAAAAAGAAAACATTCGAGACATTAATTGAAAAGGAATCTCTTTCCAAAAATAGTTCTTTATAATATTGGGGAATTAAGAGATTGGTCTTATTGTAATTCTCATAATTGGCATTGTTCATAACTATTACCTCCTTTTTTATCGTAACAAAATTCTTTATGGATGTCAATAAAAGGTTACAAAATGAAATATATTTACAAAAATGTACCTTTTTTAAAATTGTATTGCCTTGAAAAATAATATATTATAAGTGTTAGAGAGATTTTTCTATCGAAAATAACATAAGGTTTGATAAAAGCGAGGCAAAAAAATATATTGGAGGCGTGAAAATGAAAATTGTTGCGTTAAACGGTCTGTTGGGATATGGATATAGCGAGGATGCACTAAATATTGCATTTTCGGAAAAGGTAGATTATCTTGGAGTTGACGCAGGCTCCACCGACCCGGGTCCATATTATCTGGGAAGCGGAAAGTCTTTTACTGACAGAGGTGCAGTTAAAAGAGATTTGGAGTTGGCTTTGCCCAAAGCACTTGAACATAAAGCCCCATTTATAATTGGTACAGCAGGAGGAGCAGGAAGTAAAAAGCATGTAAATTGGCTTAAAGATATTCTTCTTGAAATTGCAACAGAACAAGGTCTTAAATTCAGACTTGGAACAGTTTTTAGCGATGTTTCAAAAGAGTATGTTCTTGAAAAATACGAGAACGGAAGAATTATGAACATGAGTGATGAAATGCCCGCCTCTAAGGAAAATATTGAGAAAAGCACTACGATAGTCAGTCAAATTGGAATTGCACCAATTATTCATTTGCTTGATAAAAAGGCAGATGTTATTCTTTGCGGTAGAGCATGCGATACAGCGATTTATGCAGCTCCCTGTATTTATAACGGCTATGACGCAGGATTAAGCTTTCATATGGCAAAAATTATGGAATGTGGTGCAATGTGTTCAGAACCTGTTGCGGCAGCAGATGTAATGCAAGGATATATGTATGACGATTACTTTGAACTAAGACCGGCAAATCCTATTCGAAAATGCACAGTTGACAGAGTTGCAGCACATACGCTTTATGAGCAGTCTAATCCGTACCTTATTTTTGAACCCGACGGAGTTTGTGATTTAACAAATTCAAAATTTGAACAGGTGGACGAGCGTACAGTAAGAGTTTCAGGTTCGATATTCCACGAAGCTGAAGAAAAAACACTAAAGATAGAGGGAGTAAAGTGCTCGGGATATCGCACAATATGTCCGGCGACAATTTATGACGGAGATACAATAAAAAACATAGACCAAATAATAGATATAATTAAGGATTTTATTAGAGAAAACACCAAAAATACTCTTACTGCCGACAGCTATTCTATATGTTTCAAAATGAGTGGTGGAGCAGAAAGTTCACTTGGAATCATAATGGATGTAGTTGGGGACACTCAGGAAATTGCAGATACTGTTTGTGCTCTTGCCAGAAGCCGTATGCTACATTGTGATTATAAGGGCAGAAAATCAACAGCAGGAAATTTGGCATTCCCATTTTCACCATCAGATATTCATGTGGGGGCAGTTTACGAATTTTCAGTTTTCCATCTTGTGAAGGTGGACAGTCTGCTTGAAACGGCAAAAATTTCCGTTGAGGAGGTTTAAAATGAAAAAACTTGTTGAATACACAAAAATTTTGCGTTCAAAAAATGCAGGTCCTCTATTTATTACCTTTGACTTGATTTTCAATGATGCCGAAACTATGAAATATGTTGAAAAAAGGCTCACAAAAGGACAGGTAGCTGAAGCATATGAGGTTAAAGAGGAAAAAATAGACATTATATCCTATGGAGTTGTAAATTCAATAAAAATAACGTTTCCAAGAAAAAATATAAGCGGCAGCCTTGCCGATAGCGATATTTACGGATGTCAGCAGCACGTGCCACTTGCCAATATAGAAATTTGAGGTAAAAAACATGATTAAAACAGAAACTTATGAAAAGGTAATTTTTGAAACAGTTAAAAGAGGAGCTACAGAGATTTCTCCGGATGTAAAAACAGCTTTTGAAAATGCCATTGAAAAAGAAACCAATTGCGATGCGAAAAAAGGACTTATTGCTACGCTTAAAAGTATGGAAATATCAAAAATAAGAGAAAATCCTCTTTGTGTTGATACAGGTTGGCCGATATTTTACTTTAAAGTCGGAAACAAGTGTGAACTTGAAGGTGGATTTGTCGAACTTGAAAATGCTGCCAGAAGGGCGGTAGCCAAAGCAACAGAAATGGGCTATTTAAGAGCAACCATGAAGCATCCGTTAACAGGCTTTGACCCGGGCAATAATATCGGCATGAACATTCCGGATTTTACATATCAGTTTGTAGATGGCGATTCTATTGAAATTTCCTATGCTGCAAAAGGTGGAGGCAGTGAATGTTTCGGTGGTACACGACATAGAATTGTTGCTTTTGCAGATGGAATAGCAGGCATTGAAAAATTTGTCATAGACAGTTTTGTTGCATCTGCCAGAGCAGGTGCAGTGTGTCCGCCTTCGGTACTCGGCATTGGAATTGGAGGAACGGCAAATGTGGCTGCAAACCTTGCAAAAGAAGCGGCTTGTCTCAGAACAGTTGGTTCTCGTCACCCTGACCCTATGTTTGCAAAAATAGAAGATGATTTATATAAGGCATTAAATAGTTTGGATATTGGTATTTTAGGTGCCGGAGGAGATACCTCTGTTTTAGCGGTAAATGTCGAATATGCATACACTCATATTGCAGGTATTGCAGTAGCAACAAGCACTAATTGTATGGTGGCCCGTCGTGCTTCAACGAGAATCGAGGCAGACGGTAAAGTTACGATTATGGAAAGTCCAATGTGGTTTGGCGACAGATAGGAGGTTATTATGAATTATATAGAACGAAAAGAAGATTATTTAAAGGGACGTATTATTCCACAGACTGCAAATGAGGATTTTGCAGAATTCTGGCAAAATAACGTTGAAAAACTTAAAAAAATTCCGGTTAAATTTGAAAGAAGACTTTTAAAAACTCCGTATGATAAAACTATCACAACATACGAAATTTCTTTCAACACTCATGATGATACCGTTGTTTACGCTTATTTTTCAAAGCCTGCTAATATAGAAGGCAAGCTTCCATGTGTAGTATGGTATCACGGAGGCGGAGGAAAACGCAGAATATATCCTAATATTGTAGCTTGCGGAGTGTGCTGTTTTGCAATGGACGTACGTTCGCAGCACGGCAAAACCTTTGATTTGGCACAGTATAAAATGGGTACTGACTATGTAATAGGCAGTATGGTAACTCATGACATTCTGTACAAGGACAGCTATTATCTGAAAAATATTTACCTTGATGCCGTAAGAGCACTTGATGTAGTTGCTCTTTTGCCTGAGGTAGATAATGAAAAAATTGTAACCTTTGGGGAAAGTCAGGGAGGAGCTTTATCAATAGCTGCATCAGCTTTGAATGACAAGTCTGTTAAATGCTACGCCTCTGTTCCAAGCTATGGATGTTTGTGGGACAGAGTTGAGAAGGCATCAGGAGTGTTTAAGGCTATAAATATTCTTTTAGGTCGTAATCCTGAGCTTACAGACCAGGTGTTTGATACACTTACCTATTTTGACGTTAACAATATGGTATCGCTCCTAAAGGTTCCTGTACACTATACACTTGGACTTAGCGACCCAACTTGTCTTCCGGAATTTGTATATTCCTTCTATCATCACACAAACTTTGAAAAGGAGCTCACTATAGCCCCATTTACAGGACATACAGCTTCAGAGGATTATCTTAATAAGGTTTATACTGAATTTTCAGAGATGGCGGAGGGATTATAATGGCTGAATATCATTTAACAGGACCTCTTAAGGACGAGGATGTGGAAAAGCTAAAATTAGGTGACACAGTTTATATAAGCGGAGAATGCTTCACCTGTCGTTCCAGACTTCAAAAATATATTTTTGACGAGGGAAATACTCTGCCATTTTCTACAAAGGACAGAAATATCCTGATTCACAACGGTCCGATTGTAATAAAAGAGGATGGCAAGTGGAAACTTGTTTCTTTTATGCCCACTTCATCAATTCGTTTTGAAAAATGGGGCGCAAAAAGTGTTGAAGAATGGGATTTGAAAATGATTGTTGGAAAGACTACCATGGGAGAAAACACAGCAAAAATGATGAAGGAAAAAAAGTGTGTACATGTTTCTCCACGTTCTGTAAGCCCCAACCTTTGGATTGATTCCATAGAAGTTCAGGATGTTCACCTTTATGATGAACTTGGAAGAATTGAAGCGGCTTGGTTTTTTAAATTGAATGACCTTGGACCGTTTATAGTTGATATTGATTGTGAAGGAAACAATTATTTTGATAAATTGGATGAACAAATTAAAACGAGAAAAGAAAAAGCACTTAGAGAGCTTGGAATCAAAGAAGATTTTGAATTCACAAAGCTTTATTAGTAATTTATATCCATTAATTTTTACTTAATAAGCAGGGAGAATAATATGAATATAAAATTTATTGATGACCAAACATTGATAATGGGGATTGAAATGTTGAGTTCCCATTGGCAAATTCCTTTTGAATATGAAATATATGCCCAAAAAGGCAAATGTCTTAATGTAAAATTCGACAATAAAAAAATATATATAACATATCCTTTGAAAGCATCTTTTTTCAGAGCATTATCTTTAATTTCTCATGCAATTTCTAAAAATGAAACAAAAGAAATTAATGAAACTTTGTATTTTGATGAATGTGGAATTATGCTTGACCTATCACGAAATGCTGTAATGAAGGTGGAGTCATTAAAAAAATATGCAGATTATATGGCGCTTATGGGACTTAATCAGTTGTATTTATATCTCGAAGATATTTATGAAATAGAAGGGCAGCCATACTTTGGGTATATGAGAGGACGATATACAAAAGCTGAGCTTAAAGAAATTGATGAGTATTGTGAAAGTATAGGTATTGAAGTGGTTCCTCATATACAGACTTTAGGACATATGGAACAGTATTTAAAGTGGGACGAGTCATTTGAGTATAAGGATACAGATAGAATTCTTCTTGCTGATGATGAAAAAACTTATGAGTTTATTGAAAAGGCGATTTCGGCAATTTCCTCTTGTTTTAAGACTAAAAAAATCCACTTGGGTATGGATGAAGCAGGAAACTTGGGAAGTGGGAAATATTATGCAAAACACGGACCAAAAGAAAGAAAAGACATACTTCTTAATCATCTTAAAAAAGTATCAAATATTGCAGAAAACCTGGGTCTTATCCCAATTATATATGGTGATGTTATATATGCAGTATCAACCCGAAATCAATATGCAGAGGATGATGTGTCAGAATTACCTGAGGATTTGAAAAACAGTATTCCGGAAAGCTTAATTCCTGTATACTGGAATTATTATTCCGCAGATTATGATTTATACAAAAAAATGTTAAATTCCTATAAATCTCTTACAGGAAAAACAATATTCTGGGGTGGTATATGGACCTGGATGGGAATGACCTACGATGGTGTTATGACCATAAAATTGACCGAACCGGCTTTGAGAGCCTGCAAGGACACAGGAATAAAAAACGTTATTGCAAGTGCGTGGCAGGATGATGGAAGTGAATGTAATATGTTCTTAAGCATTCATGGACTTATGTATTATGCTGAAAGCATGTATAACAAGGAAGTAGACAACGAATTGTTCAGAGAAAGATTTGAATATATTGTAAAAGCGGATATTGATGCGTTTACAGAAATGTCATATTTCCATAATGACTATGATAACTATAATGAGTATAAAACTTATCACGACAGATATATGGGAAAGAGATATTTTTGGGCAGATATATTGTTATGTCTTTTAGATGAAGATTTAAAACAGAAACCAATGTCAGGTTATTATAAAAAGCTTGCTGAAAATTATGAAAGACATATAGAGAATAATCCGGAATGGAAGAATGAATTTGGTTTTATAACTAAGGTTATTAAAACAGTGGGAGAAAAATGCTATATAGTTGAAAATTTAAGAAAAGCATATCTTAATAAGGACAAAGTTTTTTTAAGAGAATGTGTGGATAAACTTTTACCGGAACTCAGAGAAAATTATATAATTACATGTGAATATCACAGAAAAGAGTGGTATAGAGTAAATAAAGTTTACGGCTTTGAAGTTCTTGATGTAAGATATGGTGGAATGATAAACAGGATTAATACAGCTATATTAAGATTGAAACAGTATCTTGATGGGGAAGTTGATTTCATAGAAGAGTTGGAATCAGAAAGACTACTTCATAGATGCGAAGGTAAACAGAGAAGATTCGCTAATATAATGACAGCAAGTACTAATATATAAAATTAACGAATTAGTTTAATATTAAAACTTTGGTTTTAAGGAGGAAAAAATATGGCAAGTAAAAGAATTTTGAAAACTATATTAAGTATGCTGTGCATATTTGCGTTGTTGATTGCAAACGTTTCTATGGTATCAGCAGACTATGATGATGTTATGTTTGATTTAACATCATTGGGTGTTCTTGATGGTGTTAAGGTAAACAGTGACCTTAATGCTAATATTACAAGAGCAGAATTTTCACAGTTGGTTGTAAATCTTCTGGGATATTATGAAGTGGCAGATACATTTAAGGATTTAGGTGTATTTGCAGATATTGCAGACAACAAGTATAACGGTGCTATCAATCTGCTTTATGATATGAATATTGTTTCCGGAACAGGTGTAAATACCTTCAGCCCTGACCAGCATCTTACATATCCGCAGGTTGGGAAGTTTATGGTAAATATTCTTGGATATTCAAATATAGTTAAGAACACGGACATTTATTCATATTTTATGATTGCAGGTGGTCTTGGTGTATATGACAATGTGGATTCCTCGAAGCAGTATGTAACCTGGCAGGATGCCTTGGTTATTACACATAACGCACTTGATATTGACATTATGACAAGAGATTTCAGCATGATGGATGGCAATTACCAAGTTGTTGAAGGTAGAACATTAAGAACAACTCTTTCTACATCAGCCGGAAAGGATGTTCAAAAACATAAGGGCATTGTTACTGCTGACCGTAATACCTATCTTCATGAAGCGCGTAAGAATATGAAGACAACACAAATAGAAATAGACGGTGATGTTTACAACTGCAGTTTTGAAATACCGAATGGTCTTGTTGGTATGGAAGTACATTACTATGTGGATTATTCAGGTGATTCTAATAAAGTTATTACAAGCATTGCTCCTACGGAAAAAAATACTGTAACAAAAATTTCACTTGATAAAATCAGCAAAGTTACATCGGATAAAATCGAGTATTTTGTAAATGATGAAAAGACAGTTGATATTCAGGTAAACGACTACGCAAAGGTTATATATAACGACCGTTGGGATATGGATGGAGCTGTTACAGATATCCAAAATTACAAAAATGGTTATGTGAAACTTATTGATAATGATGAAGATGAAAGTGTTGATAATATTTTTGTGTACGAATTTACAGATGCAATTGTTGAAAGAACATATCCCGAAACAAAGCAGGTGTATTTTGCAAATAACCGTCTTGTTGATGGTGCAAGATATATTTCCTTTGATGAAGAGAAAGAAGAGATTATTGTTCATGTAATAGATGTAAACGGAAATGAAGTTGCATTTGAAAACATTAAGGAAAATAATATTATCAGTATTGCAAAAAGTAAAGATGGACAAGTTATAAACGCAGTAATAAGCGAAAAGATTGTAACAGGTGTTGTAAACGAAATTGATGATTACACAGTTACAATTGGCGCAAACGTATATGATTACATTACAAAACCTGCATATAAATCCGGAATACATGTTGATGCATATATCAACTTTATGGGTAAGGTTTTCCATGTAGAAAAGACAAAGGCTGAATGTAATTACGCATATATAATGGATGCGCAGACAGCATCTGGAATTGATGATACAGTAAAGGTTGCACTGATAATGCCGGGATATATCAGCGAAACAAGTACGGAATCCTTTGACGAAGAAGGTACTGCAGATTCCAGCAAAGAACTCTTTTTCCGAAATGACTCAAAAGTAATATATGAATTGGCAACAAAGTTAAAAGTGGATGACAAAACAGTTACCGCAGTAAAAGCAATTCCTTTGATTAAGGGTAAAGTTGTTTCATACGGCTTTGATGCTAATGATAGAATAAACAAGATTGAGATACTAAATGTATATAACGGCGATACTGCTAAAAAAACTTATAATCAAAACGGTAAAGCGTTTGGAAGTAAGGCAACAGAAGGCTTTGGTATTACAGAAAGTGCTACAATGTCTATTTGTATTCCTTCAAACGCAGGTTCATCTGACGATGACTTATTGGTGCCTGTAAAATTGGTTCACGGTTCAGAATATTTTATCAACGCGTATGATGTGGATGAAACTTCAAGCATTGCAGGTCTTGCAGTTATAAATGCAGAAATGAGATCGGGCGTTGCAGGAAGCATAAGCCCTAATACAAGCGATATAGCAGTACTTAAAAAAGTATCACATGTACTTGACAAAGACGAAAACGTGGTTTTAAGAATACATATGCTTACAAAAGACGGTGAAAAGAGCTATGTTGTATCACCTCTTATGTCAACAACAGTACATAACCGCTTTATGAATATGAAGAAGGGTGATATTTTCTATTACGAAACAATAGCAGGTACAGATGAACTTAGAAACTGTCAACTTCTTCAATCAATAGACAATTATGAAGGAACAGGTGCATTTAATCTTAACCAGATTAATGAAATATGTATAGGTGAGGTTTCGGAATGTAGATACAACTATGTATCAACAAAATATATCCGATGGACAGACAGCATTACAATAAACTGTGGTGAAGGTAATGAGCCAATCACATATGAAATTTATAAAACGGGTACGCCTGTAATATTCTTAATTGATGAACAAGGCAATGCAGAGCTTGGCAAGTTTGAAGACATACAGTGTGGCAACACAATTTATGTTGGAGCTGTATATTCTAATGTAAGAGTATTGGCAATACGTAAATAGGAGGGATGACGATATGAAAAAAATACTTTCACTTTTAATATGTTTGTGTATGGTAATCGGTATTATTCCTGCTTTTACGGTAGGTGCTGTAGAAGTTGCAGACCCAACAAATGCTATACCTGACTGGGCAGAGGTTATTGGTCTTACAGCAGAACCGGGTACAAAGATTGCTGATTATAAGTTTACCGGAAGCAATATTCCGGGTGAAGCTATTCCAAATAACTTCAAATCGTCAGGGGACTATAAAGGCGAATACACAGAAGATGGTTTTACATTGACAAAGCTTACAGAGCCTTTACAGTCTGATCGAACTGCATCAAGTGGCGTTGGCGGTGTTTTACATCTTGTTGCAAACCTTGAACAAGATATGGCAAATGGTACAACAACATATCAGCATGGCTTAATTGGTACTTATGTAGTGGATTTGTATATAAATTCAAATCTTTCAACGAACCTTACTGGTGCGTCTGTACGATTTGACTGGGATGTTGGTTATCAGCCTGACTTTACAAATACTTCTAAAGTTGAAAAAGCATTTCACACAATACGTGTTACTTCCGCTAATGCTTTTATGTTTTATGATGGGTCAACGGTCTATAAACAGGGAGACTGTAATTATTTGAAAGGTGAAGATACAATAGCTCGTTTGGTGATTGATACAACAAACAAACGGATGGCGTACTTTATTTATAAGAACAATAAGTTTGTTTTTTCAGGCAATGGTGCATACAACGGTGATATTATTCAAAGTATATCCTTTACACCTCGTCTTGGTTTTGCAAAGGGTTCCACCTTCACCTTTAAGGGTGTAAAAATTTATGAAATAGATAGACCTGTTAATCCCGAACTTGGAATAGCAGACCGAAATTATGCAATATCAGAAGCTTTGGAAGATGAAACCATTATGCCAAAAACATTAGTTTCAAATCCTGATGCAGTTGTTGAAAATATCTCTTTGCCTGATGGTGTTTGGACAACATCAGATGATAGTGTTATCACAACAGAAGGTATTGTAAAACGTGGGTATGGTGATGAAAAGATTGTTTTATCAAATAAATATAAAACAGCTTCAACGCCTTCTCTTCAACTATTCAGGCTTTATAATCTTAATGTTTTGAAAAGAGCAGATGTTGTAAACGAAACAATTTATGAAAATAATTTCAATAAAAATGTTGATGATTTAACTATGAAGGTGAATCGTGTAGTTGCTTCCGATGAATATTCATCAACATACATAAATAGTCTGTCTGGTGTTTATGATTTTGAATTTGAGGTTACACCGTCGGTTGCCAAGACATTCGCAGAAAATGGGATGCCTGTAAGCATCAATGTTGGATATGATGATGGTGAGGAATATGTAAACTATGCAACTATTGATATATATAAGGATGTTGCAAGATACAATACAAATGCTTTACCTTATACATCTGTTTCAATTAAAAACGAGGATGTAAATAAGTTTAAAGTAAGAGTAGATACGATAAATAAACAGATTTGGGTATATGTTAACGGCGTTAAGTCAGATACAATGCAATATATCGGTAATGATTTTGTAAACACATTTAAAATGAATGTTGAGGAAGATAGTGACAGTTTGTATGTTGGTACGACAAAAGTTATTTCTGTCTTTGCAGATGATAATGTGAATTTTTCAAATGCTGACATCAACAGCTGTATTGCAGATTCTGAGAATATTACAATGGATGATGTTACCTCAAAACAAAGTGATGCATACGGAAAGATGGGAGATTTACCATCAACATTAAATGGCTATGATGTTAAATGGTCTGCAGATTCGGATTTTGTTGACCTGGAAAGCAAGTATGCTTTCAGAGGCAGCGAAAAACAAAATGTAACAGTAACGGCGGAAATTTATGATAGTAAAAATTCTGCGGTTCGTGTCTATAAAATCTTTTCAATTGTAATTGAAGGAACAAACGACCCTGAATTATTACTTGAAAGTAGTACAAGCAAGCTTGCAGCAAGGTTTATTACAAACCAGCCTGCAAATGGTCTGATTACAGATATTGAATTACCTGATACAGTTTCAGGTAACTCAGTTACATGGACTGTTTCACCCTCTTCACCTTCCGATGTTTTGTCTGCAGATGGTGTAATAAATAAGAATAAGGATATTTCTGAACCTACAAAGGTTATTTTGACAGCAGCTGTAACAAACGGCACAGCAACAGCTTATAAGGACGTTGAATTTACTGTGGCAAAACGTGGTGCTGATGTTACATTATTCACGGACACCGCAAGTATAGAAACACCGATGACAGGTGTTGTAACCTATGAGGCAATTTTAAATGGTACAGCAGTTCTAAAGGATTCTGACGGCAAAAAGATTATAGACCTTGATGCAAACGGAAATGTAAAGGTTATTATGGACTTTAACAATTCCAAGGTTACAGTATTTGAAGATGGTGTGTTGCTATATGACTATATCGATTTTTCCGAAGCTGCAAAAAACTTCAAGACAGTTGAGTCTACAAATGTAAGTAATGAAAAAGTTATCCTTGATGAATATTCGCTTTACAATTACAATATTGAAAAATTCGGATATCTTGATGAAATAGAAAAGGGTGTTATCACTTCCGGTATTGGCATGAGTTCTTCAGCAATTGGCGATGCTATAGTAACATGGAATTCACATAATACTGCTATCCTTTCAAATGACGGAACGTATAATGCTCCCGCAAATATTACATTCTTTGATGTTGATTTTTCAATTACACGTCCGGGCGGTACAGGTGCAACATACAATAAAACATTTAATGTTGTCGCTATACCTGAAGATAACATCTTTGCAGGCAGCGATGTTTTAAATGATGGTGAATCTGTTCCTGCAGGAGAATATCAGACAGATGCAATGGTAGACGGCAACTTTACAGACACAATGTTCAGAGGTACATTTATCAACCAAACAAGTAGTATTGTTATTGATATGAAGAATACTCAGGATATAAACACAATGTTTATTGCAAATAATGGTTTAGTATCATGTGACATTTATGTATCAAATGATAAGGTGGACTGGACATTGGTTGCACAGCCTGAATTTGATGGTACTGAGGCAAAAAATATTGTTACATTTAAGAAAGAAAATGCAAGATACGTGAAGATTGACAATATTGTTTATACGGGCGACTATGTTGATATTTATGAAATAGCAGGATTTGTAGTATATGATTCTTCAGATAAGTCGTATATAGATATTACAGAGCTTGATATGCCAAAAGAATATGTTCTTACAGCAACATCTATTACTTTGCCTGCAACAGGTAGTCTTTACGGTTCAATATTTACATGGAAGTCATCACATCCTGATGTAATTTCCATAAACGGAACAGTAACAAAGCCTAAAAAAAATACAGAAGTTATACTTACAGTAACTTCTAAAAACGGCGATGCTACTTCAACAAAAAGATTCAGATACTACGTAAAAGGTAATGGTGATGCTCAGACCGGTTCATCTTCCGGTGGTTCAGGAGGCGGTGGAGGCGGTAATATCTTCATCGGCGAAAACAGCTCATCTGCATTCCCTGAGGTTAACACAACTGTTCAGCCATCTGTAAGTTCTTCAGATAAGTTGTTTGAAGATGTTAAAACAACAGATTGGTTCTACACTTATGTTCTTGATTTGAAGAATGAAAATATTATAGACGGCGACGATAACAACAGATTTAATCCAAACAATTATGTTACAAGAGAAGAATTTGTTAAGATGATTGTAAATGCGGCAGGCTTAGAACTTGTAGTTAACGGTAAAGGTTTTGGTGATGTTGAGTCAACAGCATGGTATGCTCCTTATGTATATGCTGCAAAGGCTAACGGTATTGTAAATGGTATAAGCGAAAATGAGTTTGGTGTAGGTGCACCTATTTCAAGACAGGATATGTCAGTTATCATAAATAATATTATTGATAGAAATGCTGATATTTCTTCAAACTGGGATTTATTTACTGATGATGCAAATATTTCATCTTATGCTTATGAGGCGGTTTATACAATGAAATCACTTGGAATTTTAAACGGTTATGAATCAGGTGAGTTTAATCCTAAAGGTCAGCTTACAAGAGCGGAAGCCGCAAAGGTTATCTCAATGGTAATGGACATTATAAAATAAGAAATTTTGCTATTTTTACGGCAAGGGGACTCTGATCCCCCTCCGGTTCGGAGTTATACCCCCTTTCCCCTTGCTGTAATTATAGATTAATGAAAGGAGAAAAAACTGTGAAAAAAATTATTTCTTTAATTCTTTCGCTTCTTATAATAATATCCTGTTTGCCGGTTGTGAGCTTTGCTAAAGTCAGCGATAATGCTTATGATGCAGATGGAAAGTATATATACAGAAACGATACATACGACTTTCCTATGCTTGGTGACCCTCAAAGATTACCTGATGAGGAATTTTTCGGTAAATGGGATGCTGAAAATGAGGTATGGGAAATACCTTCATATTTCAAGTACGATACAGACCCGGATGCATTTCCGGAATTTAAGCCCGTTATGGAGGCTGTAAAATCGGGTGACTATGAGCTTGCAAAACAAGAACTTATGGATTACTATACGCCCAAAAAATATAACTACACAACACGTTCAACATCAATTTCAGAGAATGCGCGTGTCCAGTCTGAATTTATTATCCGTAATTTTTATGCGGTTAATACTCAGAATGGTATATCACGAGGAATAGCACAGGTTAATTCCACAGAGTGGGAAGAAGTAGAAGTTGATATGAAGGATACGGTAAATTCCATGCTTTCTGACAAGCAGAAGGAGATAACCATTGTTGTTATGTCTATGGATAAAAGTAATACACCTGCTGAGATTAAAGCATACGAAAGCGGAGAAGTGCCAACAATAACTCTTGTGGTAAATGGTACTCCTCGTATTTTCCCTGTAACTGAAGATTCTTATATACGTGCCGGCGACTATGCTGACATTAGCTATGGTGGCAGTGATGTACTGTATGTACAGGAATATGGCTACGAAGGTCATTGGGATTCCAATAATCTTTCGGCAGATGATCAGGAACAGCTTGGCAAAGCTGATAATGACTGGGGGTCAGAGGCTTCGCCTACAAGACGAGCTTATATGAAGTTTGACCTTTCATCCATTACAGTAAATGATGAAATTTCATCTGCAACACTAAATTTTACAGCACGTGTTTCACCCGGTGAGGAATATGACCTTACCGCAAAAGAACTTGCAATATATCATTGGTCTGACAATAATTGGAATGAAAAAACACTGTGTTGGAATACTTTTACAGACTGGCTTGCCTTTTCAGTAAATGAACAGGATGTTTGGGATTACATAACAACAAGCTCTACAACTACTAAAGGTAAAATATGTTATTTTCACAGAGGTAATGCCATAAATATGCTTGCTGCTTGTTATGATGTAACGGGTGATGAAAAATATGCTTATACCTTCCTCAGAAACCAAATGGGACTTATTAATAGCATTGGGGTAAACAGTGAAGTAATGAACTGTCTGGATATGTCAGGTCATGTATCCCGTTGGGGAGTTAACGGTTTTGTAAAACTCTGGGGAAGTAAAACGATGACACCCGAAATATTTACAGCAGTTTTAAAACACTATGTTGAAATGACAAATCTTATAGATGTTTCATGGGTTCAAACAAAGAGGTTTACAAATAACTGGGCGACATATGCAACAGGTGCTATGTATCAAATGTCAACAATGTATCCTGAACTTGATTACTCTGATTCATGGATTGAAACAGTAAAAGCAGATAACAGAGGTCTTTTGCTTGGTGGTGAAGAACGATACAGCGGATGGCATGAAGGTCAGGTTCTTCGTGATGGTATGTGTATTGAGCTTGGACGTGGCTATGTATTTACTTTGCTTGGAACATACTCTTCGTCCTTGCAGTTTCAGCAAAGATCCGGAGGGGTAATGCCATTTGATGAAGAGGGGCTGGAGCTGATGAAATCCATAGTTAAAAATGTGCTTTATCAGAGTGCACCGGGTTATTACGGTTTTAACATGGGTGACTCTATGGATTATAGTGACAATTCAGTTTCTTCACTTACCACATGGTATAAACTTCTTCTTTATGATGATCCTGAAATGGAATATGTGGCTACGAACGGAAGTAGTGGTAGATTACCCGAATTCACCTCAATCTCATATCCTTATGGTCTTCGCACATATATGAGAAGTGGCTGGGGTGATAATGATATTTCTCTGTGCTTTACAGGAACATGTGAAGGTTCTCACGGACATGCGGATGTGCTTTCATTTTCATTATGGGGTTACGGTCAGTTTTTGCTTACAGACCAGTCCTACGGTTCTACACAAACCGGCGATATTATGGACTTTATGAAGTCTGCACAGCAGCATAACCTTATTACAATAAATGGTGGCAACTGTCCTAAAGGAGCTGAGGGCAAGAATAGCATTGAAGAACAACAGGAGCTTAACGACCTGTATAACTTTACGACATATTCTAATGCTTTCTTTGATGGAGCAGATTATAACCAGCGTTCTGTAATGTTCCTTAAAAATCAGGAGTTCTTTATTATAAACGATTATGTTATTCCTGAAAACAAAGAGGAAATCACTACTTACACTCAGTTTTGGCATATGCTTCCATCTTCCGGAATTCATATTACAGACGACGGCAAAAAGCAGATTAAAAGTAATTTTGCCGATACTGCAAATGTAATTGTTGCAGGAGCAGATATGGATGATATTTACGATATTTATCTTGAAGACTCTATATTCTCACCTTCTGACGGTGCGTTTATTGCGGCTAAAAAGGGCGTTTATGAAAAACGTGCTATCGGTGAAGTTTCCTACACAACAGTTGTCTACCCTGTAGACAAGGGTAATGACTATGATGTTAAAACAGCTATGATTGATACAGGCATTGCCGATAACAAGGCATCTGCAATGTGGATAAAAATCACAAACAATAATAGCGGCGAATTCAGTAATTACTATTACTATCATCTTAATGACTACACCGCAAAGCAAGAAGTTAAAATAGGTGAATACACAACTGATGCCGAGGCTTTGTTGATAGAAGAGGATGAAAAGAGCGACGCTGTTTCGGTATTTATTTACAACGGCACATACATCAAAAGTCCGTTCTATGCAGATGGATATCTGTTTAAGAGTGAAACACCAAAAACTTTAGGTTATAAATTAAATGGTTCGAGCATGGTTGAGATTTCTACAGATAAGGTTATTAACGACCCCGATAATTTAAGAACAGCATTTACGGAAGAAGATCTTAAGGATTTGACAATTTATGTCGGCACATCTTCAAAGGGGGCAATGTACAATACAAATGCAGTGTCGGGAACGTCAAAATCAGGTGGTTATCTGTATTTCGGTGATGAACCTATTGTAGTAGGTACTGAAAAAGAAGGAACAAATACCGATAAAGAGGATAACAAAGGCAGCCATGGTGTTGGCGGCGGAGGTGGAGGCGGCGGTGCCGCAGTAGTACCTCCTGTTGTTGAACCACCGGTAGTTGAACCTCCGATTGCAGAGCCGCCTGTTGATATAAAACCTGTGGTTTCATATACTGATGTTAATGAAAACGACTGGTACTATAGCTATGTTACAGAGCTTACTGAAAAAGAAATTGTTTCGGGTGACGGTACAGGTTACTTTAATCCTGCTGATAATGTAACCCGTGAGCAGTTCCTGAAAATGCTTGTTGAGGCCACTGATATTGAAACAGAAGAAGCAGAAAATACATTTGCTGATGTACTTTCTGATGAGTGGTACAAACCTTATGTGCTAAAGGCTAAAAAATTTGGTATAGTAACCGGTATTTCAAAAACTGAATTTGGTATCGGTTCAAACATAACACGTCAGGATATGGCAGTTATGATTACAAGAACAATAGAAAAGCTTGGTATAGAAACGGAAACTGAAAAAGCAGAAGCTTTTGCGGATAACGATAAGGTTTCCGACTATGCAAAGGATGCAGTAATGTTTATGAAGTCAATAGGTCTTATTGAGGGCTATAACAATGAGTTCAGGCCCCTTGATGAACTTACAAGAGCAGAAGCTTCAAAGATTATTTTTGAACTTATGAAACTAACAAATATAAAGTGAATTTGGAGGTAAAAAAATGAAAAGAATTATTTCAGCGTTATTAATCTTCGCAATGGTTTTTGCGACAAGCTCTCTTGTATCTGCCAATGATACAACCGGTGCAGTAACAGTCCTTACTTCTTATGATGGTTCATCTCCGGGAGAATCAACCGGAAGTATAGAATTTGATTCAACATCAATTATTAGGAAGAATATTGGTGGTACTTTTACAGGTGTTGATGAAAATAATGACGGTACTTATGATTATATTAAGAATTCAAATACTTCAAGTAAAACAAATTATAGAACGTCGCTACTTGCATATATAGAAAACACTCCTGTATTTTCTTTTAAATATGATATAAACATTCCAAACGATGCTAATGTGGATGCAAAAAGAAGTTTCAAGCCGGTAATTAGTGCTACGGATACAAATACTGCATCATCAACAAATCCAACAAATATAACTATTGATTATTCAACTAAAGAATTCAGCATAAATGCAACAAAAGCCGGATTTGAGACATCGGATTCAAAAACAGTAAGTTACACACCCGGAAGTTGGGTAACTGTTGAGTTCCGGGCATATCGCGGTAATGACGGAAAATTAATTTGCGGTGCGTATGTTGGAGATGCTCAAATATTCTATGGCGAAGGTAATGTGGACTATTCAAGTAAATTTGCACTAAATAATTTCACATTTACACAGGATGCAAATATATCAACATATATGGATAATATAATTATTTCAACTATGGGAGAATCATACAAACCTACAACAATTCCGGAAGAAGTACCAGATGTACCTGAAGTACCGGATGAACCCGAAACTCCTGAAATTGTTGCAAAAAATATAACAAAGTTTGATGGTAGTTTGCTTAAAGATAACAAAGGAACCGCTTTCGAAACAAATGAAATTCCACTAAAACCCACATCTGCAAATATCAGTATGTATTCACTATCTGATTGCGAATTTGTAAAACAGTTTCTTGTAAAATCTGGTTGTTATGGAACAGGTGTTTCAAATGCTGTTGAGGATGATAATACATATTATGTAATAAATTGGTCTGATGTTCAGTCTAATTACCGTAAAAGTGTAAAAGAATATATGACTTCCGATACGCCTGTTTTATCTTATTCTTATGATATGAAGGTTCCAACAGCAAGCAGTGATATGGAGAGAATAACTATTATAAAATTGACATCAGTGGCTAATACTTCAACAGATTTGACCGAAATTCAAATCGGATATGATGATGGTGATTTTTATGTTGCTTGTCCTTACGGAATAAATACTGTTAATTCAAAAAATATTCCATATAATGTTGGTGATTGGATTACATTTGATATAAGAGCATATTTGACTGACGAAAATAAAATTAATGTAGGTGTATATGCAAATGGTAACCAGGTATATTATGGAGAAGGAACAATCAATTATGCTACAGACTTTTGTATCAATATGATACGTATGACTTCTGAAACAGTAGAAGATGAAGAAGTTACATGTGATACATATTATGATGATATGGATGTTTCAGTTTTGCCGGCAAAATATATCCCGACACAAATGCTTTCATTATCTTTGGCTGATGACAATGCAAAGGTGGAAGCTAAAGCGACAGTAAATGGTAGTTATGAATCCTTGTGCCTTGTTACTGCTGTATACAATACATCAGGTAGCATGGAAAAGCTATTTGTTGATACAACAGTTGAAGACGGAGTTTTGTCAAATGTTATTTCAGGTACAGATTATACAACTTATGTAAAATCAGGATATAAAGTTAAAACATTTATTTTTGATTCACTTACTTCAGCAATTCCACAGATGGAACATAAAGAAATAACCATAAATTAATGTTTTGTTAAACATACACGTGTGTGGAAAGCGTAAGCTTGTCTATATAATGATGCTCTTTGGAAATCTTCTTTTAAAATATTCTATCCCCCTTAAATATATTTGGGAACAAATTTCTAAAGAGCTAAAACAGCACTATGATATTTATTCATAGTGCTGTTTGAAAGTAAATATTTGGAGGATAATTATGATAGAAAATTTAAAAATTGCCTATATTGGTGGCGGCTCAAGAGGTTGGGCTTGGGGTCTTATGAGTGACCTTGCCAAGGCGGATGATATAAGTGGTGAAGTTGCCCTTTATGATATAGATATGAAGGCGGCAAAAGATAATGAAATAATAGGCAACAGAATTAAAGAACTTGAGGATTGTAAATCTGTATGGAATTACAAAGCCTACGAAAATATTGGAGATGCTCTTACAGGTGCTGATTTTGTTGTAATATCAATTTTACCCGGTACTTTTGATGAAATGGAAAGTGATGTACATACACCGGAAAAGTATGGTATATACCAGTCTGTAGGTGACACAATTGGACCTGGTGGTATTGTCAGAGCATTGCGAACAATTCCTATGTTTGAAGAAATTGCACTTGCTGTTAAAGAATATTGTCCTGATGCATGGGTAATAAATTATACCAATCCTATGACAATATGTGTTAAAACACTTTATAAAGTGTTTCCGCAGATTAAGGCTTTTGGATGTTGCCACGAGGTTTTCTTCACACAGGAAATACTTGCAAATATGCTTGATGAATTTAAAGGCATCAAGGATGTTAAGCGAGAGGATATTAAGGTTAATGTTACAGGCATAAACCATTTTACATGGCTTACTGCAGCGCAGTATCAGAAGATTGATTTGATGCCTTTATATAGGGAATATTGTGAAAAATATAAGGAAACAGGTTTTCCTGCTTATAAAGGTGAAGATGAACATTGGGCTAATGGTGGCTTAGTGTCGCATCACAATGTTAAGATTGATTTGTTTTTAAGATACGGATTTATTGCTGCTGCAGGCGACAGACATCTTGCTGAATTTTGCGACAAAGAATGGTATCTGGACAACCCTGAAAGAGTAAGCGAATTTAAATTTGCTCTAACTGATGTAAAATCACGTAAAGAAAAACTTGCAGGTAGACTTGAAAAAAGCAGAAGACTATTAAATGGTGAAGAAAAATTTGAAATAACTGTTACCGGTGAAGAAGGGGTAGAACAAATAAGAGCTTTACTTGGGCTTCGCGACCTTGTAACAAATGTTAATATTCCAAATGTTGGACAAATACCAAATCTTCCTTTGGGAGCGGTAGTGGAAACTAATGCATCATTCCGTTCAAATGAATTACGACCCGTTATGGCAGGCAATATACCTAATGAGATTTATAGTTTAATTTCAAGGATTGTTGGCGAACAAGAGATTGTGGTAGAAGCAGGTGTTGAAAGAAATCTTGATAAGGCATTTATGGCATTTATATCAGACCCTCTTGTTAATTTGCCAATTCACCAGGCAAGAGAAATGTTTGATGAAATGATTAATAATACAAAAGAATATCTTACAATGTACAATATTTAATCGTCTGTAGTTATACTTTTGGAGGAATTTTGATGAAAACTGCATATGAAAATAACAAATATTTTTTAGGTAAAGTTATTCCATCTATGTCATATGATGGAGGAGATATTAAAACTTGGCAAGAATCTGCTAAAGCAAAACTTTCCGAACTTTTAGGAATAGAAAAGTTTTGTAAAGTAGATGCAGATTTTAACATTGAGTTTGAAAACAAACTTGATAATGCAACAGAAATTCGTTTTACATTTCAAAGTGAAGAAGGATACAGAGTTCCTTGCCACTTACTTATTCCTGACGGAGTAGATAATCCTCCTGTGATGATATGTCTGCAAGGTCATTCAAAAGGTATGCATATTTCTCTTGGAAGACCAAAGTATGAAGGTGATGAAGAAAAAATTAACGGTGGCGACCGTGATTTTTGTGTAAGAGCCGTTAAAGAAGGATTTGCAGCAATAGCTGTAGAACAAAGAAATTTTGGTGAGTGCGGCGGAGATGAAACAGGTCCTAAATGTTATGAATCTGCCATGACTGCACTTTTAATGGGAAGAACAACAATTGGTGAACGCGTATGGGATGTTTCAAGACTTATCGATGTTTTGGAAACAGAATTTGCTGATAAGGTAGATGTAAGTAAAATTTGTTGTATGGGTAACTCCGGTGGTGGTACTACAACTGTTTATGTGGCTGCATTAGAGGACAGAGTTGTTCTTGCGATGGCTTCATGTGCTATGTGTACTTTTAAGGATTCTATCGGAGCAATGTATCATTGTTCCTGTAATTATGTACCTAAAATTGCAAACTATTTTGATATGGGAGATCTCATGGTTATGGCATATCCTAAATTCTTTGTTCAGGTATCAGGAATAGAAGATGATATTTTCCCTATTTCCGGTGCAGAAGCTGTGTTTGAAAAGGGAAAGAATGCATACGCTTCACAAGGATTAGATGAACGATGCACCTTGGTAAAAGGTAATGGCGGTCATCGTTTTTATGCAGACGATTCATGGCAGTTTGTACATGAATACTTGAA